>CAJWFD010000020.1 GCA_913031435.1 uncultured Cryomorphaceae bacterium
TGAGATTGGCTTAAATGTAATCTCTAATGGGTCTACTATCGCTAGTTATAGTAATGGTCCTTCTACAACCACAGGTACTGTAATGGCAACCTTTGCTGCCAATTGTAATGCCTCTTGCCCAACTCCTACCAATCTAACTTATACCGCAGGTAAAAATAACGCGAGCTTTAATTTCGATCAAAATGGAGGATCAGGTACCTACGTGTATGAGTGGGGCCCACAAGGGTTTATTCAAGCAACAGGTGTAGGTGTGGCATCCTTTATGGATTCAACAACATCAAATACCTTCAGTATTTCGGGTTTATCATCAGCTTCATGTTACGATGTGTTTATGATTGCCTATTGTGGCGCGAATGGTACGTCAGATACCTTAGGTCCCATTACGTTTTGCACAAATCTCTGTGACACGACAGATCTTTGTACCTATACGATGGGCATGTATGATACGTACGGTGACGGATGGAATGGCGCTGAGGTTTCGGTCTATTACAATGGTGTTTTCGGTGAAGCATTCACCTTCTTAACAGGAGATAGTTCTATTGTTGATTTTCAGGTATGTAGTGGAACTGAAATCACAGTATATAACAGTCAGGCTGGTAGCTATCCCACGGAAGTGTATTACTCATTGACGGATGCAAGCGGTTTGCAAAACGTGTCTGTAAGCTCGCCTAATTTCGCTGTGGGTTATGTTGATACTTTGATGGCCAACTGTGTCCCCGTGTCCTGCCCTATGCCGTCCAATGTAACTCTGGCAAACGTAGGCCCGAGCTTCGCTGATGTATCATGGACAGGTGGAACCGGATCCTTCATGTATACTTACACGGCCTCAGGCTCAACCAATACAATGACGGGGTCTTCTACTTCGGCTCTGGCGTCCTTAACTGGATTAGTCCCTGCAACGTTTTACAACTTTAGCGTTTGGGAAGTGTGCGCGCCGGGTGATACTTCTATGATCCGTGGGTTTGCTTTTAATACAGATTCATGTGTGGCTATAACGGCAGGAACCACAAACTACAACGTAGACAGTGTCAACGCAACGACTGGTACGGTTAGCTTCGACTGGTCAGGAGCCTCGGGTTACAACAGCTATACCCTTAACTTTGGAGATGGTAGTAATTCTACTGGCACAGGGTCCTCAGAAACACATGTCTATGCGGCAAACGGCTCTTATTCGGCAACATTAACACTCTACGGAGATTGCGATACAATAACGCGGAATATTAATGTGCAGTTGAATGGTATTGGCCTTAATGAGCGTATTGGCTTGACTTCATTACTATTGTATCCTAATCCAACCACCGGCTTAATAACTGTTGACGGAGTAGTGGATGGCGTGGAGCTCATGAAAATCCGTGTTTTAAACTACCTGGGTCAGGAAATAATTAACGATGACTTGGTGGTTAATTCAGGAGCATTCCATAAGACCTATGATTTGAGTAGTCAATCTGCAGGTGCCTATTTGATAGAAATAAAATCGGATCGCGGAATGGTACAAAAACCAATAATTATAAAATATTAAATTTCAACAGCGAGAGAGGAAAGAACAAGCACGGTTCCAGGATAGTGTTCTCTTAAGGTCTCTCCAGCATGAAATAATGACGACCCAGTAGTTACCGTGTCGTCAATCACAACCAACAGCGCATCCGCTGGAATGCGCGCGTGGAAGACTTTTCAAACAAACTTGGCATATGCTTTGCTCATGAAGCTTAAGCATGTAACTGCACACAAAGTAGCGTGATGGAAACCACGAACTTGTTAAAAAACTTAATGGATGAAAAATCATAGTTCAATAGGTTTAAGGTAGCTTCGTTATATATTAAGATAATACACAACCAAAGATGAGTTCAGAAGGAAAGAAAGGAAGATTTGGCATACTTGTAGGGGCGATGGCTGTTGCTGTGATCGCTTTAGGTGTAATGCTGTATTTGCGCAGTGAAGAGAACCATAAGCTTGATCTTGAAAAGCAATCTTTGGCCATGGAGTTAACCATAATGAAAGAGGACTTATTGTCTCAGGTTGGCGAGAACGACAGCTTGAATGCATTCATTCAATATGAAACTACTCGTTTGAGTACAGTGATTGATAGCATCAATTCCGTCAATGTGCAAAACAAAAAACAACTCACAAATTACAGGTATCGATTGAGCGGAATGAAGAAGGAAAACGCTTCTTTGGTGTCTAGATTAGACAGCACAAATACAGCGTATGCAATTTTGAAATTACGCGAGCAAATGGTTGCAGACAGTCTTAACAATGCCATTGCAGCAAATCAAAATTTGACCGGTAGAAACGCCTCTCTTACAACTACTGTTGCTCAGGGCAAACAATTGGTTCTTGCGTCTTCGAGGCTGACTCCTGTTCGAATTACCGGAAGTGGTAAAGAGCGCTCTACGAAAAAAGCGAAACGCACGGATCGAATTAACGTATGTGTGACTCTTGCTAAAAACAGAATTGCAGACCAAGGAGAACGTGTACTTTACGTAAAATTATTTGCGCCTAATGGTAAGCCAGTAGATGCCCCAGAATCTAATAAGGCAGTTGTTGGCGGTGAACAAAGCGGTTTTAATGGATCAGCCAAAATCACTTACACCGGAGACGCACAAGAGATTTGTATTGCAGCGAACCGCGCTACAGACGCGCCTATAAAATTAGCACCAGGAATCTATACAGCGGCTATAATGACCAATAGTTATGTAGTAGGTACAGTGGCTATTGAATTGAGATAAATACCATGAAAAAACTCTTATTATTTGCTTTACTGGGGCTTTTTAGCACTTCGTGTATCAGCACGAAAGTCCATAAAACCCTACAAGAGAAATATGACATTTTAGCCAACGAGGCTGACCAGCTGCGACAAAAAAATGAGGTACGTGATTCAGAGAATACCGAGCTCCAACGTACCCTAACTGCTACACGTAGAGATGTATTAATTCTTCAGGAGGATACAACCAGCAAATTCGACGAATTGAGGGCGTTAACCACAAAGTATGATCGCCTTTCAAAACAATACGACTATCTACTGGATAATAACAATACGTTAATCACCGCAAGCGCTCGAGAAAATAAGACGTTGATGGACCAGTTGAATACTATGCAAACTAGGCTTCAGGCTAAAGAGGACAGCTTGAACACGGAGCGCCGTCTTTTGGAAAGAGGCCAGCGCAGGGTGAACGAGCTTGAGGGTGTCATAAATCGTAAAGACAGCACCGTTGCTTATGTTCGTCAAAAAGTATCAGATGCCCTGCTTGGGTTTAACGGCAATGGTCTCACCGTAAACATGAGAGAGGGTAAGGTCTATGTTAGTTTAGAGAACAGCTTGTTGTTTGCCCCTGGATCTTGGAATGTAGCCGCTAACGGACAGGTAGCACTTGAGAATCTAGCGAAGGTGTTGGCGGAAAATGCTGACATCACTGTATTGGTGGAGGGTCATACGGACAATGATGCCTACAGAGGACAAAGTCAAGTAAAAGACAATTGGGACCTAAGTGTTCTGCGCGCAACTAATGTGGTTAAAATCTTAACTAAGAATGCAGGAATGAATCCTGAGCGTATCACTGCTGCTGGTCGGGGAGAATTTGTTCCATTAGTAGATAACAGCTCCGAGGAAAACAAAGCAATAAATCGAAGAACAGAGATTATACTTACTCCAGATTTAACGGAATTAGCGAACTTGCTGGAAGGTGATAAATAAGACCATCACTTAGAATTGGGATTGTACTAATTCTTCTATCCTTTTAAGTCCCACTATGGCTATGCCGTAGTGGGATTTTTCAATTTGGTGGTGACCGCTAACATATATGCGCTCAAATCCAAGCTTTTCAGCTTCACGAATACGTTGATCTATTTTAGTTACCGGACGAATCTCTCCTGTCAGCCCAACTTCACCGGCAAAACACACTTTACCACCTATAGCATCATCTTGGTTTGAGCTTAGGATGGCTGCGATCACGGCTAAATCTAATGCGGGATCATCTACGCGAAGTCCTCCAGTGATGTTTAAGAAGACATCCTTCTGGCCTAGTCTAAAACCACAGCGTTTCTCTAGTACAGCCAGCAGCATATTTAGTCTGCGCGTGTCGAAACCCGTAGTAGATCGTTGCGGGGTTCCGTAGACAGCGGTAGAACACAAAGCTTGTATTTCGAGGAGCATGGGACGTACCCCTTCCAGGAGCACAGCAACCGCATTTCCACTGAGTCCGTCATGCTGTTTCGTAAGCAACAGATCGCTGGGATTTGCAACGCCTTCTAATCCAGCTTGCTCCATCGTATATAGACCAATTTCATGTGTAGAGCCAAACCTGTTTTTATGTGCCCTAAGAATTCTGTAGAGTAGGTTTGGATCACCTTCAAATTGTAAAACAACATCTACCATGTGCTCTAAAATTTTAGGCCCGGCGATGCTCCCCTCTTTGTTAATGTGTCCAATAAGAAGTACTGGGGTACCCGTTTCTTTGGCATAACTAATAAAGCTGGCTGCGCTTTCTCTAATCTGTGCAACTGATCCTGGGGTACTCTCCACATGAGGTACATGTAAGGTTTGAATGGAATCGACGATCACCAAATGCGGGCGCATGGTTTTGAGATGATTGAAAATAGCTTCTGTTTTCGTTTCACTCAGTAAATAAAGCTCGCTTTCAGCTCTCCCGATACGCTCACCTCTTAGTTTAATCTGTGATGGACTTTCTTCTCCTGATATATAAGCAACGGTACCGCTAAATTGAAGAGCCATCTGTAGCAAAAGAGTACTTTTCCCAATTCCGGGCTCACCGCCTAATAAAATGACCGAACCAGGAACAATTCCACCACCCAAAACACGAGAAAACTCCTCATCTCTTATCGGGTAGCGTTGAACAGAAGAATGCTGTACCTCCTCTATTTTCATGGGTTTCGAAGCGCCAATTTCTCCGCTCCAGGCCCTAGGATCAGGCTTAGACTTCGTATGCGTCTCCTCTACGAGGGTGTTCCACTCCTTGCAGCCTTGACATTGTCCCATCCATTTTGAATGTTCGGTACCACAACTGGTGCAGACAAATATGCTTTTGCTTTTAGCCATGAGAACTTACTTCTTTTGTGCAAAGTACAGAATAACCATACCTACAGCACCAGTGATGACGAACATTAAACTTTGTCCGCTGTGAATAATGGTCGCAAATGCAGTTCCTAGCTCCGCCGTATAGCCTAATACTACAAGCGCTTTAGAGACTAAATAATGGTAAGCGCCAAGTCCACCGGGGACAGGGACAACGAAGCCTAATGCAGCGGCGACACTTACGTAAAAGGCTTGGCCTATTCCTAGATCACTTAGTCCTTCGACAATATTAAATCCAACAACGATGGTTCCCACATAGCATACCCAAATGGCAAAACTATAGGTCCAGAAAAGCGCTTTATTATCTACTTTTTGAATGCTTTTTAGGCCTTCTATAATTCCTGAAATAAATCCAAGTATCTTTTTCGTAAACTGCCAGTTTAACCAAGTGCTTTTGGTTAGAAAAAGTACTACACCAAATAAAAAAAGCAGGATTCCAGCGATGATAAAAAAGCCGGCGTTGAGCTCAGGAAGTGAAGCGCCACTTTCTTCTAAGAAAAGCAACAAATCAGGTGCTTGAGTAACGAAGGTTATTAAAACGACCAATCCAAACATCAGTGTATCTACTACACGCTCAAGCACTACCGTTCCAAAGAGCTTGTCAATGGGAATCTGGTCTGTTTTGTTCAAGGCAGTACAGCGCGCTACCTCTCCTACGCGTGGAGTAACTAAATTGATCAGGTAAGAAAAGGCAACTGCAGAAATAGCGCGCAACGGGGTCACGTGGTATCCTAAGGAACGTAGCAATTGAACCCATCTTATACCCCTAATGATGATGGCAACAAAGCCTATGCCCAAAGCAACTAATAAGCCCATGGCATCCACGCTTTGGATGTTGGCCCAAAGTTCTGTAGGATTTACATTTTTAAAGGTCAGGTACAACAAAGCAAAGCCTATCCCCAAAAAGAGTACATATTGAAGCACCTTTTTTGAGTTAAGCCCCATCATCTAATGAGATTGGTCACTTCGTTAGGAAAGATAATTCTTGGCTTAAATGTTTGCGCTTCTTCAGGGGTCAAGCTCGCATAGGCGATGATGATGATGATGTCACCTTTTTGAACTTTTCTAGCTGCGGGACCATTCAGTACTACTGCGCCAGTTCCTTTGCCACCGGAAATGGAATAGGTATCGAAGCGTTCGCCATTGTTCACATTTACGATGTAAACCCGTTCCCCTGGAATGATACCAGAGGCTTCCATGAGATTGTCATCTAGCGTGATGGATCCAACGTAATCTAGGTCCGCACCTGTGACCGAAACTCTGTGAATTTTACTTTTTACCACCTCTATTTGCATTCCTTAAAAGTAGATTAAAAAAGAGGAAAGTTGTCAATTAATCGGACATTTCCGCACTGAACCGCTACAAATATTCGGGTAGGAGTGCTCGCTTCAAATGAAGTGATAGGCTCAAGACTTTTACTGTTGGCAAAGGTCACATAGTGAACCGTTAAGCTATCGTAATGGCTGATCTCATTCGCTAAAAATGCTGATGATTTTTGAGGTGTTGATGATAAAAAGTTTTTCTTAGAAATCCAATTTCTCAGGATTTTATTGATGTTGCCGGCATCCGTTCTTTGAGTGTCCAAAAGACGTAGATTTCTGCTGCTCAGAGCCATGCCATCTTCCTCTCGTACTGTTTTTACAGGAACAATCACCGTAGCTAGACCGTCTTGCTCTACTACTTGTGTTATAATCGCCAATTGCTGAAAATCTTTCTCTCCGAAATAGGCAAAATCTGGTTGAATAAGCTCAAAAAACTTAGTAACTACAGTGGCCATCCCCTCAAAGTGACCTGTGCGTTCTAAACCTTCCATGAACTTCGCCAAGGATCCAAAATCAAAGATTCTAGAGACGGGTCCATCTGGATAGATGTCTGTTAAAGTAGGAAGGTAAACTGCATTTACCTTTAATTGGTTCAATTCCTCTAGATCTGATTCTAACGTATTGGGATACTTTAGAAGATCTTCGGGGTTATTAAATTGAGTTGGATTTACATAGATGCTCACAATCGTGAGATCCGTATGTTTCATGCTCTCTTGTACTAAACTAAAGTGACCTTTATGCAGAGCGCCCATGGTTGGAACGAATCCTATAGTATGGCCGCTGTACTGCGCTCGCCACTCATTGAGTTCAGAAAGGTTTCTTAAAATGGTCATAAAACACTTAAAAGGCTTTCAAAATTAGGCTATTCTTTGATATAACTCAGAGAAAAAGTATCTTTGCATCTAGTTTTAAAAACTGCTCCGAATTATGGAAAGCAAGAGAGTTCTATTCATTTCACAGGAAATTCACCCCTACCTGCCAGAAAACACCATCTCTAGTACCACTTTGGCACTAGCGAAGAAGACAAATGACAGCGGCCACCAGGTAAGAGTTTTTATGCCAAGGTTTGGCGTTATCAATGAACGACGTCACCAGCTTCACGAGGTGATACGCCTGAGTGGAATGAATGTCGTTATTAACGATATGGACTTGCCGTTGATTATTAAAGTTGCGTCTGTTCCTGGCGCTAGAATGCAGGTATATTTTATAGATAACGAAGAATTTTTCAAGCGTAAGTTCACCTATACGGATGCTGAAGGTGCTCAGTTTGAGGACAACGATGAGCGGACACTATTCTTCTCTAAAGGGGCTATTGACACGGTTGAGAAACTAGGTTGGAAACCAGATATCATTCACGTTCACGGATGGATGTCTTCACTGGTACCCATGTATTTGAAATTATTTCAAGCAGATAACCCTATTTTCAAGGATGCTAAAATAGTATTCTCTGCCTATGACAATGGCTTTGAAGGTGGTTTAGGACCTAACCTAAAGGCCGGAATGGAGTTTGACGAAATTGACCCATCATTAACAGAGGGTTTAGAGGCACCTACCTGTGAAGATCTTCAAATGTTGGCCGCCAAATACTCAGATGTAGTTATTTTAGGTGAAGAGAATACAGACGCTGTCGCAAAGTATTGCGAAGAAAACAGCATAACGCTTATTGATGGCAAGGGATTTGCAACACAACCCGAAGATGCCATTAAAATTTATGAATCCCTACTTGTTGAATCCGACGTTGAATAACCTGATAAGAGTTTTTACTGTTGCTTGTTTAGTGGCAGTTTTATTTATTTCATGTGAGCAAAGCAACGGTGAAATAGGATCTGGAAAGTTTAGTGATAACCGCCCTGAATTGGGAGAGAAACTATCCTTTCCTGTGGTTAGCTACACAACGACTTGGGATAGTATTTCCACTAAAAGTCCTGCTCGAGTTGTTTTGGGGAATCTTAACGACCCTATATTCGGAGCCGTTAACTCTTCGTTTACCACGAGAATTCTTCTCTCAAAAACTTCACCAGATTTTGGCCCAGGAACAGTCTGTGACTCCGTTAAAGTGAGAATCGGATATGTTGGTTATTATGGGGTAACTGGAGAAAATATTCGCCTGGAAGTTTCACCACTTTTAACACCACTTGTAGACACCCTCCCTTACTACTCTAACCATGCTGTGAATATTGGATCAGCTCTCGTAGATACCGTTTTGAAAGTGGCACCCTCAGATACGGTATATAATGGGGTGGATACACTAGTGGGTTATTTAGCTTTTGATTTAGACCCTTCCTATTTTCAAACCGAAATATTTGACGCGGCTATTACAGGAGAAGCTTACCTAGCTGACAATTTAGATTTTGTTGAGGAAGTTGCTGGTTTACATTTCAAGGACATAGGCCCAGGTTCTTCCGCAGCATGTTATCTTGACTTGAGCGCACCCGGATCTATTATAGAGTTGTATTACCATACAGGAACTGAGGACACCGTACCTAAGGTATTTAATTTGACTTTTGGTCAAAACTTTGGAGACCCCGTAGGTAGTTTTAACTCCTTCTCCCACGATTTTTCCGGTGCTGATTTCGATCTCGAAATGATGGACACACTCAACGGTGAGGTAATCACTTACATTCAAGGTGGAAGTGGTGCACGCACCATGTTGGTCTTCCCCGGATTAGACACACTCATCGGAAAAGGATATTCAATTAATAGAGCGGAGTTAAACTTTAATGTGGTTCAAGGCACAGCGAGTCCATATACATTACCAGGTACTCTTTTACTTGTCCAAGATAGTGACAGCACTCAACAGCTTATTAAGGACTATTCCTCCGACTTGTCTAACGTTGGTGGTTCTGTTACTCGTGCGGATATTAGATCCTATAAGTACAGGTTTAATGTAACGAGAATGGTACATGACTTTGTGAATACCAAAGAAGAGATTCTACCGGTGATAATCGCGCCTTCTGGAGCAAATGCAAACCTGCATAGAGTGGTTTTAGGTGGAGGTCTCCATCCTGTAATACCAGCCGAATTTAATGTGTACTACACGAAATCGGAATAGGTAAAACATTACTTTAGCAGGACCAAATCAAAAAACCTACTGCCTATGTGCGGAATTGTTGGATATGTCGGCGATCGTAAAGCCTTCCCAATTCTAGTTAACGGTCTTAAGCGTCTTGAATATAGAGGCTATGATAGTTCGGGCGTTGCCCTTTCTCAAAATGGAGAAATCACCTTGTTTAAAAAACAAGGCATGGTTAAAGAAATGGAAGATCATGCACTCGAACATGACACTTCTGGATCATCGGGAATTGCGCATACTCGTTGGGCTACTCATGGTGAGCCATCGGATGAAAATTCACACCCTCATCTTTCTAACTCAGGAAACTTGGTGCTTGTGCACAACGGCATCATAGAAAATTATCAATCCTTAAAAAAATTATTACTAGACAAAGGGTATACGTTTCAAAGTGAAACCGATACCGAAATTCTAGTAAACTTGATACAATACGTTCAAGAACAAGAGTCCTGTGAGCTGAGAAAAGCTGTACGTCTAGCCTTAACACAAGTCGTAGGTGCCTACGCAATTTGTATTTATGATAAGAGTTATCCGGAGGATATTGTTGTTGCTAAACTAGGATCACCGCTTGTGATAGGTCTTGGTGTGAATGAAAAATTTATTGGCTCTGACGCTACACCATTCCTAGAGTACACGAAAGAAGTTATTTATCTAGAAGATGGAGAGATGGCATCCGTTTCAGCTACTGAAGATCTTGACATCCGTCTGATTGATACAAATAAAGAGGTTGATGGAAAAATCCACCAGCTAGAAATGGATCTTGAAAGCATAGAAAAAGGAGGTTATGACTACTTCATGATGAAGGAGATCTATGAGCAACCTAGAGCGATCTATGACACTTTTCGTGGTCGATTGTTAGCGGATAAAGGCATGATTAAAATGTCTGGCCTTGAGGAGTATTCTGATAGGTTCCGTACGGCAGATAGAATCATAATTACGGCATGTGGAACCTCCTGGCACAGTGCTCTGGTGGCGGAATACTTATTCGAAGAATTTGCACGTGTCCCTGTGGAGGTAGAGTATGGATCAGAGTTCCGGTATAGGAATCCGATTATTCGTAAAAACGACATCATTATCGCCATTTCTCAAAGTGGAGAAACCGCAGATACTTTAGCAGCAATTAAAATGGCTAAAAAGGCTGGGGCCTTAGTTTTTGGAATATGTAATGTTCCTGGCTCCACCATCTCACGAGAAGCCCATGCCGGTGCCTATACACATGCTGGTCCTGAGATAGGCGTAGCATCAACTAAGGCGTTCACATCTCAAATCACAGTGCTCACCATGATGGCGCTTGAGCTCGGTAAGATTAGAGGTGAATTTTCTACTTCGGAATATCGTGCGCTTTTAAGAGAACTCAGTGTGATCCCTAAAAAAATCGAGACTGTTCTTGAGTCTATTGATTTGATAGAGGATATAGCTACTCAATACAAAGACGCAACGAATGCCTTATACCTAGGTAGAGGAGTGAACTTCCCTATCGCCCTAGAAGGTGCACTGAAGCTAAAAGAGATTTCTTATATCCATGCGGAAGGTTATCCTGCAGCAGAGATGAAGCACGGGCCAATCGCATTGATAGATGAAAACATGCCGGTGTTTGTGGTTGCGCCTAACAACGGACATTACGAGAAGCTAGTAAGTAACGTCCAGGAGGTAAAGGCGAGAAGCGGGAAAGTCATAGCTGTTGTCACGAAAGGCGATACAGAAATACGTAACGCAGCTGATCATGTGATCGAAATCCCTGAAACACTAGAGGCGTTAACTCCTCTTTTGACCGTGGTCCCATTACAGCTATTAAGCTACTTCATTGCGGTCATGAGAGGCTGTGACGTGGATCGACCAAGAAACTTGGCGAAATCCGTAACGGTGGAGTAGCAGAAACAACCGGTTATCCTTACCCCTTAAAACTCATTATAGAAGTTTATTTTTTAACTTTGGTCACTTGAAAAAAAATATGAGTATATATAGTGAGTACCTAGAAGAAATTGAAAAAAGAAAAGGACAAGGGCTTCATCCAAAACCAGTTGATAGCGCAGAATTGTTAAAAGTTCTTATTGATCAAATTAAGGATGGAAGTAATGAGCATAGAGCTGAGTCATTAGATTTCTTTATATACAATGTATTACCAGGTACTACTAATGCAGCTCGTGGAAAAGCAGATTACTTAAAACATATTATTCTTGGACTTGAAACGGTAAAAGAAATTTCACCAGAATTCGCTTTTGAGCAATTGTCACACATGAAAGGTGGACCATCTATCGATGTGTTATTAGACCTTGTCTTAGGTAGTAACGAAAGTATCGCTAAAAAAGCTAGTGAAGTAATGAAAACTCAAGTTTTCTTATACGAAGCAGATATGGAGCGTATTAAAGTAGCCCATGAAAACGGATTTGATCTTGCTACTGAATTATTAAAGAGTTACGCTGAAGCAGAGTTTTTTACAAAATTACCTGAATTAGAAGAAGAAGTTAAAATTGTAACATTTGTTGCCGGTATTGGTGATATTTCTACAGATTTACTTTCTCCAGGTGGTGATGCACACTCTCGTTCCGATAGAGAATTACACGGACAATGTATGTTTGAGCATAATAAAGAACAACAAAAAGAACTTTTAGCTTTGCAAGCACAACACCCTGATAAGCGTGTGATGTTATTGGCTGAAAAAGGAACAATGGGAGTTGGTTCTTCAAGAATGTCAGGTGTAAATAACGTTGCTTTATGGATTGGCAAAAAAGCTAGTAAATATGTGCCTTTTATAAATATTGCACCAGTTATTGCCGGTACAAATGGTATATCTCCAATATTCTTAACGACAGTTGGTGTAACTGGTGGTATTGGTTTAGATCTTAAAAACTGGGTTAAAACCTATGATGCAGACGATAAACTAATCGTTGATGAAGATGGTGACGCTATATTGAAACAATTATACTCTGTTGATACAGGTACTGTTTTAACAATAAATACTAAAGAGAAAAAATTATACAACGGCGATAAGGAATTAATGGACATTTCTTCTGCGTATACTCCTCAAAAAATGGAGTTTATGAAAGCTGGAGGTTCTTACGCTATTGTATTCGGTAAGAAATTACAAACATTTGCTGCAAACACATTAGGTGTGCCAGTTCTTAAAGTTTTTGCTCCTTCACAAGAGATTTCTCATAAAGGACAAGGATTAACAGCAGTTGAAAAAATATTTAACAAGAATGCTGTAGGAACTTCGGGTGCTACTTTACACGCAGGCTCTTATGTTCGTGTTGAAGTAAATATTGTAGGATCGCAAGATACTACTGGTTTAATGACTTCTCAAGAATTAGAAATGATGGCAGCTAAAGTAATTTCACCTATTGTTGATGGTGGTTACCAATCTGGATGTCATACTGCTTCTGTTTGGGATGATAAATCGAAAGAAAATATTCCTCGTTTGATGAAGTTTATGAATGACTTCGGTTTAATTACCGCACGTCATCCAGATCATAAATACAAACCAATGACCGATGTTATACATAAGGTTTTAAATGACCTTACTGTTGACGATTGGGCAATTATTATTGGAGGAGATTCACATACAAGAATGTCTAAAGGAGTTGCTTTTGGTGCCGATTCAGGTACCGTTGCATTAGCATTAGCAACAGGAGAAGCTTCTATGCCAATTCCAGAATCTGTTAAAGTGACTTTTAAAGGAGAAATGAAACCTCATATGGATTTCCGTGATGTTGTACACGCTACACAATCACAGATGTTAAAGAAATTTGGTGGAGAAAACGTTTTTCAAAGTAGAATTATTGAAGTACACATAGGTACACTTCTTGCTGATCAAGCATTTACATTTACAGATTGGACTGCGGAAATGAAAGCGAAAGCATCTATTTGTATTTCAGAACCAGAAACTTTAATTCAGTCATTGGAAATAGCGAAAAGTCGTATCCAAATTATGATTGATAAGGAAATGGACAATGAGCCACAAGTATTACAAGGTTTAATAGACTTGGCTAATAAGCGAATTAAAGAAATAGAAACTGGTGAAAAACCGCCATTAACACCAGATGATAATGCAAAATATCACGCTGAATTTGAAGTAAATTTAGATATCATAGACGAGCCAATGATTGCGGATCCAGATGTACATAATGAAGATGTTTCTAAGCGTTACACTCACGATACAATTAGAGAATTATCTTTTTATGAAGGTAAAAAACACATAGATTTAGGTTTTGTAGGATCTTGTATGGTTCATAAAGGAGATATTAAAATTGTTTCTAAAATGCTTAAAAACCTTGAAGAACTTCATGGTGAAGTTGTATTTAAAGCACCATTAGTACTTACAGCCCCTACTTACAATATTATTGATGAGTTAAAAGAAGAAGGAGATTGGGAAGTGCTTCAAAAGTATTCTGGATTTGAATTTGACGATAATATGCCTAAACCTACAGCACGATTAGAGTATGATAATATTTTATATTTAGAGCGTCCTGGTTGTAACCTTTGTATGGGTAACCAAGAAAAAGCGGAAAATGGAGATACCGTAATGGCAACTTCAACGCGTTTATTTCAAGGTCGTGTTGTAAAAGATACGGATCGTAAAAAAGGAGAGTCTTTATTAGCTTCCACACCAGTCGTTGTACTTTCTGCTATTTTAGGAAGAACACCAACTATTGGAGAGTATAAAGCAGCCGTAAAAGGTATCACATTGACTCAATTTGCACCTCCAATCACGAAGATGACTTCAAAACCAGGTCACTTACTCACATTTTAAAAAAATAAAAACAGCTAACACTGTATATAAAATCATAGCACCCTTCGGGATGCTACACTTTATATACTAATCGTTAGCAATAAGCGAATTGAAACAGGTAATTTACTCCGAAAACTGAAGAAAACTTTAAAATTCACCTTAATTTAGAAGCTATAAACTCATTCAGACAAAACTATGAAAGCATTAAAATCATTTATGATCACGTTGATGATCACAGCTTGTTTCTCAGTAGAAGCACAAACGACCGAAATACAAGGGATGGATTTTCCTAACACCGTAACTATCGGAAATGCAGAAGCTGCATTGAATGGTGGTGGAATGCGTGTAAAATATTGGGTGTTGGACCTTTATGTAGGCGCCTTGTATCTAGAGAATAAGACCAGTGACCCAGATCAAGTGGTCATGGCTGATGAGAATATGGGAATTCGTATTGTCATTAACTCTGCCATCGTTTCTCGCGATCTCTTTATCGAGTCATTGGAAGAAGGGTTTGCAAATGCTACTGCGGGTAAACATACATCTGCTGACATCGAGAACTTCAAGACCTATCTAAGCGATGAA
Source organism: uncultured Cryomorphaceae bacterium (assembly GCA_913031435.1). Taxonomy (GTDB): domain Bacteria; phylum Bacteroidota; class Bacteroidia; order Flavobacteriales; family Schleiferiaceae; genus UBA10364. The sequence continues at coordinate 14,793 of CAJWFD010000020.1, forward strand.
TTCGTGAAAGGTGATGAAATAGCCCTTAACTATGTTGCAGGCGAAGGTGTACACCTTTCTAAGAATGGTGAAAAGCGCGGGACTTTCACAGGACTTGAGTTTAAGCAAGCTTTATTTGCTATTTGGCTAGGTGGCAAACCGGCTGATGAAAAATTAAAAAACGCGATGCTCGGAAAATAACCGCACATCTTTAGTTCAAAAAAAGGGGCAGCACAGTAGTGCTGCCCCTTTTTTATTTCGCCGAGGCCACCATGTGAATTATTAAAGAATAATTCTCTTTTCCACGGATCCATCATCATAGATGTATAATAAAACAGTATTCTTTTTATTAGTTGATGGTCTCCCTAATACATCCACAACATTAATTAGAGTTCTTTTTGGATAGGGCTCAGTAATAACAGCTGAAATATTTAAGGACATCTTGGTAAAAAAATCCCATATCTCCTGTTCAATCACCATATCTCCATCATCTCCCCAGCTATGACCACTTTGATGAGTGTATAGCCATACTTCTTTATCTACAAGACTGGAGCTGTATTTATGGCTAATGGTTATTTTATTATTGTTATTGATGTTAGGAAATGTATCAACAACTAAATCTGTTAGAGAATTTACATTTACCCAAAAATCAACCAGAGTATCGACTGATAAATATGGCCCCCAGAATGTATCATTTTGATCACCAGAGTAAAGTGTTGTATTGTCATTATCACCGTGAGTTATGAAGAAAGGAATAGATAAGTTGGATAAAAAGAGATTATCAATTACTCCATTTGGAAAAACGGTTCCGGCTACTGGAGCAAATGCTTTGAAAACATTTGATCCATCAAAGGCTAATAAATAGCACATTTCGCCTCCATTAGACATTCCTGTGAAGAACGTATTTGCCGAGCTAAGTTGATATGTTATTTGTAAGTAAGATGCCAGTGATTCTAAGAAACCAATATCATCAACAGTAACTCCTGAATGAAAACTATAACCGACATTCCAGAAATTATCACCAGAGCTGTCTACGGTACCTTGCGGATAACATACTGCAAAGTCATTCTGATCAGCAATTGCATTCATGCCAGAATAGTTCCTAATATCTTGCGCTGAACCTGAATACCCGTGTGCTACAAATACTAAAGGAGCGTTTACAGATAAACTTGCAGGCTCGTAGTATATATATTCTCTATTTATTCCATCATGAATAAAATTAAAACTCTGTCCATTAGCTGTGATACTCCAGCAGGTAACTGCACAAAAGAAGAATAGGCGCAAAACGGATTTCATAGTATCAAGATTTTCCTTAGCATATGATCTTATCAAATGTAGAGCCTATTTCTTCGGCTTTATGATGTAAGATAGGGTCAGAAGGTTGGATTCTGTAAACATGCCAACACTCATAGAGTTCCCGTTCCAAACACCCTGAAATTTAGAGAAGTTTATCGCGAAGTTTAGGGGAGTTTCTATGGAAATAATGAACTGCTCGTTGATGCGATAGAGCGCGCCGAAGAGGTAGCGCGTGCTTGGTGATATACTGAGGTAGTCTATCCCTAAAGAGTAGAATGTGCCTATCTCGGGTCCATGAACAAAGGAAAACTTATCATTAATGCTTTTGCGCCATTCATGGCCTAAGTAAATACCAGTACTCAAGTTCATATAACCCACTCCTTGGTAATTGTTAAAATTCATATAGGTTCTATCTATTCGCAACCTATGGACGGATTTAAAATCTTGACCCCATTTAAGTATAGGGCGGATGTCGAACATGGGTCCATACATAATGCCCATGGCGGAGTTGGTCATGGCACCAATTTCTCTATGCTGTGCTCTCATAGATACACTTGAGCAAATAAATACACAGATCAAGGATAGACGTAAAACATATTTCATTGTACGGGGTTTTTAGGTAGAGGTAATGTAAGTCGATAAATGCATAACTTATTCTATCGTTCAAACATCAAACATAATGCCAATACCATTGGTGTGAAGGGGTACTGAGTCTATTACTAGGGTTTGCTTGTTGGATGAATAGGAGGAACAATTAAGAACAATCAACCGCCTTTTGCTAAGGTCAGTTATTTAAAATATGAGAAAACATCAAAGAATTGTACGCGGATTTTTAACCGCGATTTTACTAGTAGCAACGGTGCAGTTGTGGTCACAGGAAAAGCCGGAAACACCGTTGGAGTATGTCATGGAGGAATTGGCGCCAAGGAATATTGGCCCCGCTGGAATGAGTGGCAGGATCACCTGTATTGCTGTTCACCCTAACATTCCAACGACCATTTTTGCCGGTGCTGCCAGTGGCGGTTTATGGCGTAGTGAGAATAACGGTCAAACTTGGGAGCCGCTCTTTGAGAACGAGGCCGTGGCTTCGGTGGGAGCCATTGCGATAGACCCAAAACATCCTGATATTATATTCTTAGGTACAGGAGAAGGCAACCCCAGGAACTCGCAAACCAGTGGTTATGGACTGTATAAAAGTTATGATGGTGGAGATAGTTGGGAGCTGTTGGGGTTAGAAAACACACGTACTATTCATAGAATCATCATCAACCCGGAAAACACAGAGGAAGTTTATGTAGGTGCTACAGGCGTGGCTTGGGGAGAAGGACCGCGTGGCGTTTATAAAACCACTGATGGTGGAAAAAACTGGAACAAGAGTCTATATATCAACGATAAAACTGGAGCAGGTGATCTGGTAATGGATCCTAACAATCCTAAAAAATTGATTGCAGCGATGTGGGAGTACCGCCGGTGGCCGTGGTTCTTTCAAAGCGGTGGAGCTTCTAGTGGGCTATACATCACTTATGATGGTGGTGAGCATTGGAAAAAGCTTACGGATCAAGACGGCTTGCCTAAAGGTGATTTAGGAAGAATTGGACTGGCCATTGCACCTTCTAATTCTGAAGTGGTTTATGCGTTGGTGGAGACCGGAGAAAAAAACGGTCTTTATAAAAGCAAGAATGGGGGAAGTAATTGGTTCAAGGTCACAGAAAATGAGCAGTCCGGAAATAGACCATTCTACTATGCAGACTTGAGGGTGGATCCAAAAAATGAGGATCGCATCTATAGTTTATGGACTTATGTAACGCGTAGTGATGACGGAGGCAAAACATGGAAGACCATAACGCCATACAGTAAAGTTCACCCAGACCACCACGCAATGTGGATTGATCCGATTAGCCCTGCCCACCTCATTGAGGGGAATGATGGGGGAATGAATATTTCGTATGACTATGGAGAAACGTGGTATTTTGTTGAGAATCTTCCCTTAGCACAATTTTATCATATTAATGTTGATGACCAGACGCCTTATAACGTTTACGGAGGAATGCAAGACAATGGCTCATGGAAAGGACCCGCATATAGTCTCACGGTGGATGGTATTCGCAATGAAGAGTGGAGCGAGTTGTTCTTCGGTGACGGTTTCGATGTGGTGCCCATTCCTGGACGCACAGACGCAGCGTATGCCCAAAGTCAAGAAGGAAATGTAGCGCTTGTTAATATGGAAACCGGTTACAATGAGTTGATAAAACCGGTTCACCCAGAAGGAGAAAAGCTTCGTTTCCATTGGAATGCACCCATCGCTCTTGACCCTTCCCATCCAGAGGAGGGACTTTACTTTGGATCGCAGTATGTGCATAAGAGTTCGGATAATGGAAAGAATTGGACCATTATAAGTACGGATCTCACCACCAATGACCCTGAAAAACAGAAGCAATTAGAAAGTGGTGGCCTGACCCATGACGTTACTGGCGCTGAGAACCATACGTGCCTTTTGGCCATTGCACCTAGTCCGTTGAACGACCAGGTTGTATGGACGGGCTCGGATGACGGAAAACTTTTTGTCACCACTACGGCTGGTGAAAAGTGGATTGATTTAAGCAGCAAACTTAAAGGACTTCCTGAGGGCGCATGGATCCCTCAAATTCGCGCTTCAGAGTATGATGCGGGATCTGCTTGGGTAGTTGTAAATGATTATCGAAGAAACCATTGGAGTGCTTACCTCTACAAAATTGAGGGCTATGGAAAGAAGGTCACCAGGGTGGTAGACGATAGTGATGTATTCGGCCCTGTACTGAGTGTACTGCAAGATCCAGTTCAACCCAACCTTATTTTCGTAGGAGCAGAATATGGCTTATACCTCTCTATAGATGGTGGAGTGAATTTTCAGAAATGGACGAAAAACATGCCAACCGTACAAGTTCGAGATATGGCGTTTCAAGCGCGTGAAAAAGACCTGGTGTTAGGTACATTCGGCCGCGGCGCCTGGGTATTTGATGATATAGAACCGCTGCGGGCATTAGCGTCTTCTCAGTCTTTTAAGGAGCCTTTGTTTTTTGAGACTCCTACAGCTTACCAATGGGAACGCAAGCAAAGTCCTGGAGTAAGGTTTGCCGCGAGTGCTACGTTCCGTGGAGAAAATAGACGCTTTGGTGCCCGCATGACCGCATATTTACCGAAAGTTGAAAAGGACAACAAGGACAAAATGCGGGTAGACTATCAGAATAATTTAGGGGATACCATCTATACCCAATATGTTAAGGTGTCCCAAGGACTCAATAATTGGCGCTGGTCGATGTCTGAAAAGGGCACTAGATATCCACAGTTTAAGGTTCGTGAAGATAAGGAGCAGCAAAACGATGCAAGAGGGGCTCAAGTGCTGCCAGGTATTTACGTGGTCACCATGAACTGGAACGGAAATACAGCAACCCAACAATTAACAGTGAAACAAGACTTTAGGATGAAGTCGTGGGTGACGGCGAAGGATTTAGAGAGTCGCAAGAACGCATACCACGATATCGAAGCTATTGAGGCGGTTCTAGACAGTGCTGTTCAAGATTTAGCTCAAGCTAATAACAACATGGAGCGTCTTCAAAAACTATTAAAGAACGACGCTTTCAAGGCGGATAGTACACTGCACGACACGGTTAAAGTAACCGCAAAAGCGCTAGAAAAAGTGCGTCTTGGTATTTTTGGTGAAAAGGAGGTCAAAGGATATTTTGAGCAGCCGGAAACCTGGTCAAGCACGTGGGGTTCTTCTCTCTGGCAGTTGCTGGGCTCTCAGCGCACATGGGGCAGCAATGAACTTGCGCTTTATGACCAGCTTGAGCAGCGTACTAAGGAAGCGGTAGACTCCGTAAACGAGTTCCTAGAGAAGGATTACAATGCCTTACTAGAGTATTTAAAAGAGCACCCCGTGGACGTTATGGTGCCGCTTGGCAACTAAGTTTAAAGTCAAAAAAAATCCCCCGTGAGCTGCACTCGCGAGGGATTTTTTTAATTCAAGCATCTCACCTTATGAAGGTATCATTCACGTTTAGGATGTTATTGTATCACAATAGGTTTTCGAACATTACCTGCTTGGAAAAGATAATAGCCGGCTGCTGCATGTAGCTCTATGCTGCTTGAAGTAGGAATGATTCCTCTTTTCACAGACCTACCGTCCATACTGATAATGTTATAAGCGGTACCTGTAGGGAGTCCTCGTACTTGGAAATTTCCTTGTGACGGGTTTGGGTATATTGAAATATCCTGCGCAGAAAGTTCCTCATGGTCTAAGGTGACAGACAACTCAAAATCGTCTAGGAAGGCATTGTTTCCGCCACCGCTAATGAAGTCTAGTTTGATCATTATCGGATCATTTCCTATAAAATCATTCAAGCTTATGGTGCTGCTGCGCCAATTATTTACGGAAGTCGGATTCCACGGATTAGCCTTGTTCGTAGTAGCATACAATAACGGTCCAATGAGCGTTCTTGCACTTTGCCAAGAACTTCCGCAGTCTTGACTAACACTTACCACAATTCTATCAGAGGCAAATCCAGGCTTACTGGCCACGGCATACTTAAAACTGAAGTTCATGGACTGCGCTCTATCGACTACAATTTTATCAGTGATTAGTGCATCTGAATTATCAGCGTCATTATTATAGTTGTCTAACTTCACACAATAGGCACCTTCATAGAAGTTGAGGTTATTGCGTTTCCATCGAATGGCATCTCCATCTGGATTTTCAACATGCCACGTACTGTTAGGTACAGCATTGAATTCAAAACCAGAATTGAAACCATTCATCCACATACCGTTGTTGTTGGAGCGTACACTGACGTAACCGTCTTGCAGTAGCGTGCTAGTACCAATTCCATTAGTCACTTCAAGCGATACATTAAAGTTCCCAGGGTTGCTGTAGCTTATAATTGGGTTTTCTAGGGTAGAAACTGATGGAGAACCACCTGGGAAGTTCCAAGACCATGACGTTGGATTGCCTGAGGTACTCTTGTCAAAGAATTGCACTGTAGTACCTGCACAGAATACAGATTGCGCGGCGTTAAAATTCGCTTCAGGTGCGCAGGGTAAAACCGTTCCTGCGGCAATTCCTGTGACAGATTGATTGGTACTGGTGACCAGATAGCCACGTCTGTTGCTGCTCATTAAACTATTGCGCATAATTGATTTTTGATCATCCGTGTAGAGGTTCATACAGTTGTCATCCGCATAATCCATATAGTTTTCAATTTGGTCTACAAGATTAGGGAAGTCATTTGAACACGTGTTTGCGGTTAACGGACATCCAAAACTTGCTTCTAACACGGGTGGTGTATCAGCACAATTATCACCTGAAAAACAACCTCCTTTGAAAGGATGGTCTAACCCTAAGTAGTGTCCGGCCTCGTGAGTTAATGTTCGTCCCCTACTATTACCTGTGCCAATTCTGCCCATGCGGTCATGACGAATCACAATTCCATCGTAGGTGGTGCTTTGCCCTGGGTTTGGCTTGTAAGCGTAGCCTAATACTGTTCCACTTGCCGAGCCTCCTAAATCAATACTATTAACTACCCAAATGTTTAGGTATTTGGAATTTGGCCAACTTACGATTCCCTTTACGTTATTACTTGCGTTCGTAGCTAAAGCGCTTTGAGATCGAGTGATTCCAGTGGTGCAATTCCCTTGTGGATCAAGTTTTGCCAACTGGAATTCAATTTCCGTATCAGCAGCAACACCTGTAAACACCGCACGGGTATCTGAAGTATCGGCATTTAAACGTCGAAAATCTTCGTTGATTACGTCAATAGCATCCTTGACTTGTTTGTCAGAGATATTGTCTCCTTGTGCATCATATATGATGTGAACAACAACAGGAATTTGATAAACAATGCCTTCAGTTTTCACATCCGAATCGAAATTAATCGACTGAATAAATTCATTTTCTGCCGACTCATAGTTCGGAAAAAGACGTTTTACTTCTTGCTCAAGTTGGTCGTGACCACACTTTTGACCAAACGAACTAACTGTTAATAAGGCAAATGCCGTAAGTAAAGAGAATCTTATGTATTTTCGCATGCTGCGCAATTTCGGGCTTTCTAAGCAAATCAGCAACATAAAAAAAATGATCAAAGGAATATGTACAGAATTTGTTCATAGATTTTTGGTTGTTAGGTAAATAAAGGTGTATTTTCGCAGCCCTTTTTGGGGATTGTGCAAGCAACACTTTAAACATATAAAACGCATTAGCGGTGAATACATTAAGTTACAAAACAGTTTCAGCCAACGCGGCAACAGTTGACAAAAACTGGGTAGTAGTAGATGCAGAAGGCCAGACCTTAGGTCGCTTCGCTTCGAAAGTAGCATTACTTCTTAGAGGTAAGCGCAAGCCTAATTATACTCCTCACGTTGACTGTGGCGATAACGTTATTATCGTAAACGCAGACAAGGTTGTTTTGGGTGGTAATAAAATGACAGAGAAGAAGTACATCTGGCACACGGGTTATCCTAGTGGTCAGCGTACTACAAACCCTGAAAATTTAATGGCAAAGTTTCCAGAACGTGTCTTGGAAAAAGCGGTGAAGGGAATGCTTCCCAAAAACCGTTTGGGCGCTGACTTATTCAGAAACTTGCATGTTTATGCAGGTCCTGATCACAAGAATGAAGCCCAGAAGCCGACGGTCTTCAACATTAACGAATTCAAATAACAATAATAAATGGCAAAGTTTCACGCAATTGGAAGACGTAAAACTTCTGTAGCTCGTGTTTACATGGACGAGGGTGCTGGTAGCATCACTGTTAATGGCAAGGACTACAAGGACTACTTCAACACTGGCCCGTTGCACTACAAGCTAGAGCAGCCTTTCGCCTTGACTGAAACTACCGGTACCTACGACGTTAAAGTAAACGTTTTTGGTGGTGGTATTACAGGTCAAGCTGAGGCGATCCGCTTAGGTGTATCTCGTATTCTCTCTGAGATTGATGTCGAGAATCGTACAGTATTGAAGCCTGCTGGACTACTTACTCGTGACCCCCGTATGGTTGAGCGTAAGAAATTCGGTCAGAAGAAAGCACGTAAGAAATTCCAGTTCTCTAAACGTTAATCGAGATTTAGTATCCAAATGGACCAGACTCTTCAAAAAAGGCTACTGGTTTATTGCTTACTAGGAAAGTAAACTCAAAAAAATGGCAGTAACAGAAAACATTAAAAAACTCATGGATGCAGGTGTTCACTTTGGACACCTTACCCGTAAGTGGAACCCGAACATGGCACCATATATTTTTATGGAGCGCAATGGGATTCACGTTATCGATCTTCACAAGACTGAGGCGAAAATTGCAGAGGCTTCTGAAGCTTTAAATAAAATTGCAGCTTCAGGACGAAAAATTCTTTTCGTTGCAACTAAAAAGCAAGCGAAGGATATCGTAGCTAAATATGCTGGGGACGCAAACATGCCTTATGTAACTGAGCGTTGGCCAGGGGGTATGTTAACCAACTTCGTAACTATCCGTAAGGCCATCAAGAAGATGCAGACCATCGACAAGATGAAAGAAAACGGAACATTTGAAACTCTTTCTAAAAGAGAGCGTCTTCAAGTAGACCGTCAACGTGCAAAACTTGAAAGAGATTTTGGTTCTGTTGCTGACATGAATCGATTACCAGCGGCTCTTTTTATCATTGATATCAAGCGTGAGAATATTGCTGTAGACGAAGCTATCAAATTAGGCATTCCTACTTTCGGTATGGTTGATACCAATTCTGATCCACGTCGTGTAGATTATGCTATCCCAGGTAATGATGATGCTTCTAAGTCAATCGCTGCTATTATGGAGCGTGTGACTGATGGTGTCAAACTAGGTTTGTCTCAACGCAAGAGTGATAAAGCTTCTGCGGAACAAGCTAAAATAGACAAGAAGGCTGCTCAGGTTTAATCTGAGCACCTTGTCAATAGAATAGATTCTTTATTTAAAGAGCCGTAAGGACAACTTTACGGCTCTTTTTTCATTTTTAATCAAACTTTTAATTTTCAATATCATGGCAAAGATTACTGCTGCGGAAGTAAACCAACTCAGAAAACAAACTGGAGCTGGCATGATGGACTGCAAGAAAGCTCTAGTTGAAGCTGAAGGCAACTTCGAAGCTGCTGTTGATGTCCTTAGAAAAAAGGGTCAAAAAGTAGCTGCTAAGCGTGCGGATCGCGAGGCAAACGAAGGCGCTGTTATCGCTAAGACAAACGGTTCAAACAAGGGTGTTATTGTGAAGCTGTCTTGCGAGACTGACTTCGTTGCAATCAACGATGTATTTGTTGCATTGGCAAACAAAATGACGGACTTGGCGATGTCAACGGGTGTCTCCTCTGTGGAAGAATTTCTCTCTGTAGAATTTGAAGCGGGCATGACAGTTGCAGAAAAACTACAGGAGCAAACAGGTGTGATAGGAGAGAAAATTGAGGTTGCAGAATTGGCGGTAGTCAGTGCCCCCTTTGTAGGTTCTTACATCCACAATGGTAACAAAATTGCTACGTTGGTTGGGTTGTCTGCTGAAGCTCTAGAGGCTGGTCGTAATATTGCGATGCAAGCAGCGGCTATGAATCCGGTGGCTTTGAATCGCACTTCTGTAACGCAAGACGTTATCGATCGTGAACTAGAGGTTGGTAAGGATTTGGCACGCCAAGAAGGCAAGCCAGAAGAGATGCTAGACAAAATCGCAAATGGTCGATTAAATAAATTCTTTAAGGAGAATACACTTGTTGATCAAGACTTTATCAAAGACAACAAAATGAGTGTTGCTAAATACTTACTTAGCGTTCAAGCTGGTTTGGAAGTAGTAGACTTTAAGCGCGTTTCTTTGTAATAAACGCTTATGTTATATAAAGGCCGTATTCACCTTCGTGGTGAGTGCGGCCCTTTTTTATGCTCATATGTTGGAATGAATGTAAAACTCGCATTAGGTCCGTTGGGTTTCCTAGGGAGTTGAGTTATATTTGCCTTCAAACCCACTTGATATGAAATACAACCGTGTGCTGCTAAAATTGAGTGGCGAAGCCCTCATGGGAGACCGTGAATTCGGTATAGATCCAAAAAGAATAGCCGAATATGCAGAAGAGATTAAAGCTGTAGCAGAATCGGGTGTTCAGGTAGGCATCGTCATAGGGGGTGGAAATATCTTTCGTGGCATCAGCGGCGCTTCGCAAGGCATGGACCGTGTACAAGCAGATCACATGGGAATGTTAGCGACTGTTATTAATGGCCTAGCCTTACAAGGTGCGTTGGAAATTGCAGGTGTGAAAACAAGATTACAAAGTGCCATAGAGATGGACAAAGTAGCGGAGCCGTTTATTCGCCGTCGCGCCATTCGCCATTTAGAAAAAGGTCGAGTAGTTATTTTTTCTGGTGGGACGGGTAATCCGTATTTCACTACGGATACAGGAGCTGCGCTACGTGCAATTGAAATAGAGGCAGATGTTATTTTAAAAGGAACCAGGGTAGATGGAATTTATTCTGCTGATCCTGAAAAAGATGCTACAGCTACTAAGTTTGCTCAACTGAGTTTCAAGGAAGTGTATGACAAGGGTCTTAATGTAATGGACATGACTGCATTTACCTTGAGTAAGGAGAATGATTTACCAATTGTTGTGTTTGATATGAATACTTCTGGAAATCTAATGAAGGTGATTCATGGAACGGTTGGTGTAGGGACTCTTGTAAAGAATTAAGAACTAATTAATGATGGAAGAAGAATTAGAATTTGTTTATGACTCTACTAAGGAGGATATGAATAAAGCCATTTCCCACATGGAAAAGGCATTGGTAAAGATTCGTGCGGGTCGTGCGAATCCTACTATGCTTGAAGGTATTATGGTGGAATACTACGGCTCTCCTACACCGTTAGGGCAAGTCAGTAACATTAACACCCCTGATGCGAGAACCATAAGTATTCAGGCATGGGAAAAGCAAATAATTCCGGATATTGAAAAGGCTATTATGAATGCTGGACTTGGCTTTAACCCAATGAACAATGGGGAGAGTGTAATCATCTCTGTGCCGCCATTGACAGAGGAACGGAGAAGAGATTTAGCGAAACTTGCAAAGAGTGAAACTGAGAATGCTAAAGTGGGTGTTCGCGCAGCACGTAAAACAGCAATGGATGAGTTGAAAAAACTTGGAAATGATGGTTTAAGTGAAGATTTGCAAAAGGATAGTGAGGCACTTATTCAGAAAACTACAGATGAATACATCGCAAAATGTGATGCTATGTTTGCTAAGAAAGAACAGGATATAATGACAGTTTAACTGTTGTGATTAATTTTAAAAAACCGGTTGGAAACGACCGGTTTTTTTGCCCCATCATGAATTAAATATAAACCTAGTTCCTATGTTGTCTATACCCATGAGCCTTCAGAATCAAATAGGACAAAGTGCATTCAAGCCGGCACAGTCGAATCTTTGGTAAACCACTCTTCAAAAGAAAAGGTCTAACAGTTGAATGAACGGTTAGACCTTTTAGAGGCGTTCTTAGCAGGCAAGGTTACTTTTTCAGGTAATTTATTAAGGCTAGCGTAGAACTATCGTGGTCGTGCGCAGGACCGCCATTAAGCTCATTAAAAACAGTCTTGGCGAGTACTTTTCCAAGTTCAACTCCCCACTGGTCATAGGAGAAGATATTCCAAATAAAACCTTGGATGAATATTTTATGCTCGTAGGCAGCAACCAGTTGCCCCAAGTGGTAGGGGTTGACCTCGTCAAGTACGATACTGTTGGTAGGTCGATTGCCCTCAAATACTCTGTAAGGAGCTATTTTATCCACTTCGTTTTCTGAAATCCCAGCTTGTCTCATTTCGATCTCCACCTCTGTGCGTGACTTTCCTTTCATCAGTGCCTCTGTTTGCGCGATGAAATTGGCCATAAGGATAGGATGGTGATCTCGGAGGCTGTGCTGACAATTTTTAGCTGCGATAAAATCAGATGGAATAAGGTCTGTTCCTTGGTGAATCAGCTGGTAGAATGCATGCTGGCCATTTGTGCCAGGCTCACCCCAAATGATAGGCCCCGTAGGATAATTTACACGATTCCCTGCACGGTCGACATATTTACCATTACTTTCCATATCTCCCTGTTGGAAGTAGGCTGCGAATTTATCCAAGTATTGATCATAAGGTAAGATCGCATGACTTGGTGCGTTTTGGAAGTTCCTGTACCAAATCCCAAGAACGGCCATCAGTGCAGGAATATTTTCGTTCCAATCAGCTTCTGCGACGTGATTGTCCATGGCATGCGCACCATTTAAGAACTCTTGAAATCCTTGAAACCCTATGGATAATACTACGGGTAACCCTATGGAAGACCAAACGCTATATCGTCCTCCAACCCAATCCCAAAAACCAAACATGTTTTCTGTATCGATTCCGAATTCAGCGACACCGTCAGCGTTCGTGCTTACCGCCACGAAATGTCGCGCTACATCGGCATCTTGACCTCCGTTTTCCAGGAACCAAGACTTTGCGCTATTGGCGTTTGTCATGGTTTCTTGTGTGGTGAATGTTTTAGACGCAACTATAAATAGCGTGGTTTCAGGATCTACTTTTTTAAGTATTTCATGTAAGTCAGCTCCATCTACGTTAGCGACAAAATGAAAGGTCATCTCTTCTGTTTGAAAAGGTTTCAATGCATTTATAACCATACGTGGACCTAAATCTGACCCACCGATTCCTATGTTAACGACGTGTTTGATTCTCTTGCCCGTGTATCCTTTCCATGCTCCAGAACGGACTTCATTTGAGAAAGTAGCAAGCTGTGCCCAAGATGCTTTTACTCCGGGCATGACATCCTTCCCATCCACAAAGATGGGTTTATCACTCATGTTACGCAGTGCGGTATGTAAAACAGCGCGATCCTCGGTAACATTTATTTTCTCGCCACTCTGCTGTTGCATAATGGCTTCACGAACCCCCGCTTCCTCTAAAAGCTCTTGGAATAATGAAAAAGTTTCGCTTCCCATATGATTCTTAGAGAAGTCGAATAGAATCCCATCCCAGTTCACGTGGTACTTTGAGAACCTTTCAGAATCTTCATAGAAGCGAATCTTTAGGGTTCTTTTATCATAAATCGAATTCTTCTGAAGCTTTTGCCAGGCCTTAAGCTCTTGTGGTTTTTGATTCTTTAGCATCGTACTAAATGTTAATTATATGCAAATCTAAACTATGTGGTCTTAGTTGACGTTCTGTTTACTAATTTCATGCTCTCTTATTTATTAGAATTTATGTTAAAATTTAAAAGCAATAGTGATTTCCAAAAAGAAGTTAGACAACGAGTAAGATCGTACTTTAAAGAAACAGGAAAATCTCAATTGGCTGATTACAGATATGTATTGAAGGCAGTTGCGAACTTATCTCTTTACTTGGTGCCGTTTGTTTTGTTTTTGAGCGGTTATCAGAGTATTGGATGGACGCTCGTTCTTTGGGCAATCACGGGTATTGGCATGGCAGGAGTTGGAATGAACCTTATGCATGATGCACTACACAATACTTTAACTAGAAGTGAATGGATCAATCGTAAAATTGGTGCCTGTATTTATATGCTTTGTGGTAATTCATACACATGGCGGGTACAGCATAACGTAAAGCACCACACACATACGAATATCGATGGGCATGATGATGATATTGAAACTGGTACTATGTTCCGTTTTCACCCATCTCAACCTTTGAAGCCAAGACACAAGTACCAGCATATTTATGCGCCATTGACCTATACATTGATGACATGGAAATGGCTACTAGAAAAGGACTTTAAGCAGGTAATTAATTACGGTAAAAGTGATTTATTCAAAGCGAAGGATCAAAGCCTTGGAATGGTTTGGACAAAGCTCATTGTAGGTAAAGGTTTCCATTTTGGAGTATTCTACATACTTCCACTGGTTATGGGAATTGATTGGAAAATGGTTCTTGCTGGTAACATGATTATGCATGTAATCGCAGGTTTCATCTTATCTATTACTTTTCAATTGGCTCATGTAGTTGATAAAGCGGAGTTCCCTACAGAAGATGAGGCAAAGGAAAACACTTTATTAGAGCATCAGTTGAAAACAACTGCAAACTTTAGTACAAAGAGTGCCCTTGTAACCTGGTACACAGGTGGACTTAACTTCCAAGTTGAGCACCACTTATTCCCAACAATAAACCACATACATTACCCTAAAATTGCGGAGATCGTACGTAAAACGGCAGAAGAATTTCAACTTCCGTATAACGAATACAAAACCACCTTGAGTGCGTTGAAGGGACACTTCAACCATCTTAGAAATATGGGTATGTCTCCCACTTAATGAGGGAAATAGATAAGCAAACAAAAAAGGCGGCCCAACGGGCCGCCTTTTTTGTTTTTATGATCCTAAGTTTGCTATCCGTTTATAGCAACAACTTCGTCTACTAATGTTGGCAGCATCTTTTGTAAAATACTTAAGATTCCGCTTTTCAAAGTCATGGTTGAGGAAGGGCATCCAGAGCATGCGCCTTGAAGCTGAACCTCCACTACTTTATCCTTGTAGGCGATAAAGGCAATGTTTCCACCGTCCTGTGCTACTGCAGGTTTGATATACTCTTCAAGGATGTCAACAATGCGCTGCTCTACCTCAGTTTTATCCTCACCGCTGAGTACAGGTCCGTTTGATTCTTGGATTTCTTCTTTTGGAACTAACTGTTCTTCGTTTACAGCAACGCCGCCTTCTTGAAGAAATTCGGTGATAAAGATGCGTACCTCTTGGGCAACATCATCCCATTCGATCACATCGAATTTTGCTATAGCGATATAATTACCTGAAATAAATACTTCTTTAACAAAAGGGAAGTGGAACAACTTGGTTGCTAATGGGGAAGGCTTGGCCTCTTCTATATTTCTGAATTCAGCAGAATCAGTTTGTAGGAGCAGTTTATTACTTACAAACTTCATTACCTTAGGATTAGGGGTCATTTCTGCATAAATGCTGACCGGTACTCTTTTGATGTCCATAATCATGTGTATTTCGATGTAAAAGTACGGAGTAATGCGTCAGGGTGTACCTTTGAATGACATCATTATATAAACCATATTATGCCTGTAATCAAAACTATATTAGGTCATACTCCGAGCATCGGAAAGGACAGTTTTATCGCTGAAAACGCCACTATTGTGGGTCAGCTAACCTGTGGAGAAGGCTGTAGTTTTTGGTTCGGAAGTGTTGTTCGTGCTGATGTAAATGCGATTGTCATGGGGAACAAAGTGAATGTACAAGACAATGCTACGGTACATTGCACCTACGAGAAGTATCCAACTGTTATTGGTAACAATGTCAGTATAGGACATAATGCGATCGTACACGGCTGCCGTATTGAGGACAATGTACTGATCGGAATGGGTGCTATTGTCATGGACAATTGTGTGGTTGAAGAGGGCTGCATTGTGGCAGCTGGATCTGTGGTCACCCAAGGCAAAAGACTTCCTAAGGGAACGCTCTGGGCTGGGGTTCCGGCGAAAGAGGTAGGATTAGTTCCTGAGCGACTGCGTTCAGGTGAAA
>CAJWFD010000021.1 GCA_913031435.1 uncultured Cryomorphaceae bacterium
TACTACGGTCTACTTTGAATTGGATACTGAAATTCTCCCATAGCATAGCATTGTATGCTGCCCTATTACGATCGATGTAGTCAAACGCAAAAGCATCCATTGTTCCAAAAGAAAAAGTCCAGAAGTAAGAAATTGAATCCTTACTTAAAACAACATCCGGCTCAATTCCGCCACTTGTCGATAGCACACGTCCAGTATCGCTCAAGAAAACACCTTCGTTTGCTACTTCATTTTCTTTATAGGGTTTCTGAATAGATCGACCGGAAGGTGTATAATAGTAAGCAACCGTCATCCTTACTTTAGAACCATCGCTCAGCATTTTATCCTCCTGCACCAGTCCTTTACCGAAGGAGGTATTCCCATAAACCGCAGCGCGATCGTGATCCTGCAGAGCCCCAGTAAAAACCTCGGAAGCACTTGCTGAGGCCTCATTAATGATTATATGCACCGGCAAATCCTCAAATAAGTGTCCGCTCGTAGCTTTGGAGGTAGACGTCCTACCGTCCCGGTAACGCGTTGTCACAATGTTTTGACCTTCCTTAAGGAATTCATCAGCCATCTCCACAGATTCATGAAGATAGCCACCTGGATTATCTCTCAAATCGATAATAACGGATCGCATACCACGCTGATCAAGGTCCTTTAATTTGGAAATAAATTCATCGTGGGTAGTTTCAGAGAACCGGTCCACTTTCACATATCCTATACCGTTATGAACAGGCAAAGAATAGACACTTTGAATAGGAATTAAATCTCGTTGCACGGATACCGTTAATAGCGAATCTCCTCGTTTGATACTCAAATCAACATAGCTTTTCCTTGGACCTTTAATTCGCGATGTAATCTCTTGATTGTTTAACAAGGGACCAATTAACGTATCTCCATCAATAGCGAAAATGCGATCACCGTTTTCGATACCATAATTTGATGCGGGACCGTTTTCAATGACATGTAGAAAGACTAAAGTATCTCTGTATATCATAAACTCCACGCCTATCCCGGTGAACCCACCTTGCATACGCTCGGCAATTTCTGCACCATCGTCCAGTGGAATGTAAGTACTATGTGGATCTAGACTTGACAGAATATCATCAATGGCTTGCTCCGTCAATCCTTCTATGTCCAATGTATCGACGTACTCTAGCTCGAGATAATTAAAGAATTCTTCCAGTTTACTACCGGTAGATTTTAGGTTTCGAGTAAAATTTCCTCCAATCCAAATCCCTACTAAAAGGAAAACGGTAACCCATATGACTACATGCTCTTTTTTCAAATCATCGTCATTTGAACAACCTCAACTCCAGCTTTAATTAGAAAATCTAAACCGCTACGATCTTTGTATTCATTCATGTAAACCAATCGCTTGATTCCTGCTTGAAAAACCAATTTACTACATTCTTTACATGGGCTTAGTGTAAGGTAAAGTGTAGCTCCATAGGCGCTAGCTGTACTCCCAGCGACCTTGGTTATGGCATTAGCCTCTGCGTGTAAAACATACCATTTGGTATAATTATCGTCGTCTTCGCACGGATTCTCAAATCCAGTTGGTGTACCGTTAAAACCATCCGAAATAATCATCCGATCTTTCACTACTAGAGCGCCTACCTTTTTACGATGGCAATGGCTCAACTGGGCCCATTCCGTCGCCATTTTCAAGTAAGCGATATCATAACGTTCTTGCTTAGTCATTTTTCAAAGATACCTTGAATGGCCTATTTTCTGTAAACAGAAGCCGTTATTCCTATCAGGATTATAAAAAAGGCCGGCATAGATAACGACAACTTAACCGAGTTGATCATTGATCGCACGGACATCACCCCGAGACAAATTTAGGGTGGAAAAGTAGCATAAATAACAATCCGAAAACGACAAAAAGCATTCAGCGTTTTCCAAAAACGCTAATGAAATCTACCACTATCAGTTCTTATTCGACCGATTGTCTTCGCTTTGCTTATTATTTGAGTTAACAATATTCCATATCGTTAAGCCCATGTAGAGTGCGAAGATGACGCCCCCAACTAAAAAGAATCCTATACTCATGTGGTTCTTCTTTGTCGGATGGCTATCGCAAACAACAGTATAGTTCCTGGCCAATGCGCTGAATATTGGGCTTCTTCAGTCATACCCATCATTCCATATCCTACAGAGTAGAGTAGCATGAGAAATGCAAGGATCACGGGGTACCATTTAAGTATGATGTGTTTCATTTGAGTTTATTTAAGTGTTACGATATATCAACAATTAATGTACAACGAATGTTGGTGCATAAGGTTAGAAACATTACAAATAATTTACACGACATAAAAAAAGCCCCACATCGCTGCGAGGCTTTAGTACCCGGGGCGGGAATCGAACCCGCACTCCCGAAGGAACTGGATTTTGAATCCAGCGCGTCTACCAATTCCGCCACCCGGGCTTCTTGAGGAATTGGATGGCAAAAATAGAGGTGTTTTGCTATTCTCCTAACATTTTATAAAAGAAATTTAAACCAAGATAAAAAGGGCACTTAGTTTATCGTTCTTTTAGTTACATTTGCACCCCTCGTTGGGGGTGCGTAAACCGCATTAACAAGACAGACAAACAGCACAAATGCAACCTGAAGCTAAAATATTCGCCGGTCGTCACACCATGGAGCTCGCAAGTAGAATTGCAGCGACATATGGTGTTGCCATGGGGAACGTTAAGATCACAGAGTTTAGTGACGGTGAGTTTTGTCCTTCCTTTGAAGAAACGGTACGTGGTAATAGAGTATTTCTGATTCAGAGTACCAACCCACCTGCAGACAATCTACTGGAGTTGTTAATGATGTGCGATGCTGCTAAGCGAGCTTCGGCAAAACATATAACCGCTGTTATTCCGTACTTTGGCCTGGCACGTCAAGATAGAAAAGATAAACCACGAGTACCTATAGGTGCTAAGCTTGCCGCTAAGATGCTGATGGCTGCAGGAGCAACACGTATCATGACCATGGACCTTCATGCTGATCAAATTCAAGGCTTCTTCGAAGTACCTGTAGATCACTTGTTTAGTTCAGCTCTTTTTATAAAAGATATCGAGACACTTCATCTAACAGATTTGTGTATCGCATCTCCAGATATGGGAGGAGCAAAAAGAGCACATGCTTACGGATCTAAACTTCAAGCTGAAGTAGTGATTTGTTACAAGCAAAGAAAAGAAGCAAACGTCATAGACAAAATGACGGTTATTGGAGATGTCGAAGGTAAAAATGTGATCTTAGTAGATGACATGGTTGATACTGGAGGCACGCTTTGTAAAGCTGCTGAAATGCTCAAGGAAAAAGGAGCTAAAACGGTAAGAGCCTATTGTACCCACGGGGTATTAAGCGGCCCAGCACATGAGCGTATTACCAATAGCGCACTTGAGGAATTAGTCATTGCTGATAGTATTCCTCAAACACAAGAGAACCCTAAGATCCGAGTGATCTCCGTCGCTGAAATGTTTGCACAAGTGATGACTAACGTTCATCACCACGAAAGCATTTCAGGGCATTTTATAATGTAATATTGAGTAAACTAGATCAGATGAAATCTGTTGAAATTCAAGGAAATTTAAGAACCGAAGTAGGTTCGAAGTACGCTCAACTTGAGCGTAAAGCCGGAAACGTACCATGTGTTGTTTATGGAGGTGATGCACCTATCCATTTTTCAGCACCTGTACTTACGTTCAAAACGTTAGTCTATACAGCTGATGCTAAAATCGCCAAGATTATTATTGGTGATTCGAAGATCGAAGCTGTAATACAAGACATGCAGTTTCATCCAGTTACTGATGCGTTAATGCATATTGACTTCATTCAATTAATTGAAGGAAAGCCTGTAACTATTGACATTCCTGTAGTAGTTGAAGGTCAATCGAAAGGTGTATTGAACGGTGGTAAAATGAAAATGATCATGCGCAAGCTGTCGATACGTTCCGTTCCTGGGTCGTTTCCTGAAAGCATTGTGCTAGATGTGACTCCTTTAACTATTGGACAATCTATCCGTGTAAGTGACGTAAGTGCTGCAGGATATGAAATTCTGAATGCGGGAACTGCTGTTATCTTAACTGTCAAAAACGCTCGTGGCGCTGTCAAAGAAGATGGCGAAGACGAAACCGAAGGCGAAGCTGAAGTAGCAGCAGAGTAATCTGCTTTTGTCGTTATGAAAAAGTTCCTCATTGTCGGATTAGGCAATCCTGGGGCAGAGTATGTAAATACGCGTCATAACGTTGGATTTTTAACATTGGACGCCTTTGCAAAGGCGTCCAATGTTGTTTTCATACCCGGGAGATACGCGATGACCGCAGAGACCCGCATCAAAGGCAAAACTTTTCGCCTCATCAAGCCTACCACTTTTATGAATCTAAGTGGCAAAGCTGTTCGATACTGGATGAACGAAGAAAACATTCCTCTAGAAAACATCATAGTTGTTCTTGATGACCTTGCCCTTCCCTATGGTGCTATACGTCTAAAAGGAAAAGGCTCTGACGCTGGACACAACGGTCTTAAGGATATTGAAGCCACGCTTGGACGAAATGATTATGCACGACTTCGTTTCGGCATAGGTAGCGATTTCTCAAAAGGCAAACAGGTTGATTACGTTTTAGGAGAATGGAGTAAGGATGAGTCACTGGATTTGTCGCTTTTGATTGACCACTGCGTTAAAGCCTGCGAAACCTTTGCACTCGCCGGACTTAATACCGCGATGAATGATTTCAACAAGAAATGACAAGGTCTGATCAAATTTTAGATTTTTACCGCAGCATTTCTTTTGATCTAAACACGCTGGATTCCGACTTAAATGTTTTGAACCCTTTTAGCCTAGCTTCGGTGGAGCAGACAACTGTTCTAGACCAATTTTATCATAAATTTTATAGTGATCCAGAACCACGTAATCTCATCCTTGGTATTAATCCTGGTAGGTTAGGAGCAGGAGCTACAGGGATCCCTTTTACGGATACAAAGAGACTCAAGCATTGCGGAATAGACATGAGTGAGTTTATAACTCACGAGCCTAGTTCAGTCTTTGTATATGAAGCAATAGAAGCGTACGGAGGACCTTCGGCATTCTACAACAAGTTTCTTATCGGTTCAGTTTGTCCCTTGGGGTTTGTTGTTAAAAAAACAAACGGCTGGATCAACTTCAATTACTACGATAGGGCTTCATTCGTTAAAAAACTAACTCCGTTTTTACTCGAACAAATAAAAAAACAATTGGCACTAGCCGGCCTTAACGAGCGAATCATTGTTTTTGGAACCGGAAAGAATCTTAAATTTCTCGAACAACTAAACAAGCAGCACGCCTTTACCCCTGAACTCATAGCCCTGGAGCATCCGAGATATATTATGCAATATAAATACAAGGATAGAGAGAGGTATATTAGTAAATATTTAGAGGCATTTTCCTTATAAACAGAGCAAAAAAAAGCCACCCATAAGGGTGGCTTTTTTAAATTCTTTACTGCAGTCCGATTACATCATTCCCATGCCGCCGCCCATGCCACCTGGGGGCATAGCTGGTTCGTCTTTAGGTATTTCTGTTATCGTAGCTTCAGTAGTTAGTAACAGTCCTGCAACAGACGCTGCGTTTTCAAGCGCGACACGTGTTACTTTAGTTGGATCAATCACTCCAGCCTCATACATGTGTTCGTACACATCTGTTTTAGCATTGAAGCCAAAGTCACCGCTACCCTCTTTTACCTTTGCAACCACCACTGACCCTTCGAAACCAGCATTATGAACGATCTGGCGAAGAGGCTCCTCTATTGCCTTGGAAATGATTTGGATACCTGTTGTTTCGTCATCATTATCGCCTTGAAGATTTTCAAGAGCTGAGCTTACACGAACAAACGCTACTCCACCTCCTGGAACAAAACCCTCTTCAACTGCAGCCTTTGTTGCAGCCAAAGCATCCTCAACACGGTCCTTCTTCTCCTTCATCTCAACCTCAGAAGCAGCACCAACATAAAGCACAGCTACACCACCGGCGAGCTTAGCAAGACGTTCCTGTAACTTTTCGCGGTCATAATCAGACGTAGTATTTTCAATTTGCGCCTTGATTTGGTTCACGCGGCCTGCAATGGCAGCACTCTCACCAGCTCCGTTAACAATGGTCGTATTGTCCTTGTCTATGGTCACTTTTTCCGCAGTACCCAACATTTCCATGGTAGCACCTTCTAAGGTCATTCCACGCTCTTCAGAGATCACTTGACCACCTGTTAAGATCGCTAGATCTTCCAGCATCGCTTTGCGTCGATCACCAAACCCCGGCGCTTTTACAGCGGCAATTTTAAGCGAACCACGTATACGGTTTACCACAAGAGTTGCGAGAGCTTCACCATCTACATCCTCTGCTATAATCAACAACGGACGACTACTTTGTGCGGCAGGCTCTAAAATAGGAAGTAGCTCCTTCATTGAGCTTACCTTCTTATCATATATCAATATTAGAGGATTCTCTAATTCTGCTACCATCTTCTCTGTATTAGTAGTAAAATAGGGGCTTAAATAGCCGCGATCAAACTGCATACCTTCTACAATGTCAACGTAAGTTTCAGTACCCTTAGACTCTTCTACGGTAATAACACCTTCATTTTTAACCTTAGCCATAGCCTCAGCAATTAATGAACCTATCGTATTGTCGTTGTTTGCGGAAATTGAAGCAACTTGTTTAATCTTACTGTTGTCATCGCCGACCTCTTGACTTAAGTTTTTCAGCTCTTGTACCACGACCTTAACCGCTTTTTCAATACCACGCTTGAGATCCATTGGATTAGCTCCAGCTGCGACATTTTTCAAGCCGTGGTGATAAATAGCCTGAGCCAGAACTGTTGCAGTAGTAGTTCCATCACCTGCAATGTCAGCAGTTTTGGAAGCAACTTCCTTAACCATCTGGGCACCTAGGTTCTGTATTCTATCCTCTAATTCTATCTCTTTAGCCACAGATACGCCATCTTTAGTCACATGAGGAGCACCAAATGATTTCTCTATAATAACGTTACGGCCTTTAGGACCTAGGGTCACTTTTACCGCATTTGCCAACGCGTCTACACCAGCTTTAAGGCTGTTTCTCGCTTCAACATCAAATGAAATTTCCTTTGCCATTTCTTAATTTTTTTTTCTGTTAGGATTAAACAATTGCCATGATATCAGCCTCACGCATAATCAGGTAGTCACCCGCTTCATACTTGAACTCCGTACCACTGTACTTTCCATACAATACCACATCACCTACCGTAACAGTCATAGGCTCATCCTTTTTACCTGGACCAACGGCTATAACCGTACCGCGCTGTGGCTTCTCTTGAGCGGTATCTGGAATTATAATTCCTGATGCCGTCGTGGTTTCCGCTGCTGCTGGTTCTATAATAACTCTATCTGCTAGGGGACGAATATTTAAATCTGCCATGATTAGTTGGGTTTTTAAGTTTTACGCATGAAGATACATGCAATTCTATGCCACTTGTCAATTTATGACACTATGACACCGACGATTTGATGACGCGTGAAGAATTGACAGCAATTGACAAATAAAAAGCCCGAATGGCAGAACCATTCGGGCTTGTATCTAAAAGCTGATGCTTTGTTATTCTTCGATACTTTCAGGCATTCCCTCTACTGGCATCTCATTTACTGGAGCTTCACCAGCGTCTAAAGATGGGATTGAAGGTTGGAAAGGAACTGCGCCCTCCAATTGCTCTGAAAGAATAGTATCTTCTACTTCTGCTGTATCGGTACCAACCATATTCATGGTGATCACCAAAACGAACAATCCGATGACCAAACCCCAAGTTGCTTTGTCCAAGAAATCAGTAGTTTTTTTGACACCACCCAGCATTTGAGGGCTATCACCGCCAAAAGCAGCACTTAAACCGCCTCCTTTTGGATTCTGTACAAGGATCACTAATACGAGTAGTATGGATATAACTACAATGAGGATAGAGAATAGTGCTGTCATGAGTTCTGTTGTTTCTTAATTGCTCTTATTCGGTCGGCAAAGAAACTACTTTTTTCCGGGTATTTCAAACTTAACACCTCATACGCACGAATTGCTTTTTCAAAAAGCTTCTGGCTCAGGTAAATCTCTGCAAGAGTTTCTGTTACAAATTTACCCTGACCGTCCGCTTCAAGGGTAAAAACATTGATGATTTGTTCTTTTTTAGAGACATCAAAAAGAGGTAAGTCACTAATTATTCTCTTGATTTCATTCGTAGCTGCTTCTTCAACCACTTCGAAATTATCGATATCTACACTTTGAACCTCAGCATCAATACCTCCATTCAACCAAGACAAGAAAGAAGCTTTTTCACTAAAGGGCATTTCGCGAACTTCCGGGACGCTTTCTGCCATTTTACGGACAGGCTCCCTGATAGTTTTAGGCATTACTGGCACAATAACTACTGGCACCAACGGCAATTCAGTTTCAACACGGGTTACAACGGCATTTTCTGGTACTGTCTCGACTTTAGGCAAAGGCTGTTTATCACTTCTCAGAGATCTAGATCGGATGATCGCTTTTTGAACGGCCTCGGGAAGGTGGGAGATGTCTTTAGGGTCCTTACTCGTGGCTTGCAACTTTGACACCATGAGATCTGATGATTCTTTTTCTTTCGCCTTAGGCACTTTTTTTATAACTGGCTTTTCTAAGGAAACTTTAACGGCTAATACTGATTTTTCAACCTTGACCACCTTTTTATCAGCGATGACTTGATCCGACTTCAGGGCATTCAAATCGAATGAAATACTTGGTGCCTTTGCTTTAAAGTCCAATTCATACCAGGCTTTTAGTCTGCTTCTATCTGGAACACTCACTGCAGAACGCTTTATTTGAGCGGGAAGTAGGTAGCTGTCCTTTTCTTGAAGTGCCTTCAAATACAGCATATGTAATGCTCCTGAAAACGGAAAGTCCTGTACTGCCTGTTTTAAAGCAATTAAGGCATCAGCATCTATCGATGATGGATCTTCAAAATACTCTTTCAGCTTCTTTGCGTTCATTCTACCAGTTTGCGATCGCTCTGTTTAAAATATCCTCTGTTAATTCTTTTATGATCTCTTCTGCCAATTCGTTTTCAATATCCGAAAAATTAAGATCCGCATCATAATCACGTGATCTAGAAAATCTTTGGTTAAAATTATTTTTCGGTTCTAATATGTTTTCGAAATCTACCTGAAGTGAAATACTAAACCTCATCTGAGAGACCTCAGAGGCACCTCGCGCGGCTTGGGGTTTTAAGCTGTACTCTTGGATACTTCCACTCACCGACATATCAGATGGGCCATCACTAAGCTCGAGTGAAGATTGTTGTACAAAGATATCTTTGATGGACTCCGTCACCAGTTGTGACATCTCAGGATTAACTATCTGTGCGTTGTTGTCGAAAAAACCAACCTGCAAAGACTTTGCATCTCCCACATTTCCACCCGTAAAGCTATATCCACCCTTACAAGAAGCAAGCAGTAGAGAAAATATCATTACCGTAAGAAAGCTTTCTAACGATTTCATTCTAAATTGTATTGTTTGATTTTACGGTACAAGGTACGTTCCGATATTCCCAGTTCTTTCGCAGCGTTCTTTCTTTTACCTGCAGATTTACCTAATGCTTTTTTTATCAACTCAATTTCCTTGTCTACAAGGCTTAAGTTTTCAATCTCAATGGTGTTGTCATCTTCAAAAGAGTCCTGCTCTTCTTTGCTAAGTATGGTTACTTCATTCCCGCTAGAGGAGCCTTTATACCGGGACAAACTCGACGACGAGAATTCCGAAGCCAATTTCGGAAACTCCGATTGTAAGCCCTGATATATATCCTGTCCATCTGCCACCGTTTCCTTTAAAACATTAATCTCAGACCGCATCTCAAAGAGCAGCTTGTATAGCGCCTCACGCTCTTTCGCGAATCCTCCGTCACCTGAATCGTCTCCTAATCGAGTCGATGACAGCGCTGGTAAATTAGACGCGTCCACCTCAGGTAAATAGGATTTCAATATTTCCTTACCAACCAGACGAGCTGTTTCAATAACACTCATTTGCTCCGCCAAATTTCTCAGCTGACGGATATTTCCTGGCCAACGATAGTGTTCTAACAAACGAACGGCTTCATCATCTAATCTCAGGGGAGGCAAATGGTACTTATTAGCGAAATCCGAAGAAAATTTCCTAAACAATAAGTGAATATCAGAGGGGCGCTCGCGCAGCGGTGGTAGGTGGATTTCAACCGTATTTAACCTGTAATATAGATCCTCTCGGAACCGTTGATTCTTGATGGCATTAATCATACCGACATTCGTTGCGCCAACCACGCGAACATCAATTTTATTAGATCGAGAAGAACCTACCCTTATGAATTCTCCGGTTTCTAATACTCGCAGCAATCGGACTTGCGAGGGTAGTGGTAATTCGCCTACCTCATCCAAGAATATTGTTCCTCCACCAGCTTCCTCGAAATAACCTTTCCTCGCACCAGTTGCGCCGGTAAAAGATCCTTTTTCATGACCAAAAAGCTCCGAGTCTATGGTTCCCTCAGGAATAGCTCCACAGTTTACCGCTATGTAAGGTTCATGTTTTCGGTGACTTAAACTATGTATGATTTTTGGAATACTCTCTTTACCCACTCCGCTTTCTCCTGTCACCAGCACGCTGATGTCGGTTGGTGCAACGCGAATAGCTTTCTCAATAGCGCGGTCCAATAATGTGCTCACACCTATGATTCCAAAACGTTGTTTGATACTCTTTAATTCTGACATTGAAACTACGTTTATGCTTGAACGTTAATTATGATGGTTCCACCACGTACCCTATAAGGGTTGCAGCGGTACATCTTTCAATTTTTACATGGCAAAAATCGCCTGGCTTGAAGCTTCCTCTATCGAAAACAACAACACTGTTCATGTCTGTCCGACCAAAAAGCTGCTCTTCACTCTTTTTTGAGGTGCCTTCGACAAGTACTTCAAAAGTGTGCCCAATCATTTCCTGATGACGCTCTAAACTGTGCTTGTTTTGTACTTGGATGATTTCGGTAAGTCTCCTTTTCTTCACATCGAGAGGTATATCGTCATCCAGTTTTCTTGCAGCGTAGGTATTCGGACGTTCGCTGTAAAAGAACATGTATCCAAAATGATATCTCACGTGCTCCATTAAACTCAACGTCTGCTCATGGTCCTCTTCCGTTTCCGTAGGGAATCCAGAAATCATATCGTGGGAAATGGCACAGCCCGGAATGATTCTTTTTATGCGCGCTATTAGCGATCTATACTCTTCTCTATTGTGCCCCCGATTCATCAACTCTAAAATTCTTGACGAACCACTCTGTACGGGAAGATGTATGTAATTACAAATATTTTTATACCTCGCAATGGTCTCCAAAACATCGTCCCTCATGTCCTGAGGATTAGAGGTTGAAAATCTTATTCTCATTTTTGGTGCCGCCTCAGCAACTAAGGATAATAAATCAGCAAAATGTACTGAACTTGCTTTCGCTAAGTCTGAAGCTTTCTCGAAATCTTTTTTCAGTCCTCCCCCGTACCACAAGTAGCTGTCTACGTTTTGCCCGAGCAATGTGATTTCTTTATAGCCTCTTTCCTTCAAATCGAGCACCTCATCAACAATGGTTTGAGGATTTCTAGAACGCTCTCTACCTCGTGTAAAGGGGACTACACAAAACGTACACATATTGTCACAACCGCGAGTGATTGAAACAAAAGCGCTCACACCGTTACCGCCTAGTCTAACCGGCTCAATATCATCGTAGGTTTCCTCTTTACTCAGAATGACGTTTACTGCCTTTCTTCCATCATCTAACTCTTGCAATAGATTAGGCAGATCACGATATGCATCTGGTCCAACAACGAGATCTACTAACTTTTCCTCATCTAGTAGCTTGCCCTTAACCCGCTCAGCCATACAACCCAAGACACCAATTTTCATGTTGGGGTTTTTCCTTTTATGTCCGTTGAAGTGATTGAGTCTATTGCGCACGGTTTGCTCCGCTTTATCACGTATTGAACAGGTGTTCAACAGCACTAAGTCCGCATCCTCAGGATTCTGAGTGGTCGTGTAACCTTCCTTTCCAAGCACTGAAGCAACAATCTCACTATCCGAGAAATTCATTTGGCAGCCATAGGACTCTATATACAGTTTCTTAGTGCCGGTTGGATTGGTCGTTTTATGCACTGTTCCATCGTGCTCATGTGGGTTTTTGTCGCCCTCGGCGTAAAGACCTCTTCCGCTTGCGCGTTTTGTTTTTGCTTCCATAATTGTTGTACGCTCAAAACTTAACTTTCTTTCGCGATCCTGCAAATATACATCATAGACTGACAATTTGTCCGACTCTAAAATTTCTATTACGAAGTAATAAGGTGAAAAGAAATCGTAACCTCTAAAATAAAGTTTTCGACTATCAACCTTTTTCGCCTTTACTTTGCGCACTCATTAAGCAATTAACTGAAACTCCTATGGCAAGCAACTTGGTTATCGTTGAGTCACCTGCAAAAGCAAAGACCATCCAAAAATACCTTGGATCCGAATTTTCTGTTATGTCCTCTTACGGACACATTCGCGATTTGTGTGATAAAGGAATGGCCATTGACATTGAAAATAACTTTACCCCGGAGTATTGTGTTTCTAAAGACAAAGCCAGTTTAGTTAAAGACTTAAGAAAAGCCGCTAAGGCTGCAGACAAGGTCTGGCTGGCCTCGGATGAGGATCGTGAAGGAGAAGCCATTGCTTGGCACCTCTATGAGAGTCTCGAACTTACGGATGACCGTACGGAAAGAATTGTGTTCAATGAGATCACAAAAACAGCCATTTTACGTGCTGTTGAAAACCCGCGAAAGATTAACAAAGAGTTAGTTGATGCCCAACAAGCAAGACGTGTTCTTGATAGATTAGTGGGTTACGAGCTGAGTCCTGTTTTATGGAAGAGCATACAACGAGGACTAAGTGCGGGGCGTGTTCAATCCGTAGCCGTCAGATTAATTGTGGAGAAAGAAAGGGAAATAGAACTGCATTTACCTACCTCTAGCTATAAAGTCAGTGGCATTTTTACGGATGGTAAGATTTCGTTTAAAGCAGAAGTAGGGAGCAATTTCAAAACAAAAGATGACGCAGAAAAATTCCTTACCCTTTGTGTAAAAGCAAAATATGGTGTTGAAAGCGTCGAAATGAAACCGGGAAAACGTTCACCAGCTGCACCCTTCACCACTTCAACACTGCAGCAAGAAGCGAGTAGAAAATTAGGATTTAGTGTAAGTCAAACTATGACCCTGGCCCAGCGTTTGTATGAAGCAGGCCATATTACTTACATGAGAACAGACAGCTTTAACCTGAGCGGTGACGCTATGGCGGGTATTGCGGCCCATGTAAACGATCAATTCGGAGAAAAGTACCACCAGTCCAGAAAATTCACAACGAAAAATAAGGGTGCCCAAGAGGCGCACGAGGCTATTCGTCCAACGAGTTTCTCGAAATCCACTGCAGGAGGAGATGATGGCCAAAAGAGATTATACGACCTTATCTATAAAAGAACCATTGCCTCTCAAATGGCAGAAGCGCAGCTCGAAAACACAACCATCAAACTTCAAAATCTGAACGCACCTGATGGACAACGATTTACAGCACGTGGTCAAGTGATCAAATTTGATGGTTTTATACGGGTCTATCAAGAAGGAACGGATGAGGAAAGCAGTAGTACAGATGAGTTAGACGGACAGCTACCAGCGGTTAAGGTTGGAGAGACGCTTACTTCGAATAGAATTACAGCAACCGAACGTTTCACAAAGCATACACCCCGCTATACAGAAGCTGCCTTAGTAAAGAAATTGGAAGAATTAGGCATTGGACGCCCTTCTACATATGCGCCGACCATTTCAACTATACAAAAACGTAATTACGTAATTAAAGACTCTCTTGAGGGCAATTCAAGGGAGTATAATGTCCTCAGCGCTACAGATGACGGATTAAGTGCTGAAATCGCTAATGAAAATTATGGTGCTGATAAAAACAAACTCTTTCCTACAGACATTGGCTGTGTAGTAACGGATTTCTTGATGGAGCACTACGGTCTAATCATGGATTACCAGTTTACAGCTAAAGCTGAGGCTAGTTTTGATACGGTTGCTAAGGGTGAAAAAAAATGGCAGGACAGCATAGGTGAGTTCTATGGTGAATTCCACCCACTGATTGAAAATGCTCCTGAAAATGCTCGAGCAAGCCGATTGTTAGGGGAAGAGCCTGGAACAAAGGAACCTGTTTACGTCAAACTTGCGCGTTACGGATTTGTCTTTCAGTTTGGAGACGGCGATGAAGAAACAAAACCAAGATTCAAAAAATTACCGCACGGTATTGGATATTACGCGGCGACACTTGAAATGGCGCTTAGAAAGGAAGTTCTTCCTAGAACTGTTGGTGAATTTAAAGATCTAGAAGTAAAAGCGAATGTAGGGAGATATGGACCCTACGTAATGTGGAATCAAAAATTCTACAGCCTTACGGATGATACACCTGAAGAGGTAAGCATAGAAAACGCTATCAAAGTCATCGAAGAGAAAGAGGCTAGTGATGCCAACAACACCATCGCTGAATTTTCTGAAGAACCGTTGATACAGGTTCTGAAAGGTCGATATGGACCTTATATCAAGTCTGGCGGTAAAAACTATAAGATTCCTAAGGACAAAGAAGCAGAAGAATTGGATCGTGCTGCTTGTGAAGAACTTATTGCCGCAGGCCCAACAAAAAAGAGAGCTAAGCGCAAATAACTAGGTAAATTGAGCGCATAAACTTATCAATGCGTGGAACATTTAAGTCCTGTACCTGAGAGTGTGCTCTCCAATTTACCTGTCCTAGATGAGAACCAACTAGGCTCTCACATCAAACGCCACAGCGAAATCGATGGTATTCCGTCGATTGAAGGTGTGAAGATTGCTATAATCGGCGTTCAAGAAGATCGCAGAGCATATCGAAACTCGGGTTGCGATGGTGCAGCAGACGCCATACGGCCCTATCTCTATCAACTATATCGCGGACATTGGGATCTCGAAATAGTAGACTTGGGGAATCTATATAAAGCTGAACGTCACGTAGATACCCTGATTAATCTTCAAAACATTGCCACCACACTCATTCAAAAAGGAATTATAGTTGTCACCATTGGTGGCTCTCAAGACCTTACTTATGCCAATTATAGAGCATACGATGCACTTGAGCACATGGTAAATGTGGTCACCGTAGATGCGAGGTTGGACGTAGGAAGCGAAGGAAGGGACCTTGATCATCAGAGTTATGTGAGTCATATGGTGCTCCAGGAGCCTCATAATCTTTACAATTTTACCAACTTGGGGTACCAGACCTACTTCAATAATCCTGAAGAAATCAACTTGATAGATAAGTTGTTTTTTGATGCTATCCGACTTGGTGAGGTTCAAAACAATATTTCTTCAGTCGAGCCCTATTTAAGAGACGCGCACTTGGTTAGTATTGACATGAACGCGGTTCGGCAAAGTTATAATCCCGGAACCTTTTACACTTCACCTCATGGGCTTTCAGGCGCTGAGTTGTGCTCAATTACTCGCTATGCAGGTATGAGTGATACTGTAACTCAATTGGGTCTGTTCGAATACAACCCCAAACTAGACCAACGGGGTCAAAGCGCCCACCTTTGTGCCCATGCCCTGTGGTATTTTTTCGAAGGAGTCTCTCTACGATTCCATGATTATCCTGTAGGTTCCAGAAAAGACTATGAAAAGTATACGGTACTCATGGATGAATTCGATGAATTAAACTTTTATAAAAGCCCAGCCAGTGGCAGATGGTGGATTGAAATTCCAAAAGGCGATTTACAGGCGGAAAGAGTGCAACTAGTACCTTGTAGCTCAGAAGATTATCGCGAAGCACTCCAGGGGGTTATACCTAAAAGGTGGTGGAAAGCCCAACAAAAAGCTTGATAACTCGAGTGAAAATATGTTGTCTGCTCAGGAATTTTTCTATCTTTAGCGACAATCAAAATACGTTAGTGCGATTAAATATGAAAAAAAACCGCCTTGCATTGTTTGCAATTCTCTGTTCGTCAGCTCTTTGGGGCCAACAAGACGTGCAGTTTACTCAATTCGCAAACAATAAGATATTTTACAACCCTGGTGTCATAGGCTCAGGTGATGCAATTTGTCTGTCTGCGGCGCATCGCTCACAGTGGGTAGGTTTTGACAATGCACCCACAACGCAAAACTTTTCAGCTAATATTCCTATAAGTTTCTTGCATGGAGGACTTTCTGTAAATGTCTCCAATGATATTATTGGTTACTTTCAAGATATTACTGCTGGCGTAGGCTACGGTTATCAAATGGATTTAGCTGGAGGTGTTCTTGGTTTTGGTATACGTGCTGACTTTAGAAATAAAAACATTACCACTGGGGTTTGGGCACCACCACAAACAATGAATGATCCTTCCTTAGTTGGCTTTGGGAATTCATCTATGGCCACTGACTTAAGTTTTGGGGCGTACTACAGAGCAGACAACTGGTATACTGGCCTAAGCAGTACAAGACTGTTGGAAACTAAAGATCTTATCGGAACAGTTTCCGGAGGCAGTCTAGCTCAGATTAGAGGCCAGCGTCATTATTATTGGATGGGAGGCTACGATCTTGACCTGGAAAACGGCTTTGTTTTACAGCCAGCCATCATGGTTAAGAGTGATCTAGTTACTACACAGCTCGACCTTAATGTTGCGGCTATGTACAATAATCAGCTTTATGGGGGCGTTACTTATCGTGTGAATGATGCCTTCGCGGTAATGGCTGGATACCAATTAACGAAAGACCTCAGGGCTACCTACTCTTACGACATTACCACATCATCATTAAGCAACTCAAGCAGCGGATCTCATGAAATCATGATGTCTTACTGTTTTACTATTGAAATACCACCGAAACAGAAAGGCAGTTACAGAAACCCTATATTTTTGTAATATAGCGCCCTGCTTAAAATTTAGAATACCGTTGAATTAAAGATATATTATGAAAAAGTTCCTTTTAGGGTTAATCTCTGTCGCTTTTTTAGCTTCCTGTGGAAGTAGCGATCACGGAGAGTTGGTAGGCGTGCAAAATCGTCCTACTTGGTACCCAAGTGAACCTTATGGCATGGTTTACATCCCACAGGGGTCATTTACTATGGGAAACCATGATGAAGATGTACCTTATGCATACACTGCTCCTGCTAAAGTGGTAAGTGTTCCTGCATTTTACATGGACCAAACTGAAGTCACGAATAACGAGTATCGTCAATTTGTGAGCTGGGTGAAAGATTCTATCACACGAACTCGATTGGCAGAAGGCTTGGTCGAAGAATTTGAATACATCGATCTAGCTGAAATGGAAGACCCAACATTCTTTCAAGAGTATGTTGCGTTGAATTATCCAGATAGTATGATGCGCCGCTTAGATTGGGATCCTTATTTAGAATGGGATAAGAATCGCTACCCTTCAGCCGAATACACTGAAGTAGTTGAAAGCATGTACTTGGCTCCTGAAGAGCAGTGGCTAGGGTATCGTCATCTTGACACGCGTCAATTAAACTACACGTACTTCTGGATTAACAAACAAAAAGCAGCCAGTAAGTTGAACCGTGCAGAGTTTGATTACAACGACTCGGATGGTGATGGTGAAATGTTTAGCTATCGAGATTACATTAAAGATACCCAAGCAGGTTCTGATCGTGCATCATTTTTCGAAAAAGAAACGATTAATATTTACCCGGATACTTTAGTCTGGATACATGACTTTACGTACAGTTTCAACGAACCCATGCATGACAAGTACTTTTGGCATCCTGCATATGACGACTACCCGGTAGTCGGTGTAAGCTGGAGACAAGCTCGGGCATTTGCAAACTGGAGAAGCAAATATCGTCGTGACTTCTTGAAGCGCTCTGGTGAACTGATTGAGCATGATTTCCGTCTACCTACAGAATCAGAATGGGAATATGCGGCTCGTGGTGGTGAGGAACTTACTACGTTTCCATGGGGAGGTCCGTATGCGACAAATAGCGCCGGATGTTACCTGGCCAATTTCAAACCTCGTAGAGGTAATTTAACCGGTGATGGTGGTTTTTATCCTGTTAAAGCAACAGCCTACTCTCCTAACGGATTCAATCTATATTGTATGTCTGGTAACGTTAGCGAATGGACTTCAACATCTTTTGATGTGCAGTCCTATGCATTCGGGAGTGATATCGCTCCAGAGTTTCAATACAACGCATTCGACGAGGAAAGCGAAACCATGAAACGCAAGGTAATTCGTGGTGGTTCTTGGAAAGATGTCGCTTTCTTCCTACAATTAGGAGCACGCGATTATGAATACCAGGATACTGCGAAAAGTTACATTGGTTTCAGAACTGTACAGAGTTTCTTGGGAAGAGACTTACAAGATTTTTAGAAAGAAGAATACGATCATTTAAATTTTATATTAAAACAATACAACTAAGATTATGGCTCTAATTGACGTAAACGGAAAAGGATTTAAGAATTTTATGGCTAAGCTCTATGGTATTGGAGCAGCAGTTGTTATTACAGGTGCGATGTTTAAGATCATGCACTGGGAAGGAGCAAACATGATGCTTGTTCTTGGTTTGAGTACTGAAGCAGTTATTTTCCTGTTTTCCGCATTCGAAAAACCTGCAGAGGATTACGATTGGTCATTAGTATATCCTGAACTCGCGACGGGTGATGGCGACGGTTCAAGATCTTTGAGTGTTTCTGAACAACTAGACAATGCCTTGGAAAACGGAGGTGTTGATGCAGAGCTTATCGCTCGTCTTGGTGACGGTATGAAAAGTTTAAGTGAAACCGCAGGAGCGTTATCTGGAGCCGTAGATGCTGCTGGAGC
The DNA here is from genome assembly GCA_913031435.1 of uncultured Cryomorphaceae bacterium. Lineage (GTDB taxonomy): Bacteria > Bacteroidota > Bacteroidia > Flavobacteriales > Schleiferiaceae > UBA10364. Next base: position 18,866 of record CAJWFD010000021.1, read on the forward strand.
AACTGCTAAATATTCCGAGCAACTTAACCATGCTGCTACTAACATGGAAAGCCTTAATGCTTTGTACTCTGTTCAATTAGAGAATGCAACATCTCAAGTAGAGCGTCAAAATGACGTAATGGAAAAATTAAGCGGTGCGTCTGAAAATGCATCAGGTCTAGTAGCTGAGCTTGCTTCTTTGAAAGGAAACCTTGCTACTTTAAATAGCGTTTACGGTGGTATGCTAACTGCCATGGGTAAATAATCTGTCCTAGAATTTAGATTACTAAACCCGAAAAAAGACTACAATGGCAGGAGGCAAATTATCACCGCGTCAAAAAATGATCAACATGATGTATCTCGTGTTGACTGCGTTATTAGCGTTAAATGTATCCAGAGAAGTTATGGATGCCTTTTACGAAGTAATGATAAGTCAAGAGGCATCTATTGAGACGGTTGAAAAACAAAATGCAAACATCTATGCGGCTTTTGAAGCTGCTGCTGCGGAGAATCCAGTAAAAGCTGGACCTTGGAGAGATAAAGCAAATGAAGTGAAATCCAGAGCAGAGTCCATGTACTCTAAAATAGATGACATCAAGGCAGAGGTCATTGAACGCAGTGGTGGCTCAGATGAAGAAAGTGGTGATGAAGGCAAGCCCAAGAAGATGGATGATCTTGAAACAGCGCCAAACTATTTTATCGTTGAGCAGCATGGTACTGAACTTAAAACCAATTTAAGTGACTATAGGGACTTCTTGAAGGTTCAAACTACGGATAACGCACTTTTAACTTCTTCATTGAATACTACATTTGATTTTAGCGACCAATTAGATGACGGTTCTACTATCAGCTGGGAGCAATCAAAGTTTGAACACTATCCGCTTATTTCTGTATTGACCTTTTTAACCAAAATGCAATCTGATATTCGAACCTCCGAAGCCAATGTCATTGATTACCTGCAAGCTAATATTGGTAAATCAGATTTAAAATTCACGGGCGTTAGAACTGTGGTCATGCCAAAGAGTACGTATGTTACTCAAGGAGGAGAATACGAAGCCGACGTGTTCCTAGCTGCGTTTGACGACACCCAAGAGCCTACCGTTATTATCAACGGTGAAGAACTAGCCGCTGAAGATATTATAGGTGGTGTAGCGAAAGTTCGTTTTCCCGCTAATAAGGTTGGAGAAACCAAATGGAACGGAGAAATTCGCCTAACTCAAAATGGTGAAGAGAAAATATTCGCTGTTGAAGGTATGTTTAACGTCGCTCCACCAAGCGTCGTGATCTCACCTACAAAAATGAATGTATTGTATCGTGGTGTAGATAATCCATTGGAGGTTTCTGTTCCGGGCGTAGATCCGTCTAAGTTAATAGTAACAGGTACAGGTGTAAAAAAATCAGGGAAGGGATATATAGCTGATGTCACCCGTAATAGAGGAGGTGAGCTTAAAATTTCAGTTGCTGTAAAAGATGGCGAAGTGACAAAGAACATGGGGAATAAAGTTTTCCGTGTTAAAAATCTGCCTGATGCTGCTGGTTCTGTTTTTGGTAAAACAGATGGTATCATGTCGGCTAATCTTATTAAGAAAGCTAAGGTTGAGGCCAAGTTCGTAAACTTTGATTTTGAACTTCCGCTGACCGTAGAAAGTTTTCAAATCATCATATCTCCGTTTGCCCCAATGGAATGTAAGGGTCCTTCACTTTCTTCTAATGCAAAAGCTGCACTCGATAAAGCGAAACCAGGTACAACCGTTATTATTAGAAATATAAAAGCTCGAACAGCCAAAGGCATGAAGCCTAAGGTTGCGGCTATCACTATTGACTTGAACTAATATGTTGAAAATTAAAACATTTTTCATGGTAGTATTTGCTTGGGGTTTATCCCTAAGCACTGCTCAAGCCCAAGTCCTTGATCCATCTGATGATGGCATCATTCCGGAGACTTCCAAGCACTACCGTAACAACCGTGTTGTGCCGTATCCTTTTTTACGTCAGGACGATATGTTATGGTCAGAGCGTCACTGGGAACGCATAGACGTACGTGAAAAGATCAATTTACCTTTGTTCTACCCTATTAAACCTATGCCAGATCGCAAAGCTCTTTGGGATGTTTTGATAGATGGTATTCTTACAGAGAATACAATTACGGAAATCTTTATTGACGATAAGTTTGAACTTCCGCTTACGGTGGAAGAGGTCCGCGGTGTAATTGAACAATACGATACGATACCTGATCCTGACGATCCTTTTGGACCACCATTGGCTATCGATACCATTACTATAAAGGCAAACGGTGTCGTTGCGTATCATTTAAAAAGTGATTGGTACTTTGACAAGCAACGTGGCGAACTCAAAAACAGGATTATTGGGATAGCGCCTGAAGTACGGGATCCGCGTAACCCATCACTGACTTATAAAGCATTTTGGATTTGGTTCCCAGATGCTCGTTATGCTATGGCCACTTCAGTTGCCTACAATGAAAAAAATAACAACCAGCGTTTGACGTTTGATCAAATTATGCATTTTAGAAAATTCAATGCTGTGATCACTAAAATGGATAACGTTTATGACAGAACCATTTCAGAGTACAAAAGAAATAGCGCAATGTCGCAATTGTTAGAGGCTGCCGCAATTAAAGAGGAGCTCCGTAATAAGGAACATGATATGTGGACCTACTAATAGGTAGTACACAATAAGATTCATTAGCAGCTCCCGTTACATTGTAGCGGGAGCTTTTTTATTATGAAACATGTAGATTACATTGTTGTCGGTGGAGGGATTTCAGGAAGCGTACTTAGCTATACTTTGATGAAGTATGGCGCAGCTGTGCAGCTGTTCGATTGTCCAGACCAAAACTTAAGCTCCAACGTAGCAGCAGGTCTATGGAATCCAATCGTTCTTAAACGACTTAAAAAAGTTTGGCGTGCGGACGAGATGATGGAAGAATTGTCCACCCTGTATCCATCTATGGAGCAATGGAGTAAGACCTCCTTTTATCAGTCCATTCCAATACGACGTGTTTTTCATAGCCCTGGGGAGCAAAATAACTGGCTTGGATTAACTAGTAATAAAGCATTCGCTCCGTATATGGAGGACAAGATTGACCCACTCCCGGAGAGTGTCATAGGTCAACATGGATCGGCAATGATGAAGCAAACAGGACGCTTACATGTGAATACCATGACTAAAGCCGTAGCAAGTCAACTCAATTCGCAAGGATACTACAGCGAAGAAAAATTTGATTGGTCAAAAGTCATCAGGAACAATGAAGGTGTTGAATATAATGGGCTTCGTGCACATGGTATTATATCATGCCAAGGAGCACAGATGGCACTCGGTGAAGGAGAGATCGCACAGAATGGATTTGCCCCAGTCAAAGGAGAAATCATTAGAATTAAGCTCGATAAAGATTTAGGTAATGCCTGTATACATCAAGGATACTTTATGCTCGGAGAGCATAATAAAGAATGCTCAGTGGGAGCAACTTATGCCTGGGACGGTTTTGAACACGGACCTACAGCAAAAAAGCGATTAGAACTGGAAGACCATATAAAATCCGTTTGGTTAGGTACCGGTAAAACCATCCATCATACCGCCGGTATTCGTCCTGCTACCAAAGATAGACGTCCTATGGTAGGACCGCATGATCACCTACAACACACCTGGATATTTAACGGCATGGGAAGTAGAGCAGTTCTTATGACACCTTGGCTAGCCAAGGTGTTGGTAGAACATTTTATGTATGGTAGTGAATTACTCAAGGAGTGTCTTCCGAGCCGGTTTAAGGCTTCTTCCTAATGTTCTTGTCATAGGAGACAAACAACGACAACCAAGTCGTTCTCGCAGTTCTAAAGATCAGCGGTGCCATCAATATTAATATAACTGCAAGAGTAGCGATGGTTGGCCACATATTCCAACCTAAGAACCTAGAAAAAATAACATATACCGCCACGAATAAAGCTACGGTATAACCATAACTCACATACATAGCTCCGTAGTAGAAATTTGGCTCGGGCTCAAAGTTTTGATCACATACCATACACCTCGGGTTAAAATCCATCATGGTTTTAAACTTGTATGGATTCTTCTCTTCATAGAGGTCACCCTCCATGCAACGCGGGCATTTGCTCTTGGTAATTGCGTATACTTTGGTTCCTTTTAACATCTGTAATAAAGTCTAAATGAATAGTTCAAAAATACGGAGTCTAGAGGGGCTTATTTGATACTTTTGTCACGATGATTTTAGCTCTAAACAAAGCCTCGCTATTTTTCGGGGGACGCGCAATATTCGACGAAATAGGATTCCAAATTAACCCAGGAGACCGCATAGGTTTAGTGGGTAGAAATGGAGCCGGAAAGTCAACGCTATTAAAACTAATTGCAGGTGATTACTCGCTAGACGCGGGATCCATGAGTATGGCAAAGGAAGTCCGAATAGGGTTTTTACGTCAGGATCTCAAGATGGATATGCACAAAACAATCGTACAGATTGCCCGTAGTGCATTTGAAGAAGTTGAGAGAATCAACGTCAGAATTGAAGAAATAAATGCCGAATTCGCAGTGCGTACTGACTACGAAAGTGACAGTTATGGGCAGCTCATCAGCGAGATTAGCGATTTAAGCGAGCGTTTTGGCATGTTAGGTGGCGATAGTTTGGACGCTGATGTGGAGCTCGTATTGAAAGGTCTAGGGTTCGTTCCTGAGGTATTTGACCAACCATTAAATACTTTTTCAGGGGGTTGGAGAATGCGAGCGGAATTGGCTCGATTACTCCTACAGAAACCAGAATTACTATTGCTTGATGAACCTACTAACCACCTAGATATTGAGAGCATCATGTGGTTAGAAAAGCATTTAGGGGAAAGTAGTCAAACGCTAATGGTTGTAAGCCACGATAGAACTTTCTTGGATAATGTGACCAACAGAACCATAGAGGTTTCGATGGGTAAGTCTTATGATTTCAATGCTTCCTATTCAAAATATGTTAGCCTAAGAGCAGAGATACGTGAAAAGCAAATTGCTGCAGCGAAAAACCAGGCCAAGGAAATCAAACAAACCGAAGAATTAATTGAGCGTTTCCGTGCTAAGGCGAGTAAAGCATCATTCGCCCAGAGCCTCATTAAGAAGCTCGATAAAATGGATCGAATTGAACTCGATCAAGAGGATACAACCTCTATGAACTTCAAATTTCAGCCTACTCCACGTAGTGGAAAAGTAGTAGCTAAGGCTGAAGGAGTGAGTAAGAGTTACGGTGATAAGCTGGTATTACGAGGTGTAGATCTAGAAGTTGAACGTGGCGATAGAGTTGCGTTTGTTGGACAAAATGGTCAAGGAAAATCCACATTGGTAAAAGCCTTACTCAAAGAAATTACGGCAGAAGGCACCATGGAACTGGGTCATAATGTTCAAGTAGGTTATTTTGCACAGGACCAAGCTGATGAATTAGACGGTGACAGAACCACCCTTCAAACTATCGAGGACGCCTCACCCGAGGATATGCGTAAGAATGCAAGAAGTCTTTTAGGCTCTTTTATGTTTAGAGGTGAGGACGCTGATAAAAAGGTCAGGGTACTCAGTGGTGGTGAACGAGGAAGGCTCGCTCTATGTAAGCTTTTATTGCAGCCTATCAACTTCTTGGTGATGGATGAGCCCACGAACCATCTCGACATGAATAGCAAAGATGTTCTAAAGAAGAGCCTGCTCGGATTCGACGGTACTTTGCTTGTGGTGAGTCACGATAGAGAGTTCTTGGAAGGCCTAGTAACAAAAACTATTGAGTTTAGAGACCATGAAGTTAAAACCTTACTAGGTGGCATCGAATTCTATTTGGAACAGCGTAAGCTGGAAAACATGCGTGAAGTCGAGGCTAAAACTGCCGTCGCTAAGGCAAAGAAATCTGAAGCGAAAAAGGTTGATGAAGACGGAGTAAGTTATAAGGATCGTAAACAACTTGAGAAACATAAACGTAACTTAACCAGGAAGTTAGAAAAAGTTGAAGAAGAAATCGAAGACTTAGAAGCACAAATAAAAACGTGGGACGATCAACTCGCAGATGCCAATGGCTATATTGAGTTAATGAAAGATGCAGAGTTTTATCCTAAGTATGAACAAAAGAAGGCCAAATTGGAGGCTGAAATGGAATTATGGGAAAAAGTGAATATAGAAAAAGAGGAATTAGAGCAGCGTTATTCTGTCTCTTAAGTACTGGACTTTGGGCACAGCCCAAACTCGTTGTTCAAGTGGTCGTAGATCAAATGCGCGCAGAATATCTGCAGCGGTTCGAACATCAATTTGAAAAAGACGGAGGTTTCCGTATTCTGTTGGATAGTGGGTTTCAATACTCTAACACTCACTATAACTATATACCCACATACACTGGACCAGGGCATGCCAGTATTTCTACTGGAACTACTCCAAAGTACCACGGTATTGTGGCTAATGACTGGCTTGACACACGAACTAATTACGAAATGTATTGTGTAGAGGATACAACGGTTCGTCCTGTTGGGACTGTAGAATCTGGTAGTAGACGATCCCCAAAGAACCTACGTACCATGACTTTTTCCGATGGAATTAAGCTCTACACGAACGGACGTGGAAAATCATTTGGAGTTTCCATTAAAGATCGGGGTGCCATATTACCTGCAGGACAATTAGCCGATGGAGCGTTTTGGTTGGACAACAGTATGCACTTCGTGACCAGCACCTATTATATGCCAAACTTACCTTCCTATGTAACCTCTTACAACGAAAAAGAAAAGGCACTAGGTCTGATGAAGAAAGGATGGAAACTTGATTTGGCAGCGCGTAAATATGAAGAAAGTCTGCCTGATGAAAATCCATATGAGCCTAAATTGAATAAAGGGACATCAAGCTTTCCGTATGATCTTGAATATTTAGTGGATACGAAAGGGCTAAATATCTTGAAAAATACGCCTATTGGCAATGAGATGGTCTTAGATATGGCCATGGGCTTGATTCAGGAGGAAGATCTAGGAGCGGACGAGGATACCGACTTTTTAGGTGTTAGTTTCTCCTCTCCAGATTATGCAGGTCACACTTGGGGGGTTAGATCTAGAGAGGTTCATGACATGTACCTAAAACTTGACGCACAATTGGGGGAGTTGATTAAAACTTTAGACCGTAAAGTAGGTCGTCAGAATTATATCCTATACCTCACATCAGATCATGGAGCAAGCGAGAATCCCAATCATCTTCGTAATTTTGGTTACGAGGTTCAAAACTATCAAAATGCGGATGTACTCACACAGTTAAATGATCAGATTGAAGAGAGGCTAGGCATTCAAAGTGCGGTAGGAAAAATCATCAATCATCATATATTTCTCAATGACTGGGCAAAAGCATCTGGCCTACCCATTACGTTGATCGTCGAAGGGATGGATCCGTTCGCTCATGCCTACTCGGCAGAACAAATCCGCATAGGATCAGACGACGAATTGATTAAGTTACTCAACCAAGGACACCAGAGTAGATTTAGTGGAGATATTGTCTTCACGCTTCAACCTAATTGTATTTTCTATGGCCCTTATGGTTCCACCCATGGCTCTGGGTATACCTATGACACTCATGTGCCCTTCTTAATCTTGGGAGGAGCAATCAATGCAGGTAGCACAACTGAGAAAACGAGTGTCACGGATATCGTAGATCGTGTGGCAGAGAGTGCAGATCTTCCTTACGCTCCAAACAGCTGGGTTCAATAGAGTAAGAAGACCATGTCTCTCGTTTCAGTATTATTTAGTACTTTAAATCTCATTGAATATTCAAAACTAATTACTTATGAAAAAAACACTACTATTTTTATCCGTCATTGGCTTTCTAGTCGTTTCCTGCACGGGAACTTGTGATTGTGATGTTATTGAAGATCACTATAGCTGGGATGGCTTTGATTGGGTGGTAAGTAACACCAATCCAAGTGAGACTGTAGCGATGGATACTTGCGTGGACGCTGGTATTTTAGATTCCAATATTTCTAGCACGGGCGCATACTTGACTGTTACGCGCGCTGTATGCCCATAAATGGTCTTCATTTTTAAGTACAAAAAAAGCCCGATGTTTTCACATCGGGCTTTTTAATATCTCAACGTAAAAGAACTATTTCAAGCCTTCTTCAATCATCTTATTGAATTCATCCAATTTAGGAAGAACAACGATTCGTGTACGGCGGTTTGCTGCACGACCTTCGCGTGTATCATTAGAGGCAACGGGTACATATTCACCACGACCTGCAGCAGACATACGCTCAGGAGCGATACTGAAGTCATTTTGAAGTACACGTACAATGTTCGTTGCACGACGAGCACTTAGCTCCCAGTTATCTTTCACACATGCAGTTGCAATAGGATCAGTATCAGTATGGGCTTCAACTAGAATTTCAAGCGTTGGCTTGGCATTCATGATTTTGGCTACTTTTCCAAGCACAGCTGTTGCTTCTTTGCTTACATAGTCTGAACCTGGACGGAACATCAACTTATCAGAAAGATTGACATAAACCACACCTTTCTCAACACTAATCTGAATGTCTTGATCATTCAAATCGCCTAAAGCACCTTTTAACGAAGTCACTAAGGCCAGAGTAACACTGTCTTTGCGAGTAACTGCATCTTGAAGGCGAGTGATTGTAACATCCTTCTCATTGATACTCTCTAGTGTTTTTTCCATGTTTTGAGCGCTTGTAGCACTCATACGAGTCAAATCACCAACTTGCGACATCAACTTGGAAGACTGCGCGCGCAATGCTGCCAACTCTGTAGATTGTGCGTTTTTAGCTGCGGTTGCCGCTGCCAATTCCATTTTTGTGTTACTGAGTTTATCAGAAGTCGCGTTTTGTACTTCTTCAAGCTCTACATACTTTTGCTTGCTCACACAGCTTGACAATGTCAAAGCCGCTGCAATAGCAATTACCAATACTTTTTTCATTTTGTCTGTTTTCAATTCCTTACTGCAAAAATAAGAACATAATCGAGGGGGCAAAGAGGATATTAAGTAGATTTCACTCACTTTAGAGAGTATAAAAACTTAATTATCATAAAAAAACAGCATTTATCGGTCGTATTGGCTTGTATCACAGTCGTTTCTTACGCAAAAGAGTAACCTCCAACGCAAAATAAGCACGTTTGTAAGGAACAGTGCGATCATAGTGCTCGGAAAGAGACAAAAGCTTGCTGCACATCGACTTCTGCTGAAGACAAAGTGTGTGGAAAGTGCCATCCAAAAAAGAATGACAAAGTAGTTGCAGTCGAACCAAAAAAAGCCTGTTGTTCAGAAAGTAAAGCCTTCGGTTCATCTAAATAAATGAATCGCTCAAACTAAAAAAAGCGCCCCTTGGGCACTTTTTTTAGTTTACTGCTCCAAACCAGACAGGTAATCGTCCAGAAAAGTTCTGAGCGTAGTCTCTATATCTAGATTCTTTCCAATAATCATCTTATTACTATCCAAGATTAACTTCTTAGGAGTGGATGGTATATAATAGTACCATAGAAAATTCGGACGATCAAAGTCACTTTCAAACCCGTTAATCCAATCCAGATCATGCTCAGCGATGTATTTTTTCCAATCGGAGAATTCGTTCTCTAACGTAATAGCGATCACTTGAACTCCACGTTCTTTGTAGTCATCATAGAGATCTTTTAATCTAGGGGTTTCTTTTTTACAGTGACCGCAATTACTGTCCCAGAAATATAGAATAGTAACTTTAGCCTCTACCTCCGAGAGTTTAATTCTTCCTCTATCTGGTGTGTCAAACGCAAAATCTCTCGCTGGGTTTCCTATCAACTCTGTGGCGAGTCCATCCGCTTTTTCCTTGATTTTTGCCAAATCATCCTTAGACATCCAATCCGCAAATCCAGTATTGTAGAAAGTCTGAGCCAACCAAACAAACACCTTGTCTTCACCCATGAACTGTGACGTTTCATAATTATAAGTTGCCGTGGACACCAGTACTTTCTTGACCTGGTCATTCATGGGTTCATTGAAAAGTTTCTTTAGATGCTTAATCACGGTATCTGGATCATGACCTAATACGCGCTCAAAATATAAGTCTCTGTTTTTTTCAAAGAACGGATTGATCAATGTACTCGGAGAGGTTAAGTTGGTATACGCCCAAAAATGATCGCGAAGCCAGTACACATTTGTATCTGGATTCAATGGCAACATCTGCGGGAGCATAAATTCCCTCAATGCAAGATCACGAACCCCGATCAAATGAGTACGTATGGATTCCTGATTAGGCTCACTGGAAAGAAGTTGTTTGAATAACGCAAATTCATCATTACCAGGCCCAACTCTAACTGCATTCTGAATGTCATTATAGTCCATTTCTATAGTCAGATTTCCATCGGAGATAACCACATCAAAGGAATGTTGTGGATCGAGATACACAATGAAAATACCACACTCCTCGTGATCCCATGGGGAATTAAAACAGCCCTTACTAATCGGCAAATCTTGTTTTACTGCCAGACCATTTCCTTTTAAGTAAGCGATTTTTACAGAAGAAATAGAATCTGGAAGATTTTCAATACATCCAGAGATACTAATCTGTCCGTAGGACGTTACTCCAAAGAGGAGACATAGCAGAATGGTGATGTTCTTCATATGAACTAGAGCCTTGAGTTATTTAATTAGGTTAAAGATCGTTAATTTCAACACTCCATCTATGGTGACTTTCGTTAAAAAGACCAATTAAATGTTCGGTAAGCTTTGAATTCGATCTATTCAGTACCGTTCGTCCATCAACCTCTGTAATTGGCGTCAACTCCCCCATAGAACCTGTTCCA
>CAJWFD010000022.1 GCA_913031435.1 uncultured Cryomorphaceae bacterium
AAGGCCCATGAGGGTCCTGATTGTTGTAGATTTTCCCGCGCCATTTGGTCCAATAAATCCAAAAATCTCTCCCTTTTTCACCGCAAACGATACCCCATCAATACCGCGTTGATTTCCATAAAATTTTGACAAACTGGAGAGTTCTATGGCGCTCATTATGATAGTCTTAGGTAATTTAATTAAATGTACGTAACAATCCCACAACTCCACTACCTTTGGGAAGAGCAAATACCTCAACGTACATGGGTAAGACAACAGGAAAAATGGTCATCTTCTCCGCACCATCCGGTGCCGGAAAATCGACTTTGGTCCAGTACCTCATTCCACGATTTCCTCAATTGAGCTTTAGTATATCCGCAACTTCACGCCCCCCTAGAGGCGAAGAAAAAGAAGGTCGTGAATATTATTTTTTATCGAGTTCCGTGTTTCTTGAAAAAGTGAAAAATAATAAATTCTTAGAGTGGGAAGAGGTATATAAAGACACCTATTACGGTACACTAGCTTCTGAAATTGAACGGCTTTGGGACCAGGGCAAGACCGTTATATTTGACATTGATGTAGAAGGCTCCATACACCTCAAAAAACGCTTCAAAGAACGCGCCCTAGCCGTGTTTATACAGGTTCCAAATGTCGACGTGCTCGCACAGCGTCTCCGAAATAGGAAAACAGATAATGAAGAGAAAATTGCGGAACGTCTTGCAAAGTCTACACTAGAAATGGCGCGCGCAGTGGAGTTTGATACTATTATTATAAATGATGACCTGAAGACCGCGCAGCTCAAGGCGGAAGAGGTTCTTTCTACATTCTTGAACAAACCATGAAGAATACCGGTCTTTTCTTTGGAAGCTTCAACCCCGTCCACATTGGGCATTTAGCTCTAGCCGAGTATTTATTAAACTATAGTGACCTAGATGAAATTTGGTTTGTAGTTACGCCACATAACCCGTTCAAAAAGAAAAGCAATCTACTTCCGGACAGAGAACGCTTACATTTAGTGAACCTTGCCTTGGATGGGCAAAAAGGTTTACATGCTTCGGATGTCGAATTTCACCTTCCTCAACCAAATTATACGGCGCAGACATTAGCTTACTTAAGGGAAAAACATCCCGGACAAGGCTTTAAGCTGATCATGGGTGAAGACAACCTGGAAGGACTACATAAGTGGAAGAATGCTGAGAGTATTACGGTGAACCACGATATTATCGTATATCCGCGTCATAACATTTTAGGCATCGAGAAACCTCAAAATCCCTGGCAAGACTCCTATCCAAGGGTTACCGTAGTAAACGCGCCTAGAATGGAGATCAGTGCAACGCTCATTAGAACCAGTTTTAGAGAAGGAAAACCCTTAAAGAATTTGCTTCCAAAAGCAGTTTTTGACTACATTGAGGGAAGCAATATTTTCCAATAAACTAGTTCATGCAAACCTTTATCCAACGGATTGCACAAGAGCTTCTAGACGGCCCTCAGCCTCTTCATGAAACCCTAGTGCTGCTTCCGAATCAACGGGCAGAGCTCTTCTTACGTGAGGCGCTCAAGCCTCATATGGAAGAACCTACTTTGCTTCCTCTATTTAGTACCGTGGATAGCTTTATAGCAAATGCTGCACAGCTACTGGTCGTGGAGCCATTAGTACTTCTGCTTGAGCTTTATAAATGCTATGGAGTTGTTAGACAAGATGCTTTTCCTGATCGAGAGCCTGAATCTCTAGGTAGCTTTTTGTCGTGGGGCCAGACGCTACTCTCTGATTTTGGGGAAATCGACCGTTACTTATTAGATCCAAATAACGTGCTCGGTGATCTTTACAATGTTCAAAAGCTCGCGGAATGGGATTTGTCTATCGAAGAGCAAACGGCGCTGATGCATCGCTATTCCGATTTCGTTGCATTGCTTCCAAAAACCTACAATCTATTTACCTCAAGCCTGATTGAAAAAGGAGAGGCTTATAGTGGACTCGCTTCTAGAAAACTTGCGGAAACGTCCAGTCAAATTGATCGTTTTCTCAGCAGAAATGGAATAAAGCATGTCGTTGTTGCGGGTCTAAACGCGCTAAATACTGCCGAATTGACCATCATCTCAGAGCTTCGAAAAGTAGCTACTTCAAAAGTTTTGTGGGATGTGGACGCCCATTACATAGAGATGCCAGAACACGAAGCTGGACTGTTTTTTCGGCAGCACCAATCCCGCCAAAAAATATTTGGCAAAGACACCCCGACAACGAAAGGCTTGAGGAGTTCTCTGAAACACGTTCCAAAAGTAATCCAGCCCATAGGAGCCAGTCAATATTCCGGACAAGCAAAAGCGATCGCTCATACTCTAGAACGTTGGCGAGACATAGGCATTGCGCCACAAGACATTGCAGTTATTTTAACTGACGAAACGTTGCTCAACCCCGTGCTTAGTTTTTTACCTGAGGGTTATGATAAAGTCAACGTCACCATGGGATATCCCCTTGATCAAACTCCTGTAGCTGCCACGCTCAGGTTGTGGATGAATGTTGTAGAGTATGCGCTGAAAAACAAGAAAAACTCAAATAGATGGACTTTTTACCACCGTTCACTGTCTGCTCTTCTCACGGATCCTTTATTTAATAAGTATTGGGAGTCCGACGATAAAACAACCTCTAACCCGCAGGACTGGAATAGAAATATCGTCAAGGCGAACCGAGTGTTTACCAATGACAATGAATGGACGGCAAAGCTGTCTGAAGGTCCTGAAGCTTACCACCAAATTCTCATGCCACGAGAAGGTATTCTCTTGCTTGAACCCATGAAAAAATGGCTTAAACACGTAGCGGAAAAGGAGTCAACTGATATAATGGTCATCAACACCGCCTTTAAACTGCACACGCTTATCGAGCAGCTCCAGCGAACGTTAGGCGATACGGTGGCAGATGAATTGGCACTCTTCAAGCTGCTCAAGCAACAACTTCGTGCCGGTACCATTGATTTTGTAGGAGAACCACTTGAAGGGCTTCAAGTCATGGGGATTTTAGAATCTCGGACACTCGATTTTCCCTACGTTATACTAGCCGGTGTTAATGAGGGCGTACTTCCTGCAGGGAGAAATTTCAATTCTTTATTGCCTTATGATTTAAAACAACAATACGGACTTCCTACTTACGAGCAAAAAGATGCGGTTTATGCCTACCATTTTTATAGAATATTACAGCGTTGCAATGAAGCTGTTATAACCTATAACACCGATAAAGATGCCATGGGCGGTGGCGAAGCGAGTAGGTATGTTATACAATTAGAACATGAGCTTACTGGTACCAATTGCATAGTTAAAGATCGGGTGTTTCACAATGGACCATTGCATCCCCACTCCATTGAAGAGCGATTTTCAGCCGCGAGAACAAGCGGGGTAAAGGATTCTATTAAAGATTGGATGTCGCGCGGAATGAGTGCCTCTAGCATAAATGAATTGGCGGAAAGACCCCACCTGTTTTATCAACGCAGACTTATTAGAATAAAAGAGGAAGAGGCCGTTGAAGAGTCTATGTCCGCATTAATGATGGGCAACCTGGTTCATAAGGGGTTAGAGGAGCTCTATAAACCATCTGTCGGTAAGCCAATCCCTGAATTAGACGTGGAGCAATGGACGGAACGTGCGCTAGAGATCGGGCTTTCTTTTTTAGTAACACAAGGGTATTCCAAGTCTGCTCTGGATCAAGGGCGCAATCTAGTCACCACAGAAGTTTGCCGTAAAATGCTTCACCAGTTTCTTTCGTACGATGCACTTAGATCAAAGGCAGGGCATATCATTCTAAAAGGAATTGAAACTGAGCTCGATTTCGATATGCAACATCCAACTCTTCACATACCGCTTAAATTTCGCGGATATGTTGACCGCGTAGAAATGGACCATGGTACCTTAACCATTTGGGACTATAAAACCGGTTCCATTAAAAAAGATGACCTTAGTATTTCAAGCTACAGCCAATTATGGTCTGGAAGCAAGCCCAAAGCAATGCAAGTGCTTTTATATGCATGGCTTTTATACAAAACCCGCCTGTTCAATGCTCCTTTTCCTTGGCGATCTGGGATGTTCAAGCTTCAAAGTGGTGCGCCAGAAGAGTTATTGAGAGGTGCCCTGCTCAACAAGAGTAATTATATTACAGAGGTTGTTTTATTAGAGTTTGAATCTGAGCTCATGTCTTTTTTAGAACATCAACTCCTCACAGAAGAACCTTTTCTAGAGCCTACGAAACTTGAATATTTTCGATAATATGACTGCACACTCCCTCCAAAAAGCACCTACAGGCAAGGATATTATGGATGCCCAAAGCCGCATTGCATCATTCATCCACAAGACCCCTGTTTTTACCTCAAAGGCTTTTGACGCTATGTCCAATAAGTCATGCCTGCTTAAAGGAGAGCACCTTCAGAAAACCGGAGCATTTAAAGCGCGAGGAGCAATGAACGCAGTACTTATTCACAGAGACAGCGCACAGGTATCTGGTTTTATAACGCACAGCTCCGGAAATCATGGTGCCGCCTTGTCCTGGGCTGCGGAACAAATTGGAGCTCCTGCCTATATTGTCATGCCGTCAAACGCTCCTCAAGCAAAAATTGATGCCGTTAAAGAATATGGAGGTCTCATCACCTTTTGCGATCCCACTTTAGAAGCTAGAGAGCTTACCGCAGCTGAGTTACAACGCTCTACCGGAGCCCTATTCATCCATCCATATGACAACTACGATGTCATCGCTGGTCAAGCCACTGCGACCTTGGAACTACTTCAAGAACATCCGGATTTAGAATGGCTTTTTATTCCCGTGGGTGGTGGCGGACTCCTTGCTGGAGCATCTCTAGCAAATTATTATTTTGGAAAAGCAAAGGTGGTTGGATGCGAACCAAGCAATGCAGATGACGCCTATAAAAGCTTCATTTCCAAAACGCGGGTATCCGTGAAGACCCCGAACACCATTGCAGACGGTCTTCGCACCTCTTTGGGAGTGAGAAATTTTCCCATCATCTTAGACCATGTAAATGATATTATCCTACTAAGCGAAGAAGAGCTGGAAAATGCATGGCACATCTGTTTGTCTAGAACAAAGCAGTTTATCGAGCCATCTGCCGCCTCAGGAATTGCAGCAGCTTTGAAACATCAAAGTACAGGTAAAGCTGGAATAATGCTCTGCGGTGGGAATATGAACACCTCACAATTCGCGCTACGATAAATTCATTGCTCCTACGATAAGTTCGGTGTTATCTTGAGCCACACTTATATTAAATTTATACTTAACAACCACTAAACCAACGCTATTAACTAGTGTAAGTAAGAGGCATCGTGATATTCACGGTGCTTTTTCTTTTCCCAAAATCTGCACTTAAGGTCCACAGCTCTGGATGAGGACTTATGGATTTATAAAACGCAATGCGCTCTTCGATCAATCGTAATCCCTGACCAGTACCCGGCGCGCGTTCCATAAAGCCATATCCCGAGTCCTCTATGTTAATGTTGACTTTATTTTCGATGACCTGCGCAGATACGTGAATGTAAACATCAGAAAACTTCGTATTTCCGGCATACTTAAAACTGTTCTCTACTAAGGGTTGCAAAATTCCTGTTGGTATTCTTACCTGAGGGCTTTCTTGATCTGTACTATACCTAACTTCGACTTTATCGTTGTTCGCCTTCTGCTGGAGTATCACATAGTTTTTCAATCGATCGTACTCCTGAGATATCGTACTTAATTTTTCGTTACTACTTTCCAAAAGAAGTCTTAAGTGCACACTTAATAAACCTACATACTCTTGCGCCTCTTCTAATTTCTCCTGGTTCAAGAAGCTATTTACATTATTTAATTGATTGAAAAGAAAATGAGGGCGGATTCTATTCTTATAGCTCTCTAAAAGTAAAACAGCGTCTTGCTCATTTATACGCGCCTGACTAGCCACGTTCTGATTTCTGTATATGAGTACAAAGGCCAACAATGCCGCTATAATTGATAAGGAAGTGGCTAAGAATGTTGTTTGTTTAAATGCAGCTGCTTTCTCTTCTCTTAATGACGCTCTTTTACCTCTTTCCAGTTCATAAGACACCAATTCTTCCTTTAATAGTTCCGAATCTCTACTAGCCCGCTTATATGCACTCATTAGCGCTCGTCTTGATTGATCAGAAGTCTCACCTAAAAGATCAATTTGATCCAACTGTTCCCTCGCTTTAGCTTCCAAATCTGCAGATTTAATTTTTTGAGCAAAGTCAACACATACTGCTAACTGTTGCTGACTGAGGGCACCCAAATAAAGTGCGAGTCGGTATACGTGCAGACGATCTACAGGGTTCAAAAAATTGATTTGACCCAATGCTGCATTGATTAGCGTATCGACCTCTTGTGCATCTCCTTGAAGTCCCTGAATTGCAACAGCTCTTACGGCATACGCCTCGCTTGGAAGTATTTGACCGCTTGACTCTTCTTTTCTGAAAATAGGCAACAAGGTATCACTCAGTGAAAGGACTTCTTTGTAATATCCCCGGTCTAATAAATAGATGGTATGGTTTCCAGAATACATCGACCACTTGTCCGGAGGTGCCAGAGCTATAGCTGCCTCAGAAAACGCGATAACATTCTTAGCATTTGCACCTAAACTCCAATAAGCATGTGCCTTGTAATGCATCACCTTAGACAGTCCCAACTTGTCATCTAGCTCTCTAAATAAGTACTCGGCATTCTCAATATGCGGAAGTGCTGCAATAAAATTGGTCTGAAGAATAAACTTTTCACTTTGCGCTAACGAAGCCCAAGCCCGAATTCTCGCATCACTGGCGCCTATCAGCTCCTCCAGTATTTGCGAGGTTTCAACAATGCTATCAGGCAACGAATAATAATATTCTATCTGAGCAGGCGGTGTTGAATAGTCTTGCTTACACCCTGTAAAAAGGAATAAAAGCAGCGCAATTTTAAGTATACTAAGCTTGAAGACCCAATTCATCCAATCTTGTTTTTGAGGCTTCTACAACCAGTCCGTTGTTCATTGTTAATTGGGGTCTAGAGCCCCATTTAATGTTTTGCACTGCATCGCTTCGAACAATAGTGCCTTTGTGGACGCGCCAGAATCTATCGCTCAAACCGTCTGAAAAGTTTTTCAGGGTTCGAGCCACCAGGTAGCTTTCTCCATCCGTCATAACCACCTCTGTGTAATTTCTTTGACCTTTTAATAAAATAATATCCAACTCTTGAACCATATGAAAGGAGCCCTTAATGGGAATCCTAATCGATTTTTCTTGAGCAATAGGGATTGGCTTTAAAGCTGCTATTTTATCCAGCGCTTGTTTTAACCTACTGGCTACAACTGGCTTCAATATATAATCTACGGCGGTTTCATAGGCCTCCAGGCTGTAATGACTATGCGCAGTAACGAAAACAATATTTCCAACAAAGGTCTGTATCCGTTTTGCAACGTCCAGTCCCATTGCGCTGGGCATCTCCATATCTAAAAAAATCAATTCTGGACGTTCATTTTTACACCATTCTTCGAAAGGTTTGGGGTACTGAGAGCCATAAACCTCCACTCCAGGAAGCTCTTTTTTTAATTGATAAACCAACCCATCAATCGCGAGCTGCTCATCATCCAATACGCCGACCTTTCTTAATTTGTTCATTTTATGTACCCGTGCATCATTCTAGCGACATATTTTCCAATGATGTCAAACTCTAAGTTAACGCTATCTCCAACGTTTAACTCATGAAAAATTGTGTGATCGTATGTAAAGGGAATAATCGCAACGCTAAAGCCGCCCTTCTTGGATTTAACAACCGTCAAAGAAGTTCCATTAACGGTAATTGATCCCTTTTCTACCGTAATGTTTCCTACTGAGTCATCATAAGAGAAATCAAATATCCAAGATCCGTCCACTTCTTCTATTTCCTCACAAACACCTATCTGATCCACGTGGCCTTGCACGATGTGGCCATCTAACCTAGCTCCCATGGTCATGCACCGTTCTAAATTTACTTTTGAGCCCTCTTTGAGGTCTCCTATATTAGTTTTGTCTATGGTTTCATCTATCGCCGTAACACGATAAGTACGGTCGCCAAAAATTTCTACGACCGTAAGGCAAATGCCATTATGCGCTATACTTTGGTCTATTTTTAATTCTTTGGCAAGCTCAGAATGCACAAATAATTCTAAATTTCCACCGACTCTTTCAACTTTGGCTACTGTGCCTAATTTTTCTATGATTCCAGTAAACATGGGCTCTTCTTTATGGTTGGTTAAAATAGTACATTTGACACTTAAATAGATTTTACAATGAAAATCACGACATATACTTCTGATTACAACGGACCACGCGCTATTGTTTACTCTGATGTAAAAGAAATCGCAGGCATTTTCTCAGCTGATGCCATGAAACGCATGGAGCATTTTGGAGATAAGTTTGACGAAAAATGGATGGAACTGCAACAGTCGGACAGCACCGTATGGATTTATAAGGTCACGAAAGAGAAACCAGTGGCTGAACGTGCTGAAAAAATGCGGTTGGCCGGAAGTCAATTGGCCCTTAAGTTAAATGCCCTTAACTATGATCGTGTTCGTCTGGAAGGAAGTTATGATACTGAAATCGCAGAAGGCGCTATTTTAGGAAACTACCAGTTCTTGCGCTACTTCTCAGATGCACACAAACGCAGAAATTCATTAGTACAACTAGAGGTTGCTCAGTCCGGTTCTTCTGAAATGCGTGCCATTGCAATTTCTTCAATGGGTACTCTGTTCGCAAGAGACCTGGTCAACAGACCCGTCATTGACCTTACAGCAACGCAACTTGCTCAGGAAGCGCGTGAGGCAGGGAGGCGCCATGGTTTTTCCGTAGAGGTTTTAGAGAAAAAACAAATTGAAAGCTTAAAAATGGGCGGTTTAATGGCGGTCAATTATGGATCACCTGAGCCTCCTACCTTCATTATAATGGAGCATAAGCCAGATGGCGCAACAAATTCAAAGCCAATAGTGCTGGTAGGGAAAGGTGTTGTTTATGACACAGGCGGCTTGAGTCTTAAGCCCTCCAACTTTATGGACACTATGAAAAGTGACATGGGAGGTGCTGCTGCTGTTTTAGGAGCTATGAGTTCTATTGCCGAAGCAAAACTTCCACTTCATATCATAGGTCTTGTTCCTGCTACGGACAATAGACCCGGTGGAAATGCCGTTACTCCAGGTGATGTTATTACCATTTCTGATGGAACAACGGTTGAGGTATTAAATACTGATGCAGAAGGCCGATTAATTTTAGCCGATGCTTTGGTTTATGCAAAACGATATAACCCAGAACTCGTGATTGACCTCGCTACCTTAACAGGTGCGGCAGCTCGTGCTATAGGTCGTTATGCGATTGTGGGTATGGGAAATGCCTCTCCTGTAGAAATGTCAGCTCTTCAAGAAAGCGGGGAATTGACACGCGAACGTGTGGTCGAGTTTCCGTTTTGGGATGAATACAAAGATTTATTGAAAAGCCCAATCGCAGATCTTAAAAATATAGGTGGTGCAGAGGGAGGCGCCATCACAGCCGGTAAATTTTTAGAGCACTTTACAGATTACCCTTATATTCACTTGGATATAGCCGGTCCTGCCTTTTTAGCCAAGCGCATCGGTTATCAAGTGGAAGGAGGCACAGGGATAGGTGTTAGATTACTTTTTGACTTCTTAAGTAAGAAATAAGTTCATGAGCGATAGCAAAGACAATGCCCAAAAGCCTAGTGCTTCAACGGGTGATGATAAAAGCGGTAACAACGATCCTAACCGCAGAAGACGCGGAGGTCGCAATCGTAATCCACGTAGGAAAACAGAAACTCCTGACGTGGGGAAAGAGATAGGTGCTACAAGCCAGAGAAGCAATGCTAAGCCTCAGGTCATTGATCGCAATAAATCAGATCAAAACGACGATAACTCTGAGGACGGCGCTCGAAAAAACAATAGAAACCGCAACACAAATAAAGGCAAGGGTACAGCTCCGGGTAGAAATGTTAAGGCAACGCCCGTTTCAGAGAGTGTTCAAAGTGAGTTAGCTGATCAGGCTGCGCTTTATGCTAATGATTTCGAAGGGTCCAGCAGTAGAGCCCCCGAGACAATTCCTAATGTGCTCAAGAAGCCGGTGATTGGCATCACTTGTGGTGACCTCAATGGCGTTGGCATGGAGGTGATCATTAAGTCTCTGGAGGATAAGGCCATCTTGGATTTATTTACTCCCGTTGTATTCGCATCAAGTAAACTTGCTTCTTACCATAGAAATGCCATCAACCGTAGAGATTTCAACTTTCACATCTGCGATTCAGTTGACGATATACACCGCGGTAAAAACAACCTCATTAATGTGTGGGAAGACAATGTTGAGTTATCACTAGGAACGCCAACAGATGTTAGCGGAAGCTACGCCCTTAAAAGCATTGATGCAGCTATAGCTGCAGCTAAATCAGGGGAAATTGATGCGATTGTTACAGCGCCTATAAACAAGCACAATATTGCAGACGGTCTTGAGGGTTTTACAGGACATACCGGTTATTTAGCATCCGCATTTAGCAACGAAGTTCTCATGTTACTCACCTCTGAGCAACTCAAGGTTGCTACAGTTACAGGTCATATTCCAGTATCATCGGTCTCAGAGAGTCTCACAGAAGAAGCTATTATTAACGCTATATCTATTCTCAAGGATAGTTTAAAGCGTGATTTTGGCAAAATCAAACCTACTATTGCGGTTCTTGGACTGAATCCGCATGCAGGGGAGATGGGGACTATAGGAAAAGAGGAACAAGATATCATCGCTCCGGCCATTGCGAAATCACAATCAAAAGATGCCATCATAAAAGGGCCGTTCCCTGCAGATGGATTCTTTGGTCAAGGTTTCGATATGAAATTTGATGCCGTATTAGGGATGTACCACGATCAAGTCTTAATTCCTTTCAAGGCGATTGCCATGGGTACGGGGACAAACTTCACTGCTGGGCTAGAGATTGTACGAACATCTCCAGACCACGGAACAGCGATGAACGTAGCGGGAAAAGGAGTTGCCGACGAAAATTCATTCAGGGGTTCGTTATTCTCTGCGATAGATGTTTTCCACCAAAGAACCATGTATGACGAGATGACAAAAAATCCTCTGAAAAAACAAAAGGATAAGCGTTAGAAGTTTTCAACAATTTGAATATCTTTGCACGCTCATTCAGATATAACTGACAAGTGAAAACAAAGGACTTTAATATCCTCTTTTCTGGCTTAAGCGTTGGAACACATCACTTTGATTTTGAATTGAACGATACGTTCTTTGAACTTTTTGGTTACACAGACTACACCGGATTGCAGGGTAATGCCCGTATGACCATGTTGAAAAGTGAGACCGTTTTTGATTTAGATTTCACATTTAAAGGCAGCATTGATGCGCTTTGTGATATAATGAACGAACTGTTTACACAAGAGTTAGAGAACTCGTTCAGCATTCAGGTGAAGTTTGGAGAGGAGTACAACGATGAAAACGAAGAGTTGTTAATTTTGCCACATTCAGAGCACACGCTTAAAATTGCGCAAAACATATACGAATTAGTAGTCCTCAGTATTCCGTCTAAATTACTTGGTCCCAATGCGGGCAATGGTTTGGAAGACTTTATCGAAGAGGTAGAAGAATTGAAAGAAACAGAGAGTGATCCAAGATGGGATCAATTAAAAAACTTATTGAACAATAAATAATTAAGTACAATGGCACATCCTAAGCGCAGACAGTCCACCACGAGAAGAGATAAGCGTAGAACGCATTATAAGGCAGCGGATCAACAATTAGCCGTATGTCCTACTACTGGTGAAACGCACCTATACCACCGCGCTCACTGGCACGAAGGAAAGCTCTATTATAAGGGCAAAGTAGTCATGGAAAAAGCTTAATTACGCTTACACATAATAGACTGATTTACAAGAAAGTAGCCCATAAATGGGCTACTTTTTCTTTTTTACATTGCTTTAATAAGATTATGCCTCCTATTTTAGCCTCCTGAATGAAGACAAGAATGAAAGCAGCGATCACAGCAATAGGCGGATATGTTCCGGAATATGTTTTAACCAATGCAGAGTTGGCAGACATGGTGGATACCAACGATGAGTGGATCACAAGCAGAACGGGCATCAAAGAAAGAAGGATCCTGAAGCCTGAGGAAGGCAAAGGTGCTTCGTATTTAGCGATCAAAGCCGTTGAAGCTATGAAAGCTGAATACGGTATCACTACAGAGGACATTGACCTAGTTATTTTAGCCTCTGTCACTCCAGATATGCCCGTTGCTATTACCTCTGCCTTTATTGCTCAGGAAATTGGGGCTAAACATGCCTTTGCTTTTGATCTACAAGCGGCTTGTTCCTCTTTTTTATATGCTGTCAGTTCTGCTGCTGCATACATAGAAAGTGGTAAGTATAAAAAAGTATTGGTGGTAGGTTCAGATGTCATGAGCTCTATTACTGATTATGAAGACAGAACAACATGTATCCTTTTCGGTGATGGTTGTGGCGTAGCCCTTATGGAGCCTTCAGAGGAGGGGTACGGAATTCAAGATGAAATTCTTAGAACAGATGCTCAAGGGCGAGATTTCTTGCGCATTGAAGCTGGTGGATCATTCTTACCGCCATCACATGAAACCATAGACAATAAACAACATGCTATTCGTCAAGAGGGCAAAAGTGTTTTCCGATTTGCGGTAAGTAATATGGCGGATACCTCAGCGGAGATTTTAGAAAAGAACAACATGACAGGTGATGATGTCGCATACCTAGTTCCACATCAAGCTAACCTTCGCATCATTGATGCAACCGCACGACGCATGGAATTGACTCCGGAGAAAGTCTTGATCAACATTGAAAAATACGGCAATACCACCTCAGCCACTATCCCTTTGTGTTTATGGGATAATCGTCATAAATTTAATAAAGGTGACAACTTGATTTTTGCTGCCTTTGGTGGTGGCTTTACCTGGGGCGCCATGTGGGTAACGTGGGCCATTGACAAGAAATAACACGTAACTTCATATTACATTTAAATAAAAAATACTCATAATATGGACTCCAAGGAAATCCAAGCGCTTATCAAATTTGTCGTCAAAAGTGGCGCACAAGAAGTGAGCTTAGAAACAGAAGAATTTAAGATTAACATTAAAACCGCTTCTGGTGCATTAGAACCACAGACTTCGTATATACAAACCATCGCTCCGCAACAGTCTATGCCAGTGGCACCAGCGCAAGTAGCGGCAGTAGAAGAAGCAGAGGAGAACGCAAATTATATTACCGTAAAATCTCCAATGATAGGCACGTTCTACCGCAGTCAGTCACCAGAACATGATGTTTTTGTTAAGGTTGGTGATACGATTGGTGAGGGCGATGTACTCTGTATCGTAGAAGCTATGAAGCTCTTTAATGAGATTGAGAGCGAAGTTAGCGGTACCATTGTCAAGGTTCTTGTTGATGACAAAAGCCCGATCGAATATGACCAGCCATTATTCTTAGTTGATCCATCATAAGTAACGCTGTAAAGAGCCACATTATGTTTAAGAAAGTACTCATTGCCAACCGCGGCGAGATTGCTCTTCGCGTGATAAGAACGTGCAAGGAAATGGGCATTAAAACGGTTGCTGTTTACTCAAAAGCCGATGCCGATTCTCTGCACGTGCGCTTTGCTGATGAAGCAGTATGTATAGGTCCAGCAGCTTCTTCCGAGAGTTATCTCAGCATTCCGAACATTATCTCGGCGGCAGAAATAACGAACGCTGACGCTATCCACCCTGGATATGGTTTTTTAAGTGAAAACTCCAAATTCTCTCGAATCTGTGCTGAGCACGGTATCAAGTTTATTGGTGCCTCCGCAGACCAGATCGATAAGATGGGAGACAAAGCGACCGCTAAGGAAACAATGAAAGAAGCCGGTGTACCCTGTGTACCGGGATCTGAAGGTGTCATGGCAACCTATGAGCATGCGGTCAAAACAGCGCAAGAGATTGGATATCCCGTGATGGTCAAAGCGACCGCCGGTGGTGGTGGTAAGGGAATGCGAGCCGTGCCGAGCGAGAAACATCTCCAAGATGCATGGAACAGTGCTCGCCGAGAAGCGGCAGCGGCATTTGGTAATGACGCCATGTACATGGAAAAACTCATTCTTGAGCCACGTCATATTGAAATTCAAATCGTGGGCGATAGCTTCGGAAAAGCCTGTCACTTAAGCGAGCGTGATTGTTCCATTCAACGACGTCACCAGAAATTAGTTGAGGAAACGCCATCACCATTCATGACGGACAAACTCCGAAAAAAAATGGGAGATGCTGCGGTAAAAGCTGCGGAATACATCGCCTATGAAGGAGCTGGAACGGTTGAGTTTTTAGTAGATAAAGACCGCAATTTCTACTTCATGGAAATGAACACACGTATTCAAGTGGAGCATCCTATAACGGAACAAGTTGTTGGGTTTGACTTGATACGCGAACAAATAAAAGTAGCCGCAGGGGAACGTATTTCAGGCAAAAACTACTTCCCTGAAATGCATAGCATTGAGGTTAGAATTAATGCAGAGGATGCCTTTAACGACTTCCGTCCATGTCCAGGTAAGATTGATTCTTTCCATGCTCCCGGTGGTCACGGCGTCCGTCTTGATACACATTGTTATTCTGGATATGTTATTCCTCCGTATTATGACTCCATGATAGCGAAGCTGATTGTAACCGCGAGGACTCGTGAAGAGTCTTTAGAAAAACTAGCGCGCGCATTGGATGAATTTATTATTGAAGGAATTAAAACTACGATTCCATTCCACCAACAGTTGTTGAAAAATGAAGACTTCAGAAAAGGAGTTTACACGACAAAATTCATGGAGGATTTTGAATTGGCACACCCGGAATAAAGAAAAATTTATTGCATAAAAAAGCCCCCAATCGTTTCACGATTGGGGGCTTTTTATTGGGAGGGGATCAGGTCCCTAAAATAACTTTCTAGGGGCGTGACAATAAGGCGTTCCTCCTTTATTGTCATAGTAATCTTGATGGTAATTTTCAGCAGAATAAAACACTGCGGCTGGAAGGATTTCCGTAGCCACGTCAAAACCCTTAGTGACTAATAGTCTCTTGAGCTCATCAGATACCGCACGTTGTTGGTCGTTTTGAAAAAATATAGCGCTTCTATATTGTGGACCTATATCTGGTCCCTGGCCATCACGCTGCGTAGGGTCATGGGTTTCAAAGAATACACGGGCCAATTCTTCAAAAGACACTTTTTGAGGCTCATACAAGACGTGTACCGCTTCGTAATGTCCAGTCCGCTTATTACAGATCTCTCTGTAAGTTGGGTTCTTTACAAAGCCTCCCGTGTAGCCACAGGTAGTCGCGACTACACCATCAACCTTTTGTAAATAGTATTCTGTACCCCAGAAACATCCAGAGGCAAAGACAGCCACTTCTTGTCCTTCTCCAGCAACAGGAACTGTCGCCATAGTGTAAGCGTCACTCATTTTTTTATTGGTTTGCGCCGTACAACTCAACGCGAGTCCTAATACGGCCATTGCTAATGATTTTACTTTCATAATTAGTTTAACACCAAAAGTGGGATTCTGGTTCCATGGGTTAGTGAATAGCACCTTCAGCTACTTTTTAACCGATATATCCTTTTGCCAACAACACCTCCGCGATCTGAATAGTATTAGTGGCAGCACCTTTGCGAAGGTTGTCAGAGACAATCCACATGTGGAGGGCGTTATCCGTCGTGAAATCTCGACGTAATCGGCCTACGAATACATCATTTTTACCCTCTGCCATCAGTGGCATAGGATAAGTATTAAATTCGGGGCGGTCTTGGAGGGTTACACCCGGAGTTTGAGAAAGCAACTTACGCACCTCTTCCATGGTATATTCTCTTTCAAATTCCACGTTCACACTCTCGCTATGGCCGCCTTGAACAGGAACTCTTACCGCTGTGGCAGATAATTTTATTTTTTCGTCACCCATGATTTTAACCGTCTCTTGGGTCATTTTCATTTCTTCCTTTGTGTAGTCATTGTCTAGAAATGTATCGCAGTGAGGAATACAGTTTCTGTCAATCACATAGGGATAAGCCATTTCTGGATTTATACCTTCTCGCTCGCCTTCCAGCTGGTCTACCGCAGCCTTTCCTGTTCCAGTCACACTCTGGTAGGTACTCACAATCACACGTTTTACGCCAAAGACCTGATGTAAAGGGTTCAAAGCCATCACTAACTGAATAGTTGAGCAGTTAGGGTTGGCAATGATCATGTCTTCAGCGGCAATGCTGTGCGCGTTAATCTCCGGAACGATCAGCTTCTTTGTTGGGTCCATGCGCCAAACACTCGAGTTGTCCACCACCTTCGTACCAGCAGCAGCAAACTTTGGTGCCCATTCTAAAGAGGTTGCTCCACCAGCAGAAAACAAAGCGATGTCCGGGGACGCGGCCAACCCTTGTTCTAATGAAATGACATCCCATTCTCTTCCCCCAAACACTACTTTTTTACCCACGCTTCGTGCAGAGGCTACAGGCAAAAGTTCGGTTACCGGAAAATTGCGTTCCGCTAAAACTTTCAAGATGACTTGGCCCACCATACCGGTGGCACCTACGACAGCAATTCTCATAAAAAATTCGCTTAACTTATATAGTACCCCACAAACTTAAACCTATTCTCCTTTATGAAGAGTGCATTCTTACGTCAACGACTCACCTTTTTTATTTCCCTCACAACCACCATTGTTTAGGGACAATTCACTACCCTAAGCGACTCCCTTTTATGTCCCTCTACAGATTGGTATGGAGATACTGCTTTCATGAATTACACGCTAGACGGCTTGCACAGTAATGCTCCAGCGGCTGGATCCCTAATGTGGTCGAGGCCTTCAACGGCAGGGCTAGATGCGGTATGGGAAATTAAATGAACCTTTAGTAGCCGGAGACCATTTGATTGAAATAAGGCCAAAAAGCTGGATGAAGAAGGAATCGTCCACTGGAATTTATGTGCTGTATGTATACCTAAAAACGCTCCAAACAAACAGAGGCAATACTAGAGGATGGTAAACGTGCGCTTTTGCTTGGTGGTGACCACAGCACTTCCCTTGGTGCAATTCGAGCCCACAAGGAGCATTATGGCGATTTCGGGGTGTTACATATAGATGCACACGCAGACCTGAGGCCTGCATATGAAGGTTTTAAGTACTCCCATGCCAGCGTCATGTACAACGTCTTAAAAGAAAATCTCGCTTCTTCTCTAACCCTAGTCGGATTACGCGATTATTGCCACCAAGAAGCAGACTTAATCGCAAGTGATAATCGTATAAATGCGTTCACTGATCGTGGAATCAGCAAGGCATTGTTCGCGGGACAGACCTGGAATCAGGTCTGCAGAGGTATGGTTAATACGCTGCCTGACCATGTTTATTTAAGTGTCGATATGGATGGGTTTGACCCGTCTCTTTGCCCAAATACAGGGACGCCAGTTCCCGGTGGGCTTTCAATGGCTCAATTCACTTACTTATTAGACGCTGTGGTCGCTTCTGGTCGTAAAATAATTGGTGGTGATTTGGTAGAGGTAGCTCCTGGAAAAGGCCAATGGGATGCGAACGTTGGAGCGCGTGTTCTTTTTGCCATTTCTCACCGCTTGGCTTAACTACATATTTACCCAAAGAGTGTACCTTTGACCAAATTAATTACGCACATCGCTATGAAATTTGGTGTAATCACCTTTCCCGGATCAAACTGTGATCAAGACATGATTTACGTTCTAGAGACGATCATGGGCTATGAAACTGTCAACCTTTGGCATAAAGACGCTGACCTGCAGGATGTGGACTGTGTTATTTTGCCAGGAGGATTCTCCTACGGCGACTACCTTCGCTCAGGAGCAATTGCTAAAATGAGTCCAATCATGGGAAGCGTTATAGCCTTTGCAAATAACGGAGGTTATGTTTTAGGTGTTTGTAACGGATTCCAAATCTTAACAGAAAGCGGATTGCTTCCAGGAGCATTGCGCCACAACAACAGCCATAAATTCATTTGTAAGAACGTTTTTTTGAAACCCATTTCTAAGTCTGCTGGTATTTCTGCAGATTTAAACCATAACAGAGCTTATAAAATTCCTATTGCACATGGCGAAGGAAACTACTACTGTTCACCAGATACACTGGAAGCTATGAAGGCGAATGATCAGGTATTATTTCAATACAGCACCCAGGACGGTGAAGTCAATGATGACGCGAACCCTAATGGCGCCCTCGAGAATATTGCTGGTGTTTGTAATGCTGCTAAAAACGTATTTGGTATGATGCCGCATCCAGAGCGTGCCGCTGATATAGAGCTGAAAAATCAAGATGGGCTTGAGCTGTTCAAAAGCATGATCGCCCACATGCAGATTGCTTAAACACTCTAAAAAGGGTATTGCTTTCTTAAAAACCCCTCTCGAGCTCATGGCGCTCGAGAGGGGTTTTATTTTTTGATTGACTCTTACTTTAGAACGACTGGAGCCCCGGTGATTTCTCCCGCACGAAGCACTTGAACCATATATACTCCTCTTGCCCAATCCTGAACATCTAGCGAATACTTACCCTCTACTAAGCCGGAATAAAAAAGGCGACCCGCAGCGTCAAGGACATGAACTTCAGCACTTCCCTGCACATTAAATGTAAGTCTGTTCGTTGCTGGATTAGGATACATTTCAAATCCACTTAAGTTTTCCTCATCTAAGCCAATGTTCACTACCATGTATGCCGCAGATGTGTTGGAGCAAAGAATGTTTGACGTAATCTTAATGAAGTAGTTTCCGTTTGACGTTGGTAAGAAGGTCGCGTTAGTGGCCCCTGAAATTGGATCCATATTTCCATCCAGCCACTGGTAGGTATACGTCCCTGCAGGAGTTGCCGCCACTAAGTATCCGCTTATCGAGTTTTGACTCAACGTAGGCTGACCTGGAGCTGCTTGAATACTAATGGCCCGTTTCTTATCGTTAGCACAGCCGGTGGTTGGCTCCGTATAAGTATAATTAACCCAATGTGATCCTACACCTGAAATGCTTGGGTAAATAGTGTCATTACTAATCCCTAGACCGGAGTATACACCTCCTGCAGGCATACCCCCACTGAGCTGCCCAGGTCCATCTAACTCACATAAATAACCCTGTGAGGATAAGGTTACAGCAGGCAAGTTTTGTACTGTCATCGTAACAGAATCGGCTGCTGTTTTAACCGCTACACAATCATCCGAGCTCGTCATTTTAACTTTTAATACATCACCATCTGTGAATACGCTAGCGAATGACCCCGTATTACTTGCAACGACAGAACCATTTACTATCCAATCTATGCTTGGTGCTAGTCCACCATTTGTAATGGTCGCAGACGCAAAAACACTGTCGTTTTTACACACCGTATTTGACGCTAATACTAAAACAACGTCCGTTATTGGGGCTGTCGTTACGCTCACATAGCTTGACCTGGTAAGTGAATCCTGACCAGCGGCGTTTGAAACCACCAGTTTAACATCGTATACTCCCGGTGCAGCATAGGTAACTGAGGGGTTTGAAGAGGCAGAACTCGCGGGGTTACCTCCCTGGAAAGACCACATACGGCTTGCTGGCGCTGGTGTTGAAAAATCAAAGAAGTTCAGTACTTGTCCCGTACATGCCGTGCTATCTCCCTGGAAATAGGCCACCGGAGCAACTTGGCCCTGGCCGGTAATATTGATGTTGTCTAGATACAAGTTATTTCCATAACCATTTATAGTTACAAACTTCACCCTTACACCCGCCATTCCGCTGTATGCATCAAGATCAATTGTTGGACAGGTTACTGTCGAGCTTCCTTGACACCATGAAGTAGAATCTACAGGTGTAAAAGAGGACGTGGTTTGACCCGCCGTGCTAAAGGTACTTTGTGTCCCGACATATGCAGCAACGTTAGACCACGTTGTTCCACAATCAGCACTCACATATATTTTTAAACTGTCCGTATAAGCCGTACTGTAATACGCCGAGGCATATTCAAATGACATAGATACTAAAGTGTCGTTTGTGAAATCCAATGGAGGTGAAATCAGTTCATCTATGGCTCCTGCGGTGCTGTAGGAATAGTGTGCTACTTTCATAGCGGTACTCCCGGGAGACGAACCGCTTACCGCGGAAGACTCCCATGTGATTCCTCCATCAGGGTTCGTGATTTTCCAACCCAGGTAGCCTGTTTCAAAATCTTCTACAAACGGTAGCGTAGCTCCTCCTACATTGATCAATTGATACTGAGTAGTATCATCAGATCCATAGGCGTTGGACGCTGTTAAAGACACCGTATAGTTTCCTGTTGCAGTGAACACCACTTGTGGGTTCTGGGCCGTGTCTGTACTTGTTCCTACAAAATTATACGTTGCCGGTGTGATTTGCCATAACCATGATGCTGGCAAACCAGAACTATTATCTGTTAAGGTTACGGTATCTACTAATCCGCAGGTAGACGTAGGGTCAGCAGTAAATTTTGCTTCTGGAACAGTAGAAAGGCCTGCCATCAAAGGACTTTGCCAAACACCACGGCCATAAGTTCCTATTCTAAGCAGCGCATCGTCTTCGTAAAGTTCAAAGTCTGAGATGATCACATTTGGTAAGTTCTCATTAAAGCTTACCCAGTTAGGGTAAACAGAGCTCTTATAGTATACTCCAATATCCGTTCCTACGTAAATTCCGTCGCTCGAACCTCCTTCAAAAATTACTGCTGTCGCGGGCACATTAGGTAAACCCGAAGAAATGTTAGACCAAGTTACGCCTGCATTAAAGCTTTCTATTGCCTTTGTAGTTCCGGTAAATCCGCTAATAGAAATAGCGATGTGATCTTCATCATCGGCATCTATGGCCACACCGGTAATGTTATTTCCAAAGGAAAGGCTTCCACTAGGAGTTATAGAGGACCAAGTGCTCCCACCGTTGGTACTTTTATAAATATTACCGTTGATTAATGCATAGATATAATTCGTGTTGCTTGGCGCAATCTCGAACTCATCCATATTAGCATTCCCTGCGACATTCGCTGAAGAAGTTGCGGTCCAGCTTGATCCTGCATTAGTTGATTTCCAAAGCTTTTTGAAGCCCGCATAAATAGTATTAGCTGTCACTGGATCCGTGTTAAATGGGGTAACCCAATTTCCTGACCCAGCAGGACTCAATGTATTTATACCTGAGAAAAAAGCGCCGCCATTAGAGCTCTTGTAAAAATCACCATAATAAACAGATGTATAAAGGAGGTTATCGTTTGTTGCATCCACGCCATTGTCCATGCCATCTCCACCTGTAACTTCCGACCAATTCATGGTAGACGATCTCATGTGAGAGCCATTGTCCTGCGCACCAGCGAGTACTAACGAAGTATCCATGGTGCTTTGACTAATCTTATAATATTGGGTAATATTCATGCCGTCATTTAAATCAGACCATGACGAACCAGCATTCGTGGTTTTATACACTCCTCCATCTGTACCCACATAAAGTTCTGAGCTGCCCGGTCTAAAGGATGCGTGATGATGATCAGCGTGAACGTAAGGTGTAGATCCCGCACCGTACCAGTGTCCCACGATGCTCCATGTACTTCCGCCGTTCGTGGATTTCCAAATATTTACACCACCTACGTAGATGGTGTTTTCCTGATTAGGGTCACAAGCGATACTTAGGTCATACCATGCTTGGCCTCCCGAGCCTGAACCGTTGTTTGACCAACCCATAATGTTTGGCGTAGAACTCATTAGGGTCCAGTTTGTGCCTCCGTTAGTAGAACGATAAACACCACCATAGCCGTAATCTGAAGCACCAAAAACCACATATAATTTTCCTGGTGTACCGCTTAGGGTAAGCTCACATCTATATTTACTACTCGTCGGTAAGCCACTTGTAAGATGCGACCATGAATTGCCATTATCTACAGATCGGTACACCTTAGGAGATGAACCTGTAGTGGTCGCATAGGCTGTATCCCCAATTCCGTTGTGTATACCTATGAAATTACCGGATTGCTCTAAGGAGAAGTTAACGCCATAGTTCGTGCTTCTATAGATACCTCCGTTTGTAGCTACAAGAATTATATGGGTACTGTCAGGGTCAACAACTACTCTTCCTATTCTAGAATTATTAGATACTGAAAAAGATAACCCTGTTGTTCCCCATGTTACGCCACCGTCAGTAGACTTTAACAATCCAAAACTATAGGTGTCAGCAGCGTCTCTATCACCCGTTGCTAGATACATCGTATCCGGATGCACAGGATCAATCGCTAAGTCTGAAACGCCAATATTAGTGAGTTCATCTGTAAATGTTTTCCAATTCTGTCCGTCGTCATAGCTCACCCATAATCCACCTGCTGGTGCACCGGCATAAATAGTATCATTATGCTTTGGGTGAAACGCCACATTACTGATACGTCCAATTCCTCCATTTGATGGAGCATTAAATGGTCCCATCGCGGACCAATCACCATACTCCACGGAAGTCGCTTTTTTTTGCGCCTGTATTGCTTGATACAATACACCTGGGTTTGGACGAATACCATCCACTCCCACACGCTGTCCCATCATGTGTTCCCAGCGTTTGAACTGTTTCCAGCCATGGCCTTTTTCGTAGGTTTTACCAACGTGGGCGTTATTGAATTTTTCGACTACTGTATTAAAATTAACATGGTAATCCTGCATAGCATCAACCCAAGACATTTCCTGAATCTGCTTTTTTGTCAATTCATTAGACGCGCGTTGTTGCGCAGTGGCGGTAAAAATAAAGGCGGAAAAAGCTACAAAAAACAGGAATGTACGTAGCATGTGAATAGTTTTAATTTTGGTTAAACTACAAACTAAATACTTTACTTTGCTTGCGTATTCGCAGTAGTTATGCGCTTTAACTCATCCATTTGTATGTTGCCAATTGTTGCCGGAGCATCGATCATGAATACGAATGAAATCGGTCTAATTTAGTTTAATTATTGACTTGTATTGAGTATTTTTGATATGTTTTAATTAAATGTGATCTATATAAATGCCGAAGGCTCTCTTTCTAATTGCATATGCGCTTTTGTCCATATACGTAGTATCTAGGCCGTTTTGGCTGCTACAAGGCACAATGCGAATATTGATAGCGCTCAGCACCTTTTCGAGCCTTTTTTATTTTCTCAACCTTAACATCGACAACAGTATATTGCAGATTCAAGGTTATTCTATAAACACTCTATTTATCCCCTTTTTGTTTTTAGCTGGACCATATACAATGTTTAACTCGTCTGATAAGAGAGTCACTCAACGTGCGTTCCGGAGTCATCTAGTGCCTTTTTCGCTAGCTATTTTAATAGTCGTCCTACGTGAATTGTATTCTGAATTTGAATTAGACAGTTTCATAAATTCTACTGATATCAACTTATTTAGTGCGGCTACAAACTACATTGCTAATAATCATCTTTTACTACTGTTATTTCTCTATCCAGGCCATAATTCAATTTATGCCATTCTTTGCATCGAGAAAAGATATGCAAATGGGGTTCACTGGACCTTGTTAATTTGGCCAATTAGTCTTTTGGTATCAAGTCTGTTAACTTTCGATTTTTTATATACCATCGTATCTGGACACTACCTATATATTCGGGACCCAATGTTTCAAAAACTTTTGATCTGTATACCGGGCATGGCAATAGTCTATGAGATCCTGTTTTTGAATACACCAAGCGTTAGATTAATTAAATCGAAAACCAATCTAAACAGAAAATCTCCCTTAAATATAGAATTCATACAGAACTATCTAGACTCGCTAGCTTATGACAATAGCTGCGTTTTGTTTAATTCTAATACGACAAAGGCTGACTTCATTGATAACGCTCCTTTTACTCCTGAGCAATGGAGAGAATATACTAAAGTAACTTCTAAAGGATTCATAACTGTTTCAAAAGAAATTCGCATCAAAAAAGCCGTTGAACTGATAAATGGACATTATTTAAATCAGCATAGTATTGATGACCTCAGTAGAAATGTTGGATACGAGTCACGCACGTCTCTTTATAACGCTTTTAAGGATATCGTTGGTGTAACTATTAGTAAATACCTAGAGGACGCGGAATAGTCAAACTGTTTAACAAAGGACAATCGAGGATTGTGTTAGGTGAATAACCTAACCTTTTATTATATTTTCGTACTCATAAATATGTTTATCGTTTCTTAACTCCGTGGGAGACATTAGTGCCCACTCAACACATACTCTATGTAATGAGCTTTTAGAAGAAAATCCCGAGAGTTTGGATAAGTCTAGGACAGAAATAGAGTCATGTTCTTGCTTATTACAGAGTTTAGAAAGATGATTTAGTCTTATTAGGTTAACTAATGTTGGAAACCCGACCGAAGAACATTGGGCAATAGAATCTCGTAAATCTTTTTCCGAAATATTAAGATAGACTGCAACATTATAAATTCTTAATCCCTTTTTTTTGAACATCTCCTCACTTATCAATGTGTCCATAAGTCTAGCGAACAAGTGATTAAACTCTTTTGACTGTTTCGCTTTCAAACCAATATTTCCACGGGAGATCTTGCCTGATGTGACTTGAATAAACCCCAATAAAAGAAGTTGAGTAGAGAAATACGATACCCAGGAAGCTGTGTAAAGTGCCTGATTTTCAATGACCAATGATGCAACTAAAATAATTCCAGAAATAAAAATTACAATAGTTAGATAATGAACTCCCATAAGATTTTTACCTAGAGAGAGAGCCGGCTTGCTAAATTTTTTTTTATTTTTTTTAAGGAGGCGATATTGGAATACAAACGTACTCACCTCATACAATCCTGCAAAATAGAAGATGCTTATTAAGGTCGAATTGTGATTTTTAAATGTAAACGCCTCTTCTATAATTCTACTCAATCCAACTCTACTTGTTTCTAACGGCGCATGTATATTTTGTACGGCTATGTAAGCACCTAGTGAAAATACTACAGCCAATAATTCCCATCGATTGGTATAGGCCTTTGCCATATTATCTGATAAGAGATATCTAATATACTGGTAACGACCCGTGGTTATTAAAACATTTAAGGCTACGCAAGATCCGGAAAGCCAATGCTGCCAACCTACAGGAAATAATAGTCTACCAAAGGTAGCAACGAATAGCAAAAATAACGGAAGCGTGTAAAGAATGTAATGGTTGTTGAAACTACGCACAATATCAGTCGAACTCAAAGCACGGTAAATCGCTGAAGTCAAGACAATCATTGAACTCCATACACAAAGGGAAACAAGTAATATTATTGTTATACTATTTTCCATCAATTTCAGATTTATGCTAAAATAGCACTTATATTATATTAAGGTTTTGATTTTTGAAAAGTTACTCTACCAGTTAGGCCCACTATTTTATGGGCAAATAATCAACATAACCTAATACATTTAAGTTATGGATATACAAAAGGATCAAACACTACATATAAACTTCGTGACTGGCATCTACAACATAGTAAACACGTAAAAAGGCCCACTATTAAAACAGTGGGCCTTTTTATATGCATGACTTGTGTTAACTGATGCTAGATCTTATACTTGACACCTAGTCCAAATAAGCCTTGAAAGTAGCCTGCATTATCAGAAATCGGCACTAAATAAGCAGTGCCTAGCTCAATTTTTTCAGCTTTGTAACCGACGCCTAGTGATATAAA
This sequence comes from uncultured Cryomorphaceae bacterium, assembly GCA_913031435.1. Taxonomy (GTDB): domain Bacteria; phylum Bacteroidota; class Bacteroidia; order Flavobacteriales; family Schleiferiaceae; genus UBA10364. Next base: position 25,653 of record CAJWFD010000022.1, read on the forward strand.
TTGGCGATTCCCCTTGTCCTGGTGCTCAAATGAAGCTCCCAGATTAATTAGAATTTTCTCTTTCACTACTAATTGTGTGGATAGAATAGGGCACCATTCCTTAATCTCTTCCGACGATCCACCTGGTGCATCATTAAAAGAGGTAAACAGAGAGCCAAGAATATTCGTGTTTTGCAATTGTCCGCCAAAAATTGTTCCATCGGCATTGTAAGTTGGAGCCGTAGGTACCAAGAATTTTTGCAACTGCAATTGAGGAAGAACTCTTAAATCTTTGTTGATTTCATAATCATATACCACACCAAGGGACATTTGCGCTGGTAGGTAATTAAGATTAGTTTCACTAAAATTTGCCTTTTTCCCAACGTTGTTCAATGACCAATAAGTCTTTAGAGAAGAGTTTGAGTTCTCTAGAATTGTATAATCCACCGAGAAGTCTATCAAAACCGAAGCCTCTCTAATGGCCGCTGTAGAAATGCTGGATCCTAAATTCGTACTTAAATATCCAAGACGGACACCGACGTTTAACTTTTCCGAGAGAGCCTTAACAACTCCCACTCTAACATCCGTCTCATATGGAGTAAACTGACCAAGTATGTTACCATCACCGTCTCTTAACTCCACATCACCAGCTGAGAAATAACCAATTGATGCTACTATTCCTGTTGTCTCGTTAATGTTATAGGCAACACTAGCACGCGATAATGATGATGTTGGACCGTGACTACCTGAAACACTAGGGATGCTGGAGGCTCCAACTTGATTGTCTAAATCTAACAGACCTAAAGAGAATACCTGGTGATTGTAGCCTAATGGATTCGCTGATCCGGCTAATGACAATTCATTAACTGTGCTCGGCAGTGCCAAATAACCACTGCTATAAAGCGGTGGATTAGATTCTGTCTGAGAAAAAGCAAGTGTTGAGAATAATCCCAAGACTAGTGATGTAGTGATTTTCTTCATTAGTTTATTCTTTCAAAACGTTTAACAATGGTTCTTCCTTCGTTGGTGATAATGTTAATAAAGTAAACACCCGCTGGCAGATCTTGGAAGTCAAACTGGACAGTTCCCGCACCATTAGTGATACTTGTTGCTAGAACTCTACCAGTAATATCTAAAACTTTAATATTAATATCTTCTTGGTATTCCCATGCACCTTTCAGATCTAAGTTTAGCCTGCCCAATGATGGGTTTGGATAGATTTCTAAATCATGCTCTAGCACAACGTCAACCCATTCATCAGTCCCAATTGAGACGCCACCGTCTGTACCCCAATCCAAGACATTTGACATAGAATTAGCATAAGTAGCTCGTTTTCCTACCGTTGGGCTACATCCGCCGTTTACAAACTTAGCTCCAACTTCATACAAGAGAGCTGTGATTGTGGTTGTAACAGGATATATATCAGTGTAGGTAAACACATTAGAACTAACCGAATCCACTAATATTCTATTCAATGGACTCAACCAGCGATAGATATAGTAGGTCTGTACAGTTTTTCCTTCGTATGCCGTCCATGACAACTGAACCTCATTCGAAGCAATACCTGGGCTGGCTTGAAGGTGAATAGTTGCGTGGTAGTCAGAAGTATCTGAGTAATTACCACAACTATCCTGAAGCACTAACTTATATCTGTACGGCTGTACAGCTGGGTTAGAGTTCTGATCTGCATAAGTACTCATGTTGTTGTAAACATTAGTTCCAACACTCGCGTACTGCGTTGACGCGTTTTCGCGAAGTATAATGTAGTCTGCAGTGCGCTGTCCTGGTGTCTTATCCCATACAAGCAAGTTGACACCTGTTGTATCTACGGTAACCACACACAACTCTTCATCGTTATATGGGAACGGAGCGTCTATTAAGTATGTTGCGCTATCAATACAACCTTTTGCATCTGTTATCTGAACAGAATAGTAACCGTAAGCGGCCGCTATGTCCTGAGTTGTATCTAAGCCTCCATTCCAAATGTAGGAATAAGGTGCTACGCCTCCTGATACCGTGATATCAATGAATCCATCTGGCGTTTGAGGACAACTAGCATCTACTATACTCGCCGCTGATATGTATAAGCTATCAGGCTGAGCAATCGAGTCAGACATTAAAACAGTACATCCATTTACATCAATAAAGCTCATGGTGTAAACACCAGCAGACAAACCTGTCAAGTCGCGCGTTCCGTAAATCCCTGCACCAATCATATTGGTGCTTAACAATGTACATCCTGAGAAGGCTACCGTACCGAATGTAGTATCGGACGTTACCGTGACAGTACGATAGAACGTACCGCCAATGTTTGTACCACATAGTGAACTAACACTTTCCGCAGTAGCTCCATTAAAGAATCGATATTCCATAGTGCTTCCCATTGCCATTGCAATGGTCACTCTATAGACAGAATCCTCTAGTATTGGAATCAAGCTCATACTGTAGTTGGATCCAGAGTTTGAGATTAACTGCATACCATTTGTACTAACTGAAGCACCCGTCATATCAACCTGGAAGGTTGTTAAAACGCTATCAACTGAAGTGCCTAGTGAACCTGACCAAGAACTTAGGTAAGGTGCATTTGCTCCAGATACCGTATATGAAATACTAGCATCTTGAGCTCCATAACATTCAAGAGAGTCAACTAACGATGAGGCAATAAGCATTGAAGGCTCTGATATTACTTCTGAAATACTTACTGTACATCCTTGAGCATCCGTAACCGTCATTGAATAAGTACCTGCACCAATCATAGATCTATCTTGAGTAGTGTCGTTGTCATTCCATAGATAGACATACGGCAGCGTTCCGCCAGCAACCATTACATCGATGCCTCCATCTGTTGCGCCATTACAACTCACCTGAACACCACCGAAGTATTGAAC
>CAJWFD010000023.1 GCA_913031435.1 uncultured Cryomorphaceae bacterium
CCACTTCGCGAAGTAGGTCCTTATTTAGAGCGTGCAGAAAAAGACGGTGTTAAAATTAAATACATCCTTGAGACGCACTTCCATGCTGACTTCGTTTCAGGCCATCTTGATTTAGCAAAGAAGACAGGGGCTACAATTATTTTTGGTCCCCTAGCAAACCCAACGTTTGATTGTAAGATTGCAAGGGATGGAGAAAGGTTGAGAATTGGAGATGTAGAAATTGAGGTTTTGCATACCCCAGGTCATACCATGGAGTCGACGACTTATCTCTTGAAAAACGAAAGTGGCATGAATCATGCTATTTTCTCTGGTGATACATTGTTTTTAGGAGACGTAGGTCGTCCAGATCTTGCTCAAAAGGCTACGGACATGACCCAAGAGAAATTAGCACAGACACTTTATAAGTCGCTAAGAACTAAGATAATGACACTTTCGGATGATGTTATTGTTTATCCAGGACATGGTGCTGGATCCTCATGTGGAAAGAACATGTCAAAGGAAACGGTTGGGACAATAGGTGAGCAAAAAGCGATCAATTACGCACTACGTTCAGATATGACCATAGAAGAATTTGTTGCAGAAGTAACAGATGGTCTTCAATCACCACCGGCATACTTCCCGGAGAATGTAAGATTAAATAAGACTGGTTATGAAAGCCTAGACACTGTTATGGAACGTGGTATGAGAGCCTTAAGTGTGGAGGAATTCGATGCAGCAGCAAACGAAACTGAAGCTCTTATTCTTGACACGCGTCATCAAGACGTATTTACAAAAGGTTTTATTCCACAATCTATTTTTATTGGTATTAAAGGAAGTTTTGCTATGTGGGTAGGCGCTATGATTCCCGACATCAAGCAAAAATTATTATTGGTTACGGACCCTGGAATGGAGGAGGAGGTATTGACTCGTCTCTCTCGTGTGGGCTATGATCAAACTATTGGTTTTTTGGATGGTGGTTTTGAATCATGGAGTAACGCTGGAAAAGAAATTGACACCATGGAGCAAATTTCAGCTTCGGGGTTAGACCAACTGGCTGATCCAGTGGTTGTAGATGTCCGGAAAATTGGCGAGTACCAAAGTGAACATGTGCCTAATGCCATTCACGCTTCGCTAGAGTTGATTAATAACCATATGACGGAACTGCCAACGGAAGGAAAATTCTATGTGCATTGTGCTGGTGGATACCGATCGGTCATCGCTGCTTCGATATTGAAAGCGAGAGGAATTCATAACCTAGTGGATGTAGTAGGTGGGTTTGGCGCGATCAAAGCGGCTGGTATTCCAGTGTCAGATTATGTCTGTCCAACAACACTCTAAATTTAATCAGTAATAGTTGATATTTATTGTTGCGAGTATTATTTTAGGATCATCATGTTCAAGAGTGAAGCAGCATTCTGGTACAGAACTCAAGAGATGTTCAGGCTCCAAAGTATTCATATGTATGGAATTAGTGGTTTAGCAGTTGGACTAGGTATTCCTATGACTGCCTATTTAAAAAAGTATGCTGTAAAAGAAATTTTAGGCGCACCTATCGTGATTCAGCCTAAGTCTTAGAGTATTCCCAGATACCTAATTGGTGGAACTATTTTCGGACTTGGTTGGGCGCTAAGTGGCGCTTGTCCAGGACCAATTGTGGTAAATATCGGTGCCGGATTTATTGGATATGTTGTCGTTCTTGTTTTGCGCTACATTCTCATATGGCTTGTTGAGAAATAAATCACCACACTAGACTCACTGCGAAAGACCCAAGCCGGATCAAAAAAATAGTCATTAGCAAAAGACTTGCTTTAGAAGCGCAGCGTTCTACCTTTATGGAATGCGAAACCCATTTGCCAGCCTGAGAAGGGTATTGGCTATTTTTACAATAATCCTCACCATAGGAACTTTAGGGTACCGTTATATTGAAGGCTTCAGTTGGTTGTCTTCTCTATATATGGTGATACAGACCGTCAGCACTGTGGGGTTCAATGAGATTGAGCCACTAAGCACTGCAGGCACCTGGTTTACCATAGTGCTTATTGTCAGTAGCTTTGGCACCTTTGCCTATGGCGCGGGTTTATTAGCTCAATTGGCTATGGATGGAAGTGTTCGTGAATATTTAAAAACCAAAAGACTCAAACGCAAAGTGGAGAAGTTAAATGGGCATGTTGTAGTCTGCGGTATCGGCCGTAATGGAAGACAGGTAGTCAGTAAATTAAGGGCTTACGGTGCTGAGGTAGTCGTCATTGAAAATGATGCAGTGAGGGCGGCAAGGTATACGGAATCCCTAAAGGATTGCCATGTGATTCTAGGTGACGCAACCCTTGATGAAGTCTTGGAAAAAGCTAATGTGAGTGCAGCACGAAGTCTTATTGCGGCGCTTTCTTCTGATACAGATAACCTTTTCGTAGTGATTTCTGCGCGTCAAATGAATCCTGAAATGGTGATTGGTGCCCGGGCAAATACGGAAAGTACTGAGAAAAAACTTTTATCAGCTGGGGCAAATTATACGGTGAGCCCCAACTTAGTAGGAGGTGCTCATTTAGCCCACAACCTTATGAATCCGGGAGTCATGGACTTTCTAGACCATTTGAGCATGGGAGGATCGAGTGCTACTAATATTGAAGAAATTCAAATTGATGAGCTGCCAGAAGAGTTCAGTGCATGTAATATTAAGGACTTGAATATTCGTCAAGCGACGGGATGTACCGTCATAGGTTATATTTCTGAACATGGAAATTTAACGGTAAATCCAGCACCAGAATTCAGGGTGTCACCGCATTCCAAGCTATATGTACTTGGAAATGATAGTCAAATCAAAGCGATGCGTAAGTGGTTCAACGCCCAAACCAAATAACAAAACCTGAGATGAAAATATTATTTACGGGATCTAATGGCCTACTGGGTCAAAAGATAGCCGCTGCGACCATCAAGTACCCTCAACATGAATTTCTAGCTACCGCAAGAGGTGAGAACAGGGTAGTTGCCTTAGGAAGCGCTAGTTACGTGTCTATGGATATCACCTCTATGACTCAAGTGATGGAGGTGGTGACTTCTTTTGCTCCGGATGTAATTATACATGGTGCCGCAATGACAAACGTTGACCACTGCGAAGAAAGGAGAAAGGAGGCCTATGCCTTGAATGTGAATGGAACTAGTAATATTGCCCAAGCTGCTGCGCAGGTTGGTGCACATGTAGTGCACATCTCTACAGATTTTATTTTTGACGGTAAAAATGGTCCTTATACAGAGCTGGCTGCTCCCAATCCGATCAGTTATTACGGAGAAACTAAGTTAGAGGCAGAAAATATTATTAAAAACTTGAGTTCGTGGTCGATTTTAAGGACTGTCTTAGTCATAGGAATGGCAGAAGATTTAAGTAGAAGTAATATTGTACTCTGGGCCAAAGGAGCTTTAGAAAAAGGTCAACCGATAAACGTGGTAGATGACCAATTCAGAACGCCCACCTTAGCAGAGGATTTAGCACACGGTGCACTGCTGGCTGCAGACCAACAAGCACAGGGTATATTTAATATTTCAGGTCCTGATTTCATGTCTATTTACGAGCTGGTAGAGGCGGTTTCTAATCATTTTAATCTGTCCATGGACACAGTGACTAAAGTGAGTAGTTTAACGTTAAGTCAAGCTGCAAAAAGACCTCCTGTAACAGGCTTTGATATTTCAAAAGCGCGTAAAGAATTGGGATATAATCCACATACTTTCCCTGAAGCACTGGTGTTGATTTCTAAACAAGCAGGATTATAAGTGGATATTTGTCAGAGACATTGCTTTCCTCTATTTTCGATGTTCACTCTTAACAATCCTATAAGGAATGTCTCAAACAACAGAATCTTGGGGGTCACGTGTTGGTCTCATCTTGGCCATGGCAGGAAATGCAGTTGGTCTAGGTAACTTTTTGCGTTTCCCTGTTCAAGCGGTCCAAAATGGTGGTGGTACTTTTATCATACCATATTTAGTAAGCTTTCTATTAATGGGGATACCCTTGTTATGGGTAGAGTGGGCGATGGGTCGTTTTGGCGGCCGATATGGTGATCACAGTACGCCATTTATTCTTGATAACATGACCAAGAGGAGGTTCTGGAAATACTTTGGTGTTTTTGGGATCTTTACTAATATGGGTGTCATGGCGTATTACACCTATATAGAATCATGGACGTTGACCTACACGATAAAGTCCCTAAAAGGAGACTTCTTAGGTTTAGATTTAGCCCAACTCGATATTTTTTTTAATAATTATGTTGATTTAGGGAGTGGTATAAATTTTCCGGTCTGGGCGATTTTGGCTTTTTTAGTAACGTTAACCATTAATATTTATATCCTTTCTAGAGGTCTTAGCGCTGGTATAGAGACCGTAGCTAAAATCGCTATGCCTTTACTTATTCTTTTTGGTGCATTTTTGGCCATAATGTCTTGGACAACAGGTTCTACTGGCCGTTGTGATGATTGTTCCACTTTTATAGGGTTGAATTTTCTTTGGGAACCTGACTTCACCACTTTAGCTAACCCTAAAATATGGTTGGCTGCCGCGGGGCAGATATTTTTCACACTTTCCGTTGGTATGGGTACTATACACTGCTATAGTTCCTACTTAAAGCAAAAGGATGATATCGCTTTGAATGCGATGGCTGCAGGCTGGATGAATGGTTTTGTTGAGATCGTACTTGGATCTGCGGTCGTTATACCTATCGCTGTTGGGTATCTAGGATTGGATTGGGTCATTGAAAACGCTGGTTTTATGATGGCATTTAAAACGATGCCTTTCTTGTTTGACCAATGGGGTAGTGTGATTGCCGTTATATCAGGAGTAGCTTGGTTTGGTTTACTGTTTTTCGCAGGTATTACTTCATCCTTAGCTATGGGTACCCCATTTATGGGATTTGTACAAGATGAATTCAATTGGTCGAAAAACAAAAGTGCCATTATATTAGGAGTCTCTATACTTGCTATGGGTCTTCCGACGATATTATTTTTTGAGAAAGGAGTATTCGATGAATATGATTACTGGACTGGAACAGTAAGTCTCGTAGTGTTCGCTCTAGCTGAAGTCATTCTCTTCGCCTGGGTCTTTGGGATGGATAAAGGTTGGGCAGAGATCAATGATGGCGCTGATATGAAAGTACCTAAGATATATAGGCCAATTATTAAGTACGTTACACCATTGTTTATTGGTACAATACTTTTTACGTCACTTATAAAACCACTTAATGGAGAGCTTTCTGACTGGTCCACAGCCTGGAATTCGCTACTTTCTGGAAATGGATGGCCTTGGGCGAAGGATAGTATTATTAATAAAGTATTCCACCTAGACACAGGTGTGATTTGGTGGGAAAATGACGTGCTTACAGACATGTTCTATATAGATATGAGTCGGTACTTTTTACTGACGTGTTTCTTTGTCTTGGTCGCTATGGTAAAGGCAGCATCGAATAAACGTAAAAAAAGAGCGCTATAAATGACTACTTCAGCTTTAATCATGATCGTATTGACACAAGGAACAGTCATTACGGCAACCATTTATTTTTTCCGAAAAGTACTTAAGGCTCCAAGTAGTGGGGCGTCAGATTCCTATTCTGACAATGATGTAAAGAAGGACTGAATAATTTTAAGTTGTTCACTTCTAATGGCAACTGATTAGATCCTTATTAGCTTGGTAGAAAACCTTTTGCTAATGGTAGATCAGTTTTCAAGAACTCTTGAAATTTCCTGAATTGAATTATGTCCCGGTTAAACGAATAACGTTCTATCGTGAGACTTTTGGTGACTTGAAATGGCCAGAGCTTTGCAATTGGAAAGAATTTGAAAAGGTTAACACTAATTTCCTTAAACTATATATTAGTGAATGAAAAATGATGTACATTCGCGATCATAATTTGAAAGGAGGTGTTACTATGCTCGTAATTAATGTCAAAGAAGGTGAATCCATCGAACGTGCGCTCAAGCGCTACAAAAGAAAACATAGCTCAACGGGTGTAGTCCGCAAGCTTCGCGCTGATCGTTACCATACGAAACCAGCACAAGCTAAGCGACGCATGAACATGAAAGCTGCGTATATTCAAAATTTGCGCAACGCAGAGGAAGAATAGACTACTATTTAGATATTTTATTAAGCCCAACACATTGTGTTGGGCTTTTTTTGTTTTAGTAACTTCATGGTTGAAGTAATCCCAATTATGTCAATGGCGTCTAACGATATCCAGTCTTTTATTGAATACATGCGTGCTGAAATTAGAGCTAGTGAAAAGACGATAGATGCCTATGGACTGGAATTGAATCGTTGGGAAGATTTCTTGAATCATGAATTTGATATTTCCACTCATCAGGCTGAGAAGGGTAATGTCAAACGTTTTATTGTTTGGAGAAATAAGTCAGGTATTTCAAACAGGTCAATTAATCGTTCACTCAGTGCACTTCGCAGCTATTACAAATGGTGTGAAAAAAGCAATCGGCATACGAATCAACCCGTTCGTGGTATACGGAGTTTGAAAACCGCAAAAAGACTAGTGATGAGTATTCCTGAGCGTGATTTGGAATCATTGACTAGGGATGAGCTCTTTGCCTCGGACTTTGAGGGATTGCGAAATCAGCTTATGCTACTATTACTTTATGGTCTTGGACTGAGAAGGGCTGAGCTTATTGAGCTTAAGGGATCAGATTTCGATTGGAGTAGAGGTACGGTTACTATTATTGGAAAACGAAATAAGGAGCGTCAACTACCCTTGCCCATGGTCATAGAGGGGTACTTCAATACTTATCATCAGGCAAGAAGCCATCTTCAATCTGACGTACATCACTTATTGCTTACGCGTAAGGGTAAAAAGCTCTATCCAAGTCTTGTTTATAATATCGTATTGTCCTATCTTAATGATGCTACAACGGTGGTTGACAAGCATCCTCATACTTTGCGTCATTCCTATGCTACCCATCTGTTAAACGCAGGCGTTGATATCAACACAGTTAAAGAATTGATGGGGCATGAAAGCTTGAGTTCTACTCAGGTTTATACGACAAGTACTTTTGAGGAGCTCGTTAAAGTGTATAACAGAGCCCATCCTAAGGGTTCGTAAAAATCAAGCACTATGACAGTAAACATTCAGTCAGTTAACTTCAAAGCGGATATAAAGCTATTGGCTTTTATTGAGGAGCGCCTGAAAAAGACAACCCAGTTCTTTGATAAGAGTATCACCACTGATGTCTTCTTAAAGGTTGATAACAACAACAACAGAGAGAATAAAATTGTGGAAATCAGAATGTCTGTTCCTGGAAATGATATCATTGTAACTAAAGAGCGTAAGTCTTTTGAGGAAGCTGCTGATATTGTCGTGGAAGTTTTGATAAGAAAACTAAAAAAAATGAAGGAAAAACAAAGAGAAAGTCATTAACTCTCAAGGAGTTGCTAAGAGTGAAAAAAAGTGAGGACAAATAGTCTTCACTTTTTTTTTAAGAAGTATTGCACGTTTAAATCTCTTTACTACATTTGCAGTCCGTTTGTAAGACGGAAGATCTTTGACATTTGCCGGTATAGCTCAGTTGGTCAGAGCACGTGATTTGTAATCTCGGGGTCGTCAGTTCGAATCTGACTACTGGCTCAAGTAATTTGCTTGAGAACTTTATAGTTTTCTAGCACAACCTGGGGGGATACTCAAGCGGCCAACGAGGACGGACTGTAAATCCGTTGGGAAACCTTCGCAGGTTCGAATCCTGCTCCCCCCACCATCGCGAAAGTAGCTCAGCTGGTAGAGCATCAGCCTTCCAAGCTGAGGGTCGCGGGTTCGAATCCCGTCTTTCGCTCAAATATTAAGGCCATAAGGCCGATGTAGCTCAGCGGTAGAGCGTTTCCTTGGTAAGGAAGAGGTCACGGGTTCAATTCCCGTCATTGGCTCTATAAATTAGAATCTTTAACACTATTTTATATATTTAATAATCGCTAGTCATGGCAAAAGAAACATTCAAACGTACCAAGCCTCACTTGAACATTGGTACCATCGGTCACGTTGACCACGGAAAAACAACATTGACAGCTGCAATCACCACTTGTTTGGCGAAGGCAGGTTTGTCAGAAATGAGAAGCTTCGATTCTATCGACAATGCTCCTGAAGAAAAGGAGCGTGGTATCACTATCAATACTTCTCACGTAGAGTATGAGACGGCTAACCGTCATTATGCCCACGTTGACTGTCCAGGTCACGCGGATTACGTGAAGAACATGGTAACTGGTGCTGCACAGATGGATGGTGCTATCCTTGTAGTTGCGGCTACTGATGGTCCTATGCCTCAAACTCGTGAGCACATCTTATTAGGTCGCCAAGTTGGTATACCTCGTATGGTTGTTTTCATGAATAAGGCCGATATGGTTGACGACGAAGAACTTATGGAATTAGTTGAAATGGAGATCCGTGATCTTCTTTCTTTCTATGAGTACGACGGAGACAACTCTCCTGTAATTGCTGGTTCTGCTCTAGGTGGGTTGAATGGTGACGACAAGTGGGTAAGTAGCATCATGGAATTAATGGACGCTTGTGATTCTTGGATCGAAGAGCCTGTTCGTGATCGTGAAAGACCTTTCCTAATGCCTATTGAGGATGTATTCTCAATTACGGGTCGTGGAACTGTTGCAACCGGACGTATTGAAACTGGTGTGGGTAACACGGGTGACGTTGTGGATATTATTGGTTTTGGTGACGAGAAATTGTCTTCAACGATCACTGGTGTTGAAATGTTCCGTAAGATCCTTGACACTGGTGAAGCTGGTGACAACGTAGGTATCTTACTTCGTGGTATCGCCAAAGAAGATATTCGTCGTGGTATGGTAATCTGTAAGCCAGGTTCGATTACTCCGCACAAAAAATTTAAGGCTGAGGTATATATATTGAAGAAAGAAGAAGGTGGTCGCCACACTCCTTTCCATAACAGATACCGTCCGCAGTTCTACCTAAGAACGACTGATGTTACAGGTGAAATTCACCTTCCTGAAGGAGTTGAAATGGTAATGCCAGGTGATAACCTGACTATTACTGTTGAATTGATCGCTAATGTTGCGGTTAATCAAGGTTTACGTTTCGCAATGCGCGAAGGTGGTCGTACGGTTGGTGCGGGTCAAGTAACTGAAATCATCGAGTAATTAACTCGTTTGAATAAGTAAAATGGTAGTTAAGGTGCCTCCTTTTTAAGGAGGCGCCTTTCTGCCTACATACGGACATAGTTCAATGGTAGAATAGCGGTTTCCAAAACCGTTGATCAGGGTTCGAATCCTTGTGTCCGTGCAAAGAATAAAAAAGATGAGCAAAATAATTACATCATTACAAGATTCATGGGAGGAGTTCGCTGTTAAAGCGACTTGGCCGAGCTTGAGTGAGTTACAAAAGAGTACTACTTTGGTGCTTATCGGGACGATCATCTTTTCGCTAGTTGTGTTTGGTATGGACAAGGTGATCTCGACAGTGCTTGAGTTCATTTATTCAATCTTCGGATAATCATGTCAGATACTGGAATGAAATGGTATGTGCTTCGCACTGTGAGTGGTCAAGAGCACAAGACGAAAACCTATATCGAAAAAGATATGGCTCATGCAGGTATGAGTGATTTAGTAGGTCGCGTTCTTATTCCAATGGAGAAGGTTGTGCAAGTCCGCAGTGGTAAGAAGGTTATTAAGGACAAAACAAGAACTCCTGGTTACATGTATGTAGAAACTACATTAACTGGTGAGGTTAGTCATATGATTAAAAGCCTTCCTAATGTAGTTGGTTTTTTGTCAAATATTAAAGGTGGAGAACCGTCACCTATGCGCGCTTCAGAAGTTAATCGTCTGCTGGGTCAAGTTGATACCGAGGCAGAAAACTCCGCAATGCTTCTCGTTCCATTTATTTTGGGAGAGACGGTTAAGGTTGTTAGTGGTCCGTTCAGTACATTTGATGCGACTATTGAAAAGATCAACGAGGAGAAACAGAAGTTAGAGGTTACTGTAAAGATCTTTGGCCGTAAGACTCCAGTTGAACTAGGCTTCACGGAAGTGGAGAAATTAAATTGATATAGAGTGAGCTATATATAGGTTCGTTTTTCATGCTTCCACTTGAGAAACAGCCACAACAACAACGCTAAATAGTATAAACAAGAATGGCAAAAGAGGTTAGTAAAGTAGTAAAGCTTCAGGTCCGTGGTGGCCAAGCTAACCCTTCTCCTCCGGTAGGTCCAGCTTTGGGTGCTGCAGGTGTTAATATTATGGAGTTCTGTAAGCAGTTTAATGCTCGTTCCCAAGACAAAATGGGACAGGTATTACCTGTAGTGATTACTGTGTATGCAGATAAATCATTCGACTTCATCATTAAAACACCTCCTGCAGCAGTTCAATTAATGGAAGCTGCTAAGATAAAGAAGGGGTCATCAGAGCCTAACCGTAGTAAAGTTGCTAAAGTTACTTGGGACGCTATTCGCACAATCGCAGAAGGAAAGATGGTAGATCTTAATTGTTTTACCGTTGAGTCAGCAATGTCAATGATTGCTGGAACTGCGAGAAGTATGGGTATAACTGTAATTGGCGATAAGCCGTTTTAACTAAAAGTTTGAATCAATGGCAAAATTGACAAAAAACATGAAAAACGCGATCGCTAAACTTGAAAAAGGAAGAGTATACTCTGTAAGCGAAGCAGCGACCTTAGTAAAAGAGGTAAACTGTACTAAATTTGACGCATCTGTTAACTTAGCAGTCCGTTTGGGTGTTGACCCACGTAAAGCAAACCAAATGGTTCGCGGCGTGGTAAGTCTTCCACATGGTACTGGTAAGAGCGTACGTGTTTTGGCTCTTGTAACACCTGACAAGGTGGAAGAAGCTAAAGCAGCAGGTGCTGATTACGCGGGGCTCGATGAATTCATCGAAAAAATCAAAGGCGGTTGGACTGACATTGATGTCATTGTAACCATGCCTTCTGTAATGGGTAAAATTGGACCTCTAGGTCGCGTATTAGGTCCTCGTGGCTTGATGCCTAATCCTAAGTCTGGAACCGTTACAATGGACGTAGCAAAAGCTGTGGGTGAGGTAAAAGCTGGTAAAATTGACTTTAAGGTTGATCGTTACGGTATCGTTCACGCAGCAATTGGGAAAGTATCTTTTGATGCAGCGAAAATTCAAGATAACGCTGAGGAATTATTGAGAACGCTAAACAAACTTAAGCCAAGTGCGGCTAAAGGAACTTATATGAAGAGCGTTTATATTTCCTCAACTATGTCGCCAGGTATAGCTGTAGATGCTAAATCAGTTTCATAATCTTAACCGAAAAGCATCATGACAAGAGAAGATAAACTTACTCAGATTGAAGAGCTAACAGCTGTTCTTAATATAACACCAACCATCTATTTGGCCGATATCGAGTCATTAGATGCGGTTTCTACTTCAAATTTGCGTAGAGCAAGTTTCGGAAAGGGAATCAAGGTTGCTGTTGTAAAGAATACTGTTCTCAAAAGAGCTATGGATGCGTCAGAAAAGAACTTTGATGGGCTTTATGACGTATTGAAAGGAAATACAAGCATCATGCTTTCAGAAGCAGGTAATGCTCCAGCGAAACTTATTAAAGAGTTTCGCAAGAAGAGTAAAAAACCGGTTTTGAAAGGCGCTTGGATTGAAGAGAGTGTTTACGTAGGTGACGAAAACCTGGATATGTTGACTGCAATCAAATCTAAAGAAGAATTGATTGGAGATGTAATCACATTACTCCAGAGTCCTGCTAAAAACGTTATCTCTGCACTTCAAAGTGCTGGCGGAAACATTGCTGGTCTCCTTAAGACATTGGAAGAGCGCAACGCGTAATTCTACAATTTTGAATTAATTAAGAATAATAAAATTAAATTTTACTAAAATGGCTGATATCAAACAATTGGGCGATGCTCTTGTAAACATGACAGTTAAGGAAGTATCTGAATTAGCGGGATACTTGAAAGAAGAATATGGCATTGAGCCTGCTGCAGCTGTTGCTGTTGCCGGTCCTGCTGCTGGTGGTGGCGAAGCTGCTGCTGAAGAGCAAACGGAATTCGATGTTATCTTGAAAGCTGCTGGTGGTGCTAAACTTGCTGTTGTTAAACTGGTTAAAGAAATGACTGGTTTAGGCTTGAAAGAAGCTAAAGCTAAAGTTGATGCTGCTCCTTCTGCATTGAAAGAGGGCGTATCAAAAGATGAAGCAGAAGCTTTGAAAGCACAGCTTGAAGAAGCAGGTGCTGAAGTTGAGATCAAGTAATTGATCGACTGCTAAGTTATCCGGTTTAGGTCTTTGGGGTACTCCCCTTAGACCTAAACCTTTTTGTGTTTAATTAACATTTTGGGCTGAAATGGTAAACCAAATTACTGCTCCTCAGGAGCGCATCAATTTCTCTTCCACTGCAATTAAGACCGCTTTTCCGGACTTTCTTGACATTCAGTTGAAGAGTTTTATGGACTTCTTTCAAATTGAAACGAAGCCATCTGAAAGATCTACGGAAGGTCTTCACCGTGTATTTGCGGAAAACTTTCCTATTTCGGATTCAAGAAACAATTTCGTACTTGAATTCTTAGACTACTTTGTCGATCCACCGCGATACTCAGAGCGTGAGTGTATAGAGCGTGGACTGACTTTTAATGTTCCTTTAAAGGCAAGACTGAAGTTGTACTGTACGGATCCTGAGCATGAGGATTTTGAGACGATTGTACAAGATGTCTACTTAGGGACCATTCCTTACATGACACAACGAGGTACGTTCATTGTGAACGGAGCCGAAAGAATAATTGTATCACAGTTGCACCGTTCTCCTGGTGTTTTCTTTGGTCAATCATACCATGCGAACGGAACCAAACTTTATTCAGCCCGTATTATTCCGTTTAAGGGATCTTGGATTGAATTCGCTACGGATATCAATCAAGTGATGTACGCGTACATTGATCGTAAAAAGAAATTACCTGTAACTACGCTATTACGTGCGATTGGTTACGAAAGAGACAAAGATATTCTTGAGATTTTCGATCTTGCTGAGGAAATTAAAGTCAGCAAAGCTGCTTTAAAACGCTCGATTGGTCGCAAACTTGCTGCGAGGGTACTAAAAACATGGATAGAAGATTTCGTTGATGAAGATACAGGTGAAGTTGTCTCTATTGAGCGTAACGAAGTAATTCTAGATCGTGACACTGTTTTAGATAAAGAGCATGCTGAGGAAATCTTAGAAGCTGAAGTAGGGAATATTTTATTGCATAAAGAAGATATCGAGTCTTCAGATTATGCGATTATTCACAACACCCTTCAAAAAGATCCAACAAATACGGAGAAAGAAGCTGTGGAGCACATCTACAGACAATTACGAAATGCTGAACCGCCTGATGAAGAAACGGCAAGAGGTATTATCGATAAATTATTCTTTTCTGAGCAACGTTACTCTTTGGGTGAAGTTGGTCGTTACCGCTTGAATAAAAAACTTTACAACAATACTGAAGAGACATCTCAAGTATTGACTAAGGGCGATATCATTGAAATCATTAAACGTCTTATTGAGTTGATTAACTCTAAAGCGGAGATTGATGATATTGACCACTTAAGTAATCGTCGTGTACGTACTGTAGGTGAGCAGATGGCCAACCAATTTGGTGTAGGTCTTGCTCGTATGGCTCGTACCATTCGCGAACGTATGAATGTTCGTGACAACGAAGTGTTTACGCCTATTGACTTAATTAATGCAAAGACGTTGTCTTCTGTTATTAATTCGTTTTTCGGTACGAATCAACTTTCGCAGTTTATGGATCAAACCAATCCTCTGTCTGAAATCACGCACAAGCGTCGTCTTTCAGCCTTAGGACCTGGTGGTTTATCGAGAGAAAGAGCAGGATTTGAGGTGCGTGATGTTCACTATACGCATTATGGACGTTTATGTCCTATTGAAACTCCTGAGGGACCAAACATTGGTTTGATATCATCTCTTTGTGTGTATGCGAAAGTGAATGGCATGGGATTCATTGAAACTCCTTATCGCTCTGTTAAAGAGGGTAAAGTAGTGGTTGAAGAAATTCCTACCTATCTAAGTGCTGAAGAAGAAGAATCGAAAGTAATCGCTCAAGCAAACGCTCCTATCAGCCCAGATGGAACGTTTATTAACGATAAGGTTAAGGTTCGTCAAGAAGGTGATTTTCCGGTTGTAGAGCCTGCGACCATCGATTTTATGGATGTTGCGCCGAATCAGATTGCTTCTATTTCAGCTTCTTTGATTCCGTTCTTAGAACATGATGATGCAAACCGTGCATTGATGGGATCAAACATGATGCGTCAAGCGGTACCATTATTACGTCCAGAGGCACCAATTGTTGGTACTGGTTTGGAACGTCAAGTGGCTACTGATTCACGTGTTTTGATTAATGCGGAGGGAACAGGTACTGTAGAGTATGTTGATTCAATGCAGATTCATATTCGTTATGACCGAAGTAAGGAAGAACGAGAAGTAAGTTTCGCTGAGGATATCAATACTTATCATTTGGTCAAGTTCCAAAAGACCAATCAAGGTACTACCATCAACCTAAAACCTATCGTTAAGAAAGGTGACCGTGTTGAATTAGGACAGGTACTTTGTGAAGGTTATGCTACACAGAAAGGTGAGCTAGCTCTTGGACGCAATATGTTGGTATCGTTCATGCCTTGGAAAGGTTATAATTTTGAGGATGCTATTGTGATTTCTGAACGTGTTGTGCGCGAGGATATCTTCACATCCATTCACATTGATGAGTATTCATTGGAAGTTCGTGATACTAAATTAGGAGCAGAAGAATTGACTGCGGATATTCCTAATGTTAGTGAAGAAGCTACTAAAGATCTTGATGAGAACGGAATTATTCGTGTTGGTGCAGAGATTAAGCCAGGAGATATATTGATTGGTAAGATCACTCCTAAGGGAGAAAGCGATCCTTCTCCAGAAGAAAAACTCCTTCGTGCTATTTTTGGTGACAAAGCTGGTGATGTGAAAGATGCATCTCTCAAGGCTTCACCATCATTACATGGTGTTGTGATTGATAAAAAGTTGTTTACTCGTCTGGTTAAGGACAAGCGTCAACGTGCTGAAGACAAGGAAGAAATAGGACAGTTAGATATTGAAATGGCTGCTGAACTTGCTCAATTGAAAACAGAATTTGTCAACAAGCTTTCTAACTTGGTTCAAGGTAAGACCTCTCAAGGTGTTATCAACGATTTGAATGAAGATGTCATTCCAAAGGGAACAAAATTCACTTTGAAAGCGCTGAATTCAATTGAAGATTATAGAAGAATTGTTGGTGGTAAATGGACTACTGACGATGATCGTAACAACAAAATAGATACATTAATACACAATTATAAAATTCGGGCTAACGATATTCAAGGTGGTTACCGTCGTAAGCGCTTCGCAATTACTGTTGGTGATGAATTGCCTGCGGGTATTGTTAAATTGGCTAAAGTTTACATCGCTAAAAAGCGTAAACTAAAGGTTGGTGATAAGATGGCTGGTCGTCACGGTAATAAGGGTATTGTAGCTCGTATTGTTCGTGATGAGGATATGCCATTCTTAGAGGATGGAACTCCAGTGGATATCGTTTTGAATCCATTAGGTGTGCCTTCTCGTATGAACATTGGTCAGATTTATGAAACTGTTCTAGGTTGGGCGGGTCAAAAGTTAGATAAAAACTTTGCTACTCCAATTTTTGATGGTGCCTCCTTAGATGACATCTCGAGTTACGTTACTGATGCTGGTTTGCCAGAATTTGGTCACACGCAACTTTACGATGGAGGAACGGGTCAAGCCTTTGATCAAAAAGCAACTGTAGGTATTATCTATATGTTGAAACTAGGTCACATGGTGGATGACAAGATGCATGCACGTTCTATTGGACCATATTCATTGATTACACAGCAGCCGTTGGGTGGTAAAGCTCAATTTGGTGGACAGCGTTTCGGTGAGATGGAAGTATGGGCACTTGAAGCATTTGGTGCGGCTAATATCCTTCGTGAAATCCTAACTGTTAAATCGGATGACGTAGTAGGTCGTGCGAAAACATATGAGGCAATTGTCAAAGGTGAGCGTATGCCTGCTCCTGGTATTCCAGAATCATTCAATGTATTGCTACATGAATTGAAAGGTTTGGGATTGAAAGTAACGTTGGATTAATAACTAAGTAATTCCCACTGCCTTTGGCGGTGGGATTATATAAAAATCGCATTATGGCTCCTAGAAAAAGCGATAAAAATCAAAATAGCGCATTCAGCAAGATTACGATTTCGTTGACAGCGCCTGAGACAATCCTTGAACAAAGTCATGGAGAGGTCTTAAAGCCTGAAACCATTAATTACCGTACGCACAAACCTGAGCGTGACGGTCTTTTCTGTGAGCGTATTTTCGGTCCTGTAAAGGATTATGAATGTGCCTGTGGAAAGTACAAGCGAATCCGTTATAAAGGAATTGTTTGTGACCGTTGTGGTGTTGAAGTTACAGAGAAGAAAGTTCGTCGTGATAGGGTAGGACACATTTCACTTGTTGTTCCTGTTGTTCACATTTGGTATTTCAGATCGTTACCGAACAAAATCGGTTATTTATTAGGGCTTCCTTCAAAGAAGCTCGATATGATCATTTACTATGAGCGCTATGTAGTGATCCAAGCAGGTGATGCTGTCGATAATGAAGGTACTCCTCATGAAGTTATGCAGTTCTTGACAGAGGATGAATACCTTGATGCAATGGAGCGTCTACCTATTGAAAATCAATATTTAGATGAGTCAGATCCTGCTAAATTTGTTGCTAAAATGGGTGCTGAAGCGATTCACGGACTATTAGGCAATTTAGAGCTGGATACGTTGTCGTATGAGCTTCGCCACAAGGCAAATACCGAAACTTCTCAGCAGCGCAAACAAGAGGCTTTAAAACGTTTGCAAGTTGTAGAAAGCTTGAGAGACGCAAATACTAGAATAGAGAATAATCCGCAATGGATGATAATGAGTGTTGTTCCGGTAATTCCACCTGAGCTTCGTCCATTAGTTCCTCTAGATGGTGGACGTTTTGCTACTTCGGATTTGAATGACCTATACCGTCGTGTAATTATTCGTAACAATAGATTGAAGCGTCTTCTTGAAATCAAAGCACCAGAAGTGATTTTGAGAAATGAGAAAAGAATGCTTCAGGAGTCTGTAGATAGTTTGTTTGACAATACTCGTAAATCGAGTGCAGTTAAAACAGAAAGTAATCGTCCATTGAAATCGCTTTCTGATTCATTGAAGGGTAAGCAAGGTCGTTTCCGTCAAAACCTTCTAGGTAAACGTGTGGATTATTCTGCTCGTTCGGTGATCGTTGTTGGTCCTGAATTGAAGTTGCACGAATGTGGACTTCCGAAAAACATGGCCGCGGAGCTTTATAAGCCGTTTATTGTACGCAAGTTGATAGAACGTGGTATTGTAAAAACGGTTAAATCAGGAAAGAAAATTATAGATCGTCGCGATCCAGTAGTTTGGGATATTCTTGAAAATGTAATGAAAGGTCATCCGGTTCTTTTGAACCGTGCACCTACACTTCACCGTCTTGGTATTCAAGCATTCCAGCCTAAGCTGATTGAAGGTAAAGCAATACAGCTTCACCCATTAGCTTGTACTGCATTTAATGCTGATTTTGATGGTGATCAGATGGCTGTACACCTTCCATTAGGTCCTGCTGCTATCTTAGAGGCTCAAGTGTTAATGCTTGCTTCTCACAACATTTTGAATCCAGCCAATGGTTCACCTATTGCTGTTCCTTCTCAGGATATGGTTTTAGGTTTGTACTATATGACCAAATCGATGAGAAACACTCCTGATATGCCAGTTCGTGGTGAGGGAATGGTATTCTATTCGCCTGAGGAAGTTGAAATCGCATTGAACGAGGACGCTGTAGATCTTCACGCACAGATTAAAATCAAAGGGCGAGTAGAGGGTGCAGATGGACAAATGACCATGCAGTTTATCGAAACTACAGTGGGTCGTGTGATATTTAATCAAGCTGTTCCTGAAAGAGTACCGTTCATTAATTCGGTATTGACTAAGAAGGCACTTCGTGGTATCATTGCTAATGTATTGAAGAAAACAGATGTTCCAGCAACAGCTAAATTCTTGGATGACATTAAGTCGATGGGTTATGGAAGAGCATTCCGTGGAGGTTTGTCGTTCTCTTTGAATGACATTCGTATTCCGGATGCCAAAGAAAAAATGGTTGCTGAAGCCTCAGATGAGGTTGATTCGATTTTTGCTTCATATAACATGGGTTTAATCACTAATAACGAACGTTATAACCAAGTGATTGATGTGTGGACTAACACAAATGCACGTCTTACCCAAGAAGCAATGAACATATTGATTAATGATAGACAGGGTTTCAATCCTATCTACATGATGCTTGATTCTGGAGCACGTGGTTCTAAAGAGCAGATTCGTCAGCTTTCTGGAATGCGTGGTTTGATGGCTAAGCCACAGAAATCTGGTTCTTCAGGTGGAGAAATCATTGAAAACCCAATTATATCGAACTTTAAAGAAGGTTTATCCATTCTTGAGTACTTTATTTCAACTCACGGGGCTCGTAAAGGTCTAGCCGATACGGCATTGAAAACAGCAGATGCTGGATATCTTACACGTCGTCTTCATGATGTCGCGCAGGATGTTGTTGTAAATGAAGTTGATTGTGGTACGTTGCGAGGTTTAGAAGTGAGCGCTTTGAAGAAAAGCGAAGACATTGTTGAAACTCTTGCAGAGCGTATTATTGGTCGTGTGTCACTGGATGATGTTATTGATCCATTAACTGATGAAGTTTATGTTGCCGCAGGTACATTGATTTCTGAGGAGATCGCTAATAAAATTGACGCATCTCCAATTGAGTCGGTAGATGTTCGTTCGCCTTTAACATGTTCTACGAAAAGAGGGATATGTGAAAAGTGTTATGGAACTAACTTAGCGACCAACAAGAAAGCTCAAGCTGGTGATGCTGCGGGTGTAATAGCTGCTCAGTCTATTGGTGAGCCTGGTACTCAGTTAACACTGCGTACCTTCCACGTTGGAGGGACAGCAGGTAACGTTTCAGAAGACAACAAGATTGTCGCGAAATTTGACGGTAAAGTTGAATTGGAAGATGTTCGTACTGTTGAAGGTGAAAAGGGCGAGAATATCGTTATTGGACGTACCGGTGAAATGCGTATCGTAGATGTGAAAACAGGACGTACTGTAATGACAAATGTCATTCCTTATGGTGGTATTTTGAATGTCAAGGACGGTGCCAAGATCAAGAAGGGTGCGGAAATTGTTCAATGGGACCCGTACAATGCGGTAATTATTGCAGAGGCGCCAGGTAAAATCTCTTACCAAGATATTATTCAAGGTAGTACCTACAAAGTAGAAATAGATGAGCAGACTGGTTTCCAGGATAAAGTTATTTCGGATAACCGTAATCGCAAGTTAATTCCTACGATTCAAGTATTGGATGGTTCAGGAGTAGAGCTTAAGCATTATACGTTGCCTTCTGGTGCTCACTTAATGGTAGAAGAGGGTGAAGATATCGCTGCGGGTAAAATTCTTGTTAAGATTGCTCGTAAGAGTGCTAAAGCAGGTGATATTACTGGTGGTCTTCCTCGCGTTACGGAGCTTTTCGAGGCACGTAACCCATCCAACCCTGCTGTTGTTGCTGCTATTGATGGTATCGTGAGTTACGGTAAAATCAAGCGTGGTAATCGTGAAATAATCATCGAGAGTCGCACAGGCGAGATCAAGAAGTATTTGATTAACCTAAGTAAGCAGATCCTAGTTCAGGAGAATGACTTTGTAAAAGCCGGAACACCCCTTTCTGATGGAGCAATAACTCCTAATGATATCCTAGCGATTAAAGGCCCTACAGCTGTTCAGTCTTACTTGGTAAATGAAATACAGGAAGTATATCGTTTACAAGGTGTGAAAATCAATGATAAGCACTTTGAGGTGATTGTACGTCAGATGATGCGTAAAGTTAAAATTCAGGATTCTGGCGATACGTTATTCTTGGAAGGCAACTTAGCTCATGCTATTGACTTTATCGAAGAGAACGATAGAATTTATGGAATGAAAGTGGTCGAAGATGCAGGCGATAGCCAAAATCTTAAGGAGGGCCAAATAATTTCAACGAGAGATTTACGTGATGAAAACAGCATTTTATTACGTGAAGACAAAGCAGTAGTTACTGCACGTGAAGCTAATCCAGCTACTGCTGCTCCTGTTTTACAGGGTATCACCAGAGCCTCGTTACAGACAAAATCATTTATTTCTGCTGCGTCTTTCCAAGAGACGACTAAGGTGTTAAATGAAGCTGCTGTGAATGCGAAAGAGGATACGCTTCAGGGATTGAAGGAAAATGTTATTGTTGGTCATCTCATTCCAGCTGGTACAGGTCTTATGAAATACCGCTCTACGGTGGTAGGTTCAAAAGAAGAGTACGAGCAAATGCAGGAGACCCTTAGCGTGGACGTTGAATAAGTCAATGTAATAAAAGGTATGGCAGATAAGCAGCAGAAGGAAGGGCAGATTAACATTGAATTACCTGAGGACAAAGCACAAGGTGTTTATAGCAACTTGGTTGCTATAAATCACAGTCCAACGGAATTTGTGGTAGATTTCATCCAAATGATGCCCGGTGTGCCAAAAGCTAAAGTTCAGTCGAGAGTTATCTTGACACCTGAACATGCTAAACGTCTTTTACAGGCTTTAGGTGACAATGTGACTAGGTATGAGCAGAACTTCGGTAATGTTCAGACCCATGAGCCTCCTCAAGTTCCTTTGAACTTTGGAGGTCCTACAGGCGAAGCCTAAATTTTTTTCTATTAAATAAAAAACCCTCGGCACATGCCGAGGGTTTTTTATTTAATAGAAGCTCAGTGCCATGACAACCAGATATCTATATTTTGCCATACTCTTGTCATTTACCGTTCAAGCGCAAATTTATTCGGGAACAACAGCATTAGGACTAAGCTTGACACTTAACGTTACAATGAATACAAATTCGGATTCGTTGGAAATGGAATTTAGTGGGCCATCCTCTGGGTACTATTGCTTAGGTATTGGTAGCGCGGGTATGAATGGAACACACATCGTATTGGTCAATTCGAACGGAACAATTGCTGAACGGGAGTTGAGTCATTATAATGGAGGTTCCGTCTTGGCGTCGTCAATAACCTACAGAGGAGTGCCCAATTGGCCCTAACGAGATTTGATTTAGGCACTAAGTTCCTCGATCACGCGAAGAATAAGCTTCAATCCACTATCGAGCTCTTCTGTGGTAATGGTCAGCGGTGGTGTGATACGAATGGCATTCTCTGCGAACAAGAAACTATTGGTGATCAACGCTTCTTCTTCCAAGCGAGCAATGACAGCAAAACTGTCTATTTCAGGCTTGAGCCACAGACAGTACATTAACCCCTTGCCACTGATCTTTTCAATACTAGGATGAACAAGCATATCTCGAATGTGCTGCTCTTTAGCGGGGATATCTCCCATAAGCTCAGGAGAAGATTCAAGCGCTTCAAAGACTCCCAAAGAAGCTGCACAACTTACTGGGTTACCGCCAAAGGTGGTGATGTGCCCTAGGATAGGATCGGCCTGGATGACTTTCATAATGTGTTCGGGAGCTACAAAAGCGCCCAGAGGCAAACCGCCGCCGTAGGCTTTTGCCAAACACATGATATCCGGACAGAAGCCATAGTCGAGGTGTGCAAACCAAGGCCCAGTTCTACCCATACCGGTTTGAATCTCATCTAGAATCATCAGGGCACCCACTGCTCTACAACGTGCGCGTACTGCATTAATCCACGCTGGATCCGCAGGAATATAACCACTACCTGCTTGGATACATTCAATAATCACTCCTGCAGTCTTTGAAGTGATCAGCTCAAGCACAGCGAAGTCATTAAAATTCGCCTGATGCGTATCTGGTAGTAGCGGGTAATAACCGCCTTTGTATTTATCAGATCCTTGGATGCTCAAAGAACCGTGTGTTGAACCGTGATAGCTGTTTTTAAAACTGATGAACTGGCTACGACCGGTATATTTCTTGGCAATCTTCATGGAAGCTTCAATAGCCTCTGTACCGCTGTTCACGAAGTAGACGCGGTCCATACACGGATGGAGCTTCTCTAAAGTTTTCTGGGCCAATTTTACCTGCGGCCCAATGGCAAATTCACCATACACCATCACATGCATGTGCTTTTTCACCTGCTCAAGAACGGACGCCACCACTTTGGGGTGACCGTGTCCAAGGTTGGCTACAGAAACCCCCGAGATAAAATCCAGATAAGCCTTACCTTCAGTATCATACAAATAATTGCCCTCAGCACGATCTATAGCTAAAGCGCTAGGAGAGTCAACTACTTGAGCAACATGATCTAAAAACAAAGATTTGATATCGGCCATAGATCGTCAAAAATACAGGTTTTCTCAAAAGCATCGGTAAACTTACTACCGTTAAAAACGGTCATTTATTCCATATTTTATGTACGTAATTTACCGTACACTTTTTTTGGTTGTATATTCTCACAGGTGTAAAAAAAAACCACCCCCGTGGGGTGGTTTTTTCGTGGTTGCTTAGCGCATTGGGCGTCCGCCATTAGGGCCAGGACCATGGCCTCTGTCTCTTGGACGGTCTGTACCAGTCATGCGTTCCATCATTCTTCGACCAAATTCTTTTTCAGCACGAAGAAGTTGTGCCGTTTTTTTAGCGCCGATGACTTCGATGAAATCGTCGAGGTAGGATTTGCGCAGTTCTTCGATCGCAATGTGTGTGTCTGCAAAAGAGTAGAGCATCTTTTCTACCTCCTTCTCCGATGGCTCGTCGCCGCTGAGTTTCTTTAGGCTGGTACGTTGCTGCTCGCGGAGTTCTTGTTCCTTGTTTTGAAGCTCGTTGTACACCGGCCAGAACGCTTGGCTTTCAGCTACAGTGAATTCTAGTTCATCGGTGAGGTAGGCCATCTTTATGGCCTCAATTTTTTCTTTCTTTTTTTCAAGCTCGGCACGATCGCCCATTTTAGGTTGTGCAATGACCGCTGCTGTAGAAAGCAAGAGGCCAAAAATTAAAGTCTTTTTCATAATTCTAAGTATTTGTAATCTGAATGGTAATAGTCGTAATATACATCTGCATCTAGCTCGACTTCAGCGAAATTTAGCGAATCGGGCTCCACAAAGGAGTACATATCCTCAACCTGCAAGTAGCCTAGGCTGTACATCTCGGCCAATAGATCCTCTGTTACTTCACTATCATTTCCTGAAGTGTCCGGCCAAAAGAATACGGCTAAAGCAATGGCGGCTGCGACGGTCGTGGACCAGCGAACAATATGCATATAGCGCGGCTTCATAGCGACAACAGGGCTCGAGGTCCGGTCCATGAGATGCTGCTCCGGAATGCGGTGAAGCTTTGCTTTGAGCTCTTTTAACTGAGCATCGCTTGCTGTATATGTTCCTTTTTTGTCCATCTATTTGTTAGAGTTCTCGTAATTAAGGAAGGTTTAAAAGGCCGATTAATCTTTCTTCCATCTTATTTTTAGCGTGGTGGTAATTCGCCTTGAGTGCCCCTACGGAAGTACCCGTGAGTTCGGCAATGTCCTTGAAGCTCATATCCTGGTAATACCGTAATTCAAAAACCAACTGCTGTTTTTCTGGGAGGCCCGCGAGGACTAACTGCACCTTGGCATTAATCTGTTCACTGTCCCATTTTAACTCGGATGAACCCTGTGCGGCATAGGCACTGTCTAAATCTGCACTTAGATGTTTCTTTTCCTTTTTCAACTCGTTTAGCGAGGCATTGCGAACAATGATGTAGCACCAGGTAAATGGATGGCTGTTTCGCTTAAACTTGTGTAGGTTTTTCCAAATGTTGATCATCCCTTCTTGCAGGGCGTCTTGTGCCAATGATTCATTTTTAAGAATGCCCATGGCACAATAGAGGAGACGTTCGCTGTACTGCTCAACGATCTCAAAAAAAGAAGCCTCCCACTGCTCTTGCAATAGGAGGCTCTTGATATTCTTGGTTCCCTCCATTGTTCTTTAGATGAATTGAAGATACTAAAGGTTTAAGTGAATAATTATTTTCTAGAGATCACCTTTTGTGCTGCTGCAACAATGGCATCAGCATTCAAACCGTATTTTTCCATAAGCTGTGCTGGAGTACCACTCTCACCGAAGCTGTCGTTAACAGCTACCAATTCTTGTGGAACTGGGTTGTTGGTCACTAAGGTCTGCGCAACGCTTTCGCCCAAACCACCAAAACGGTTGTGCTCTTCAGCAGTAACCACACATCCTGTTTTTGCAACTGATGCTAGAATGGCTTTCTCGTCTAATGGCTTGATCGTGGCCATGCCTATGACCTCCGCGCTTACGCCTGCAGCTTCTAGTGCTTGAGCGGCTTGCAGCGCTTCCCATACAAGGTGTCCGGTGGCAATGATGGTAACGTCTGTTCCTTCGGTTAGAACGTCGCCTTTACCAATCTCAAATTTGGCATCTGCAGGAGTGAAGTTTGCCACTTTTGGACGACCGAAGCGCAAGTATACTGGACCGTCATATTCAGCGATAGCGATGGTTGCAGCTTTGGTTTGGTTGTAATCGCAAGGGTTGATTACAACCATGTGCGGCAACATTTTCATCAGACCAATGTCCTCAAGGATTTGGTGCGTTGCACCGTCCTCACCAAGAGTAAGGCCTGCGTGAGAAGCACAGATTTTAACGTTTTTACCGCTGTACGCGATGCTCTGGCGGATCTGATCGTACACGCGACCCGTAGAGAAGTTTGCAAAAGTTCCGGTAAAAGGAATTTTACCACCTATGGTTAATCCAGCTGCGATTCCCATCATGTTGGCCTCTGCGATACCTACTTGAAAGAAGCGATCCGGATGCTGGTCCTCAAAAGCATTCATTTTTAATGATCCTGTGAGATCAGCACAAAGTGCCACTACGTTTTCATTAGTATTACCTAGTTCCTCTAATCCTGCACCAAAACCTGAACGTGTGTCCTTGCTTCCTGAATCTGTATACTTTTTCATCTTACTTGATTTTCACAATTGTTGATGAGCCTGGACTCACTCTAAATTCTTTGCTCTTACTGTACGCTGTTTCTTGGGCAAATTTACTTCTGAAGATAACTTTATATTGACCTGGCTGAAGTTGAAAAACTTGACGCTCACTACTATTACTGAGGTCCACCACCCATTCATAGCCTTGCTCCCTTTGAACAAATACGGAACCAAACCCGCTTACGCCTGTTTGAATGGTAACTCTTCCTGGTGGGGGAATAGCAATAGTCGTTTTGGCACTAGCCTTAATATGCACTCCTTTTTGAATTATTCTTGGCAAGGTTAGTATTTCCAAGTCATAGGTACCACTGAGATAGCGTTGAGTTGTTCCGAAGTCTTGGACATGCAATATCTCTTCTCTTCCAGCCGGCTTAACTACGCAGGTAATACTTTGTGTAATTCTTGGCGAGGCCCTAAGCTCAAGATTTCCTTGTGGGGTATTCGCTCCTATGTGTGTATGTGTGCCACTGAATATGATTACACTGTCAACCCTTACTGGAGGTAACGTGTGAATCTCCATGTCATATACAATCAGTGGATCTAAAACAAGTGTATCTGGCTGTCCCTTATAATTCAGAGTATGCACAAAAGCGTCTTTAACTTTACCGCTGGTGTGATCATAAAGAATAATAGGTACATTAGTTTCTGTGGGTTTCCCGGTGATATCTAATAGATTAATTTGTGCAGTAGTATTGTCAAGAGCTTGGGATATCACCACGCCTAAAACGTTTTTAAAAGTATTTTCATCCGACGCATCAAAATAAGTTCCCACACATTCGAAACTATCTTTAAAATCATCCTCTAGTCCTATACCGATGACAAAAGGTTTAAGTATGATGCCTTTTTTCTGCAGTCGTTTACTTACGATGCATGGATCGCCATCACAGGCTTCAACTCCATCTGTTATGAGTATAATAATGTTTCGACAATCTTTGCAAGGCGGAAAATCGTTCTCTGATTTCATCAGGGAACCAGCAATAGGGGTTGTTCCTTTGGGTTTTATGGTCTTGAGAACACGTTTGATTTTATAAATATTTCCATTCCCAAAAGGGACTTCAAGCCTGGTATCCGAGCAGTCTTGGGGAGGAACAGGTTTTTGATGTCCATACACTCTGAGGGCTAATTGAAAATTCCCATCTGCTTGTATGCCTTGAAGACTATCGAGCATTTGTCCCATTAGCCGCTGGGCAACGTCGATTTTAGCTCCGCTTTCCCACCTTCCATACATACTTTGACTGCCATCAAATACAAATAGTATTCGTGTTAGAGGCGATTTTTTCTCTTGCTGATCTGTCTGTGCCTGAAGTACAGTGAAAAAAAAGAGCGTTAGTATGGTGGCAAATTGTTTCAAAAAAGAGGTTTTTAGTAGTCGCCTAGTGTTTCTTCGTTTTGCGCTAATGCGCTCACTAGTTGCTCATCATTCGGCGCGATACCGTGCCATTTGTGAGTTCCCATCATAAAATCAATACCATTTCCCATTTCTGTATGAAGTAGTAAGCAAATAGGTTTTCCGTTTCCAGTTTTCTGCTTTGCTAATGTTATTGCTTCGTCAATAGCATCCAGGTCGTTTCCCTTTTCAACGTCTAGAACATCCCAACCAAATGCCTCAAATTTAGCCCTCAAAGAACCCATAGCTAGAACATCGTCCGTTGTGCCATCTATTTGCTTTTCGTTGACGTCAATCGCAGAAATTAGGTTGTCAATTTTTT
>CAJWFD010000024.1 GCA_913031435.1 uncultured Cryomorphaceae bacterium
GTCTCTTACATCGAAAAGCTAAACAAAAAAGTATACCGTCACAAAGAGGAGGTGTTAAACGCCCTACCAGCACTTTTCACCCTACAAGACCTGAAGGCTTTATCTGAAGACGATGCCGATCACAACTTTAAACGTCTTTGCTGCGAATATTTACCCTTAAAATTTAGCCGTCGCCATGGTGATCCTAGCCGTCCTTGGAATAAGTTTTCTATAAACACTAGAAACGAAAATGATGGCTCTAAAATATTAGATTATCAAGGAAACTGGCGTGATATTTTCCAAAACTGGGAAGCTTTAGCGCATTCCTATCCAGAATTTATGGAAGGGATGATTCATAAGTTTTTAAACGCGACGACGTTTGAGGGCTACAATCCTTACCGTGTTACAAAGTATGGGTTTGATTGGGAAACAATTGAACCAGACAACCCGTGGTCCTACATTGGGTATTGGGGAGATCACCAAATCATTTACTTGCTTAAGTTTCTCGAGTTTATGGAAGCTTATTATCCAAGTAAATTAGCGACCTATTTCTCGCAAGACCTATTTGTTTATGCCAACGTCCCGTATAAGATCAAGCCATACGAGTCTATCTTGAAAGACCCAAAAAACACGATAGATTTTGATTTTGAAAAGGAAGAAAACATACAATTAAAAAGAAAGGAAATAGGGGTTGATGGTGCCTTATTAAGAGACACAACCTCCTTTATTTATAAGGTTAATTTTGTAGAGAAAATACTAGCGACCGTTCTGGCAAAAATGTCAAACTTTATTCCAGAAGGGGGAATTTGGATGAATACCCAGCGCCCTGAGTGGAACGATGCAAATAATGCTCTTGTAGGAAACGGAGTCTCCATGGTGACCTTGTATTACTTAAGACGCTTCTTGAAATTCTTCAATAAAGTATTGGATCAGGACACCACCCGTGAGTTTCAAATATCCAATGAGCTGTTAGCGTTTTTCAACAAAGTATCTCAAGCCCTGGAAACTCACAAGCAGCTACTGGAAGGCCGTTTTACTGACGAAAACCGAAAGCAAGTATTGGACGCTTTAGGACAAGCAGCGAGCGATTATAGAACGCAAATTTACGATCAGAAATTTTCAGGCTATAAAACAGCCGTTTCTAAGTCGTCCTTGTTAGCATTTACAAGCACAGCTTTGGATTTCTTAGAGCATTCTATACGCGCTAATAAACGAGCGGATAACTTGTTCCACTCCTATAACTTAATGACCGTAACGGACCACAACGCCGTCTCTATTTCCTATTTGCCTGAAATGCTAGAGGGTCAAGTTGCGGTATTGAGCTCTGGTTAT
This sequence comes from uncultured Cryomorphaceae bacterium, assembly GCA_913031435.1. Lineage (GTDB taxonomy): Bacteria > Bacteroidota > Bacteroidia > Flavobacteriales > Schleiferiaceae > UBA10364. The sequence continues at coordinate 1,312 of CAJWFD010000024.1, forward strand.
TTATCGAGTAAAGAGAGTTTAGATGTTTTAGACGGTCTAAAAAGCAGTCCGTTATTTAGAGAAGACCAGTACAGCTATATTCTATATCCAAACAAAGAACTTCCTAAGTTCGTCCATAAAAACACCATTGCAGCAGCAGATGTTACCTCCTCTGAATTACTCAGGAAACTTCTTGCAGATGGGAATACCCAAGTCATCAATCAAGACGGAAATGGCGCTTACCACTTCAATGGTAGTTTTAATAATGCCGAGTCCGTAAAGGCAGCCTTGAGTAGTCTTTCAGCAGTGTATGCACCCCTTGTGGATACAGAGTCTAAAAAGGTGCTTGATATTTTTGAATCTGTATTTGACCATAAATCATTTACAGGAAGATCGGGTACGTTCTTTGGATATGAAGGCCTCGGGTCTATATACTGGCACATGGTCTCTAAGTTGTTATTGGCGGTCTATGAGGTGACTGAAAAAGCACTCTCCCAAGCAGATGATAAACAACTTATAGGTAGGTTATACGAGCATTATTTTGAGATTAATGCAGGAATCGGAGTTCATAAATCTCCACAACTTTACGGGGCGTTCCCTACCGATGCCTACTCACATACGCCAGGCGGCAAAGGCGCGCAGCAACCAGGGATGACTGGACAAGTGAAGGAAGATGTTCTAAGTAGGTTTGGGGAGTTGGGAGTCAAAGTTCGTCATGGTGCTGTTGAATTTAACCCAGAGATATTAAGAACGGAAGAGTTTTTAACCACGAAAGAGGTATTTAATTACATCAACCTGGCCAAAGAAAAGAGTCGCATAGACTTAGCAGCAGGTTCGCTTGGCTTTACCTACTGCCAAGTGCCTGTAATCTATCAGAAAGCCTCGGAGTCGGCTATTAAAGTATTTCTAACTGATGGAAGTGTTTCTTCTTTTGAGGGGAAGTCTCTGGATGTTAAAACGAGCCAAATGCTGTTTAACAGAGGTGGAGAAATAGAGAAGCTAGTTATATCTGTCGTTCGGCCTTAATATGAAGTACTCAAAATCTTTACTCAGACTCTTATTAATGTTTACGCTAGGTCTTGGGGTGGGGTCTTGTAACGAAAAACACATGAATGAAAATCATATAAATAATAATAAATCAGCTGGTGAATTTTTAGGGCACCCTGGATATAAGGCGATATCCTATGGGGGGTACCGGACCTTAACCAGAGAGGATCAGCCGTCTATAGCTCAGATTAAAGAAGACCTCAAGATTTTATCAGCTTTAGGAGTCAAAGTCATACGCACCTATAATTTGCAGCTAGATCAGGCGCCAAATATTTTAAAAGCAATTCGGGCTTTAAAATCGGAAGAAGTGGGTTTTGAAATGTATGTGATGCTTGGCCTTTGGATCGAGTGTGAAAACGCACGTCTTTCACCAAACCACGGGGCAGAAGACACGGCGGTTAACAGTGCGGAAATTGAGCGTGCCATAACCTACGCCAATCAGTATCCAGATATCGTTAAAATTATTGCCGTTGGCAATGAGGCGATGGTGCATTGGCAAGCAAATTATTTTGTGCTGCCTTCGGTGATTTTAAAGTGGGTAAACCATTTACAGAAGTTAAAATGGGAGGACAAGCTACCTTCAGAGTTGTGGATCACGAGTTCAGATAATTTTGCATCCTGGGGTGGAGGGGATGCTGCTTATCACAACGAAGATTTAACCGCCTTAATTAAAGCAGTCGATTATATTTCACTACATACTTACCCCTTTCATGATACGCACTATAGTGGTAGTTTTTGGGTTGACAGTCAAAAAAATACCGCCCATCTTGAGACCAAAGCGCGCGTTGAACTGGCTGTTCAAAGTGCGGTAGATTATGCCGTATCTCAATACCAATCCGTTGAAAACTATGTAGAAGGTCTGGGGATTGAAAAGCCTATCCATATAGGTGAAACAGGATGGGCTACGGTATCAAGCGATTTATATGGGCCTGCAGGAACTCAGGCCGCTGATGAATATAAGCAAGCGCTGTATTACCAAAAAATGTCGGACTGGACCAGTGCCAACGGAGTGAGTTGTTTTTATTTTGAGGCTTTTGACGAACCTTGGAAAGATGCCGCTCATCCTCTGGGATCTGAAAATCATTTTGGACTTATTGATGTTGGGGGAACGCTTAAATATGCGCTTTGGAAGTCTTTTGACCAAGGAGTTTTTGAGGGATTAACACGTGACGGAATTCCCCTTAAAAAATCGTTCAACGGGACGTTTGAAGAAATGTTCAACACCGTTAACTGCCCTAAACAAGAGTAATGAAATTAAAATTCACATCTATAGCTATAGTCGCATTTTTCAGTCTATTCTTTAGCTTTTTAGCTTTTGAGGATACTGAGGTGGTTTCGGTCAAAGACCGGCAATTACAAATGAACGAAACGCCCTATTTTATTAAGGGGGTTTGTTATAACCCCGTTAAAAAGGGAAGTGTAGAAAGAGATTTCACCAACATTGATCAAGACCTAGCCTTAATGAACGAAGCAGGCGTAAACACCATTCGTGTCTACAAGCCTATAGATGACATTGCTGTTTTGGATAAGATCGCTGCCGCAGGTATTAAAGTAATTACAAACTTTGGTTATAATCAAGACGGATATTTTGACCTAATAACAGGGTCTTACTTAGACTATGTAAAGCGCTATAAAGACCATAAAGCAATGTTATTGTGGGAGCTTGGCAATGAATATAACCTCCATCCAGAGTGGTTTGATGGTGACCTAAAAAACTGGTACACGAGTGTGCAAAATGCTGCGGATGCTATTCACCAAAACGACCCTAATCACCCGGTTGCGACGGCCCATGGTGAGCTTCCAGATAGCGCTGCCTTAGCAGTAGCAACCAATATTGATTTATGGGGTTTGAATGTGTATCGTTGGGATAATCCAGAGGCTATATTTAAACAATGGTCACTGATTAGTGATAAGCCAATGTACCTCTCAGAGGCTGGTAGCGATAGCTATATGACTGTTGCGAATCATGGGTTTGACCTAGGAGAAAATCAAGAAGCACAAGCACAGGCGCTCACCAATATTTTGAACGATGTTATGGAGCACAAAGAGATGAATACGGGCGTTTTAGTTTTTTCTTTTACAGATGAGTTATGGAAAGCAGGAAACCCTGAACGCCAAGATGTTGGTGGCTGGGCTCCAGCAAGTAGCGGGGTCCCATATGACGGAACGGCTAACGAAGAATATTGGGGAGTTTTAGATGTCAATCGCAATAAAAAGCAGGCTTTTCATGTACTCAAAGAATTTTATAATAACCTAGAAGATTAATCCGATCATGATGCGAAAAACGATACTAATTTCTCCGATTTTTTTAGTTGTTATAGCCTTGTTTTTAGTTTCGTGTGATTCAAAAAAAGAAGTGATGATAGAGGTTTATGAAACATCTGCTTCGGGTCATAAATTGACCCTATTAGAGACCTTTTCAAAGGGGGAGATCGTTTCTGAAATTAATTTAAATCGGGAAGAAAAGCGACAAGTGATTACAGGATTTGGAGGGGCCTTTACCGAGTCTTCCGCCTCTCTCTTAAACCAATTAAGTCCTGAAAAAAATGACCAAATAATCAATGCCTATTTTTCTAAAGAAGGAGCGGCCTATTCCTTGACGCGAACGCACATGAACTCCTGCGACTTCTCTTTAAGCAACTATTCGTATACAGCGGTGGAAGGCGACACTGCACTTGAGCACTTTTCTATAGCGCATGATAAGGACGATCTGATTCCAATGATAAAGGCAGCCCAGGCAGCTTCAAAAGATGGATTCAAACTTTTCGCGTCGCCATGGACGGCTGCTCCATGGATGAAGGACAACAATTCATGGGTTGGCGGGAAATTAAAGCCAGAGTATTACGATACCTGGGCGTTGTTTTTCTCTAAATATGCCCATGCCTACAAAGCGGAAGGCATAGATATTTGGGGCTTTACGGTTGAAAACGAACCCATGGGAAATGGAAATAACTGGGAAAGCATGGTTTTTTCCCCTGAAGAGATGACGCATTTTGTTCAAAACCACCTTGGCCCTACTCTTGAGGCAAACGGTCAGGAAGACTTGGTGATATTAGGCTTTGATCAAAACAGAGGTGATCTTAAGGAGTGGGTAGATGTCATGTATAAAGACGAAGCAAGCTCAAGATATTACGATGGAACAGCTATTCATTGGTATGAAAGTACCTATGACTATTTTCCGAAAGAGTTGCAGTATGCGCACAATAAAGCGCCCAATAAATATTTAATACAGGCGGAGGCATGTGTGGACTCAGAGGTGCCAGCTTGGAAGGATGATGCTTGGTACTGGTCTAAAGAAGCCACCGACTGGGGCTTTGAATGGCGTGAGGATGAAAAAAAGTACTTACACCCTAAATACGCTCCTGTTAATCGCTATGCTAGAGATATTATTGGCTGCTTGAACAACTGGGTTGACGGATGGGTCGATTGGAACATGGTTCTTGATCGACAAGGAGGGCCTAATTGGTTTAAGAACTGGTGCGTAGCGCCAATTATTGTAGATCCAGAACAAGACGAGGTTTACCTGACCCCGCTCTACTATGTCATGTCTCACTTTAGTAAATTCATCAGGCCTGGAGCACGTGTTGTACAAGCCCATAAAACAGACGATGAGTTAATGGTCTCTGCATCCGAAAACCCAGATGGCTCCATAGTGGTGGTGGTTTTTAATGAAGGACTTTCTGAAAAGCATTTTAATTTAAATGTATCTCAACACACTCATGCTCTAAGTGTAAGTCCGCAAGCCTTACAAACTATAATTTTAACAAACTAAATCATGAATTCACAAACCAATTTAGTGCGCAGTAGAGTTTCTTGGGGGCAAAAGATTGCCTTTGGTTTTGGTATGCTCGCCAATCAAATGTTCCCAGCGGTTATAAGTATTTTTATTGTTGTGCTGGTTCAAAATCTAGGTTTTCCAGGATGGATGTGGGGTGTGGTGTCCCTAGTGCCAAGAATTTTCGATTCTATCACAGATCCAATTATGGGGTTTATTTCAGATAACACAAAATCCAAGTGGGGTAGACGGCGACAGTATGTGTTGATTGGAGCCCTAATTATGGGCGTCTCATTTATCATTATGTGGCAGTTATTTCTGGACAATGGGGTGGACTATAATTTCGTTTACTTTTTAATGTGGTCTCTAGTGTTTTATTTAGGCCTTACCATATTTGGCGTTCCTTATGTAGCGATGGGCTATGAAATGAGCGACGATTTTCACGAGCGTACGCAGATTATGGCCGTTGCTCAATGGATCGGACAATGGGCATGGGTCATAGCACCTTGGTTTTGGGTTGTTATGTATGATCCTACGTGGTTCGTGTCTGCTGAAGTTGCGGTGAGAGAACTAGCTGTTTGGGTTGGAATTGTATGTATGATTTTTGCTGTCATTCCTGCTATTTTTATAAAAAGTGAATCCACTTTAGACAAAGACTACGCGCCCTTAACCTTTAAAAATATTGGCGCTAGTTTTAAAGAGATTGGAGATAATTTTACCGAGGCATTTAGGTCTAAGGCGTTTAGAAAACTGTGTGTTTCTACCTTTTTCATCTTTAACGCTTTTAATACTGTTGCGGGCTTCACCTTTTTTATTATTGTCTATCATTTATTTAATGGGAATACCGGTGACGCAGGCATTTGGCCCACATTGTTTGGAAGCTGTGGGGCTTTGGTCACTACATTTTTAGTCATTCCTATAGTTACCTACATGTCTAAGAAACTGGGTAAAAAGAAGGCGTTTTTAATTTCACAGAGCATATCAATTATAGGGTACATCATGTTTTGGTTTTTGTTTATCCCGGGAAAGCCCTACATGTTTTTATTCGCCTTGCCGTTCTTCTCTTTTGGAATCGGAGGGTTGTTTACGTTAATGATGTCAATGACGGCAGATGTTATCGATCTAGATGAGCTACAAACAGGTAAAAGACGCGAGGGTGTTTACGGAGCTATTTACTGGTGGATGGTCAAGCTTGGTTTTGCTATTGCAGGAGGGTTGACAGGAACAATTCTGACTTTAGTAGGCTTTACATCTGGCGCAGCATCACAACCTGAAAATGCCATAATAGGTATTAGATTATTTTTCACAGGCTTTCCAATACTGGGAACTTTAATTGCCATTTATGTGATGTGGGACTATGACATCACTGAAGATAAAGCCAATGAAATTTCAGCGGCTCTCGCCAAAAAAAGACAGCTTACGAAAGCAGAATTAGCAACGTAAAGCTAAAAACGCTAAATCGCGCCACAATGGAGCAGAACCATTAACAACAACCTGAACCTGGGGTACAAGCAGGTTGGATCGTCTGTTTTGATTTTTTCTCTGGTATACCGCATTTGTCTTTTGCTAAACAATCCGTTTGCAAGGCGGTAAGAATGAACTGGTGACCATCGTGGGACAAACCATACACTTCGATTGTTGCACCTTGATACTCTACTCGTAATTCAGCATCTCCCCTTAGTTGTAATTGCAGGGCGGAGGCTGCTAGAATTCCTACAAGTTTTGGCACGGTCAACCTGTGGTCGTAATCTTCCGCAGTATACATCTGGAGGTTGACCACAGATTCCTTTCGCATGACCCCGCCACAATCCAAGAAAAAGCGATCGAGCTGACCAACCTCGGTAATATGAAAATGAGCAGGGACTAAGCTCCCATTAGGCAAGGCAAAAGACAATTCTTGAGTATGATCTAATTGCGAATAAAATTCCTGTAATGTCATCGTCGATAATTTGACCGCAAAGTTACACGCTATCTCGGCATTGATCCGTAACAACATTCTAATGTGAAAACTTAACATTGAGTTTACACCACCTTACCTTTTCCGTAACAGAAAATCAGCGAATAGTCTACACCTTTACATCATATTGATAAACATTATGAGTGCACGAAAGAGTATTGCGTTTGCCATCATTATGCTTTGCAGTTTTAAACTGTCAGCGCAGCAAGGCGTAAATGAAATAAGTTTTGGTAATGGTTTGTTGAACTATGTTGCGGATGACAGCAGTTTCAGCGTAAAGTTTGCACCAAGATTTCAAGTACGTTATTACGGAACAAGTGATTTTACTGACGATGGCTTAGCGCCCGTAGATCATGACTTTTTGGTACGTCGTTCAAGATTTAAGTTTGACGGTTGGGTTGTTCATCCAAGCATTGGATACAAAATGGAATTTGGTCTTTCAAATAACGATATGTCAGGTGCTAATGCGTTCACAAAAAATGCTCCGAGATATATTCTTGACGCAGTCATTAGATGGAAATTTGCACCGGGCTTCGAACTCTGGGCGGGCCAAACAAAACTTCCCGGCAATGTTGAGCGTGTAATCTCCTCTGCCAATTTACAACTCGTGGATCGTTCATTACTGAACAGTAAGTTTAACATTGATCGCGACTTGGGGATACAGATACGTCACATAACGAAACTTGGTGGACAATTTATTTCCAAAGAAAAACTTGCAATCTCTCAAGGAGAAGGTAGAAATATTGCGACGGGTAATGAGGGTGGTCTTCAATATACAGGGCGTGTAGAATTATTTCCTCTAGGTAGCTTTACCAAAAAAGGCGAATACATGGGCTCATCTACAGTTAGAGAAGGAAAGCTGAAAATAATGGCGGCTTATACTTACGACTTCAATAGAGATGCCTCAAAAACAAGATCCAACATGGGAGACTACATGTTTCTTACAGACGGCTCACTATATCAAACGAATATTACGACACAGTTTATTGATCTAGTTCTGAAATATAAAGGGTTTTCTATGATGGCGGAATATGCAAGTCGTATTGCTACAAACCCAGTTGCGGTGGAATTGAACGGAACAGAAACTGGAGATATAGTTTCAGTAGGAAGTGCCATTAACATGGCAATGGGTTACTTTATTTCAGAAAAAATAGAAGTTGCAGGTCGCTATACAACGCTCAACTATGCTGACGTAACGGGTGCTTCTCCAGTTACCATGTACACGCTTGGTCTGAATAAATTTGTCGTTGGTCATAAACTAAAGGTCCAAAGCGATATTAGCTACTCGACTAAAAATGGGGAAAGCGACGCAATCATTTTCAGAACAGGATTTGAATTGCATTTCTAACTTAACATTCAAATAACATTGTGGGCGTAGATTAGCCCTAAGAAACTTAAACACTATGGACAGTATATTTTACTTGATGATCTTCGCACTGGTAATTTTAGCAGTTGTCGATCTTATTGTAGGTGTCAGTAATGATGCAGTAAACTTCTTGAATTCAGCGATTGGCTCTAAAGTCATTTCATTCAGGAATATTTTGATTATTGCCAGCTTAGGCGTTTTTGTAGGTGCCGTATTCTCTAGCGGCATGATGGAGGTAGCAAGAAAAGGAATCTTTGTGCCCTCTAAATTTTATTTTGATGAGATCATGTTCATTTTCATGGCGGTCATGATTGGAGATATTCTATTATTAGATTTTTTCAATACCCTAGGCATGCCTACATCGACCACAGTATCCATAGTGTTTAACTTACTTGGTGCTGCTGTTGTAATGGCATTGATAAAAATCGGCATGTCCGATACCGAAACGGCAGCTGATCTATCCAATTACATTAATACTGAAAAGGCGAAACAGATCATCTCAGGTATTCTACTTTCTGTAGTCATCTCCTTTACTGTGGGAATGATTGTTCAATGGGTCTCTAGATTGGTATTTAGTTTCCAGTACGAGAAAAAGGTAAAAAACTTTGGTTTCATTTTCGCAGGCATCTGTTTAACGGCAATCGGGTACTTTATATTCTTCAAAGGCCTTAAAGGCACACCTTTCTATGGGGATATAAAAGGTTTTTTAGAGCAGAATACTCTTCTAATCATTGCATCGATGCTAGCCTTTTGGACACTTTTAATGTTTATCATTGACAAGGTCTTCAAGATCAACGTACTTGTTATCGTAATTGGTCTTGGTACTTTCGGATTGGCGTTAGCCTTTGCGGGAAATGATTTGGTCAACTTTATTGGGGTTCCAATGGCGGCTTACCATAGCTACGAAGCTTGGTCTGTATCCGGTATACCCGCCTCAGAGTTCTCTATGGAGATATTGTCAGAAAAGGTTCCTACAGAACCGGCTCTACTCTTCATTGCAGGAAGTATCATGGTGGTAACCTTGGCTTTCTCCAAGAAAGCACGTACTGTTTCAGACACCTCTATAGACTTATCTCGTCAGGGAGATGGTAGTGAGCGTTTCCAGCCCAACTTTTTATCTAGAACTATTGTAAAAGGGTCAACTAAACTTGTAAACGCTATTAGTTCTATTTTACCCTCTAGTGTTCAAGCCAGAATAACAAACAGTTTCCAGACACCTGCACTTGAAATTTCTGAGGAAAAAGCTAAGGCACTTCCAGCCTTCGACATGATTCGCGCATCTATCAACCTTGCGGTTGCAGGAATTTTAATTTCCATTGCCACAAGCATGAAGCTTCCGTTATCTACTACTTATGTCACTTTTATGGTAGCTATGGGGACATCACTCGCGGATCGCGCTTGGGGTAGAGAAAGTGCAGTTTATCGCGTAGCCGGTGTTCTCAACGTAATAGGTGGATGGTTCTTTACGGCGTTCAGTGCGTTCACATTCGCAGGTATCTTAACGTACATTATTTACATGGGACGTGGTGCCGCTGTTGCAATCCTATTGCTATTCGCCGGTATTTTAGTTGTTCGGAATTATTTGAGCCACAAGAAGAAATCTAATGCACAATCGGACCATACTTCATTAAAAAAATCTGCTAGTCATACCGTACAGGAGATTATTGAAGAAAGTGCCGATAATGTTGCGAAATCGATGTATCGTACTACTAGAATTTTCAATGGTATTGTAGACGGGCTGTCGAACCAAGATTCTGGCGCATTGAAAAAAATGCGCAAACGTATAGGTACATTCGAAGAAGAAGTAGAATCCTTGCGCAATCACTTATTCTACTTTATCAAGAACCTTGACGAAACGAGCGTTCGTGGCTCTAACTTCTATATCATGGTTCTCGCGAATTTGACTGATGTTGTACAATCCTTAGAGTTTATTGCAAAAAAGAGTTACAAGCACATCGACAATAACCACAAGCCATTAAGTAAGAGTCAGATTAGTGATTTGAATGAAATCCAAAGTATGTTTAATGGGATACTTGTTTCGGTGGAACAAGCGTTTACAGCACAGAACTTTAGTGATCTGAGTACTTGTCTAGAAAAAGAAAATTCAATTCTTGCGTTGATATCAGAAAAAATAGACGTGCAAATAGCAAGAACTCGAAAAGAAGAAGTTAGCCCAAAGAATACCGCACTTTACTTTAACCTTCTTCTGGAAACGAAAGATTTAGTGAAGGCTGTAATGCGTTTGGTGGAAGAGTACCATAACAGTAGTTCAAACAGCTAAGCCAATACAGATTGCGTTATATAGCTCCTACTGCAAACGGAGGGGTACTTTGAATTTAACTTCCCCAGACCATCACTTTTTCTACGCTGCCGTCATCGTACATTAGGATCAGTGGAATGTCTGTTCTAAACTGGGTTTCGCGACCAATAAAGTCAACAATCTTAATGATTTGACGCTCCGGCTCGATGGGCAACTCATCGCAAGGTGATTCTAGGTTACCTATCCAATTGAATTGGTTTAGGCCGCTTGTGATTCGCTCATCTAGATATTCGGCGAGTCCCTTTTTCACATGGGCGCCGTAATTATCGTCAAGAGCGTCTAAGAAATCCGAAAATTGGAACCCATAATCTTTGCGGTAATAGGTGTCTGACTGCACAGCACTTTTAATCAGGTTCTGTTTTGTCTCTAAAATAGAGTACCAATTAAAGGCATCTAAATCGGTAAGTATGGTGTCCAGATGTGCATTAAAGACGTCTTTGTAATAAGGAATGTCAAGAAGCCGTTCAACCAGCGGGCGGTTACTTTCGTGCCATTCGTTTAGGTCTCTGTTCGCCCAATCTATCCCAAACCAATCTATCCCAAAGGTGTTGTCTAGATCATATTCAATAAAGACAAACTTACCGTTGGAAGGCTGTCGATAGAGGTAAAAATTATTCTTGTTGTAGGCATGGCCGTCCCAGTGTCCTACGATTACTTCTGCTGCTAATGTCTTGAGGTAATGATTGACCTCAAAATTTCGCTCTATATAGCAAGGGAAATCGGCATCGCTGAGGTTATTGAGGGAGTCTAAAAACGAGATAAATGCGCCGTAATCATTTGAATCCTTGTTGGTTTTCAATTCGTAAACGCCGCTGTATGAACTGGCGTTTGCACCCCAATAATTCAAATCCGCACCCCAGCTGGCCTTGTATAAATTGCCCTTATCATCATCGATAAATCTCTTTTGTAGAAATTCATCATCAATGTGTTCGACATTGAGGTATATCCCGCGATAGTCACCGTTTATAAATAGCTTAACGAAACTTGCTCTTGAGGCAATAAGGTCATGTTTGTTGAGCAGGAATAGGCTGGTCCAATACCGCAAAAGTGACGGATCATTGTGTTGCCCTATGAGATTCATCTTTTCAAGACCTTTGAATTTCTGACCCGTCGTATATTCATTAAAAGAGACTTTAAACCCTTTCTTTTTGGCATTACGAGAGGTGTTGCCTCGAACACGAAACCCTACGTTTTGAATAGTATCTGAAAAGAAGGAGCTTTCATAGCGAAATACCCCAGGAAAGTGATGGTCGCTAAATAGGCTATCCCCGACCAATGTATTGAGATCACTTTGAGAAACAGTGATATGTACCTCTGCAACTTCAGTTTGTAAAAAAGCTTTATTATTTTCGGGATGAATGTAGGCTTGTCCCATCAAGATCATGGGAAACAGAAAGCTTAGAAAAGAATAAGGTACACGCATTTGAAGCTAAGATAGCTTTTGGTGATGAATCGAAAATGCTTAAATAATCTCGTCTTTAGATTATTTTTTATCATTTGAAGCTTGTGTTGAAACCACCAATTCGCGACTATTTATACACGAAAAATCGAAAAGAGCTGACTGCGTTTTCAAGGATAAAAAAAGCGTTATTCGATTAAACCTGAAAACAAAAAAGAATTATTAAGTGATCTAAGACATAGAACAGGATTAAAAATTAATCCTGTAAGGATTGGTAAAGCAGATTTTCTTAAAGATATTGTGCCAGAGTTGTAACTATTCTCGTTACTGAGACAAAAAACGCGTCTTGAACTAATTGTTGTTAGATACAGAAGGTATATATATCTAAAAGTGAGATTATATGAGTTAGGAAGAGATTTCATTCGCGTTATCTTTCAGTAAGCATAAACCAATACACCTATGAAGCTACTAACTACAATCGCACTAGTACTGATTACGAGTAAGTATTTACTTTTATTTATATGATATCTAAAAGAGATGTTTGGTTTTGTTACGGTTTTGGCGCGTTTCTTCATATATGGAATTCAATAGTTTCTAGACGGTTCTTTTTTTATACGGTAAACAATCCGTCAATGTTTTATTCTGGAGCATTTCTAGACAATAAATCAGAACTGTTAAGCAATCTGAGTCCTAGAATTGTACCAAAAGGCTTTTCTCATAAAGGGTGTATTGAGAAGTTGCCAAAAGAAATAGATTTTCCAGTGATCGCTAAACCCGAAATGGGAGTAGGGGGTCTTGGAATAAAGAAGTGTAATAATCTTTTAGAGCTTAACACTTACATGTCAATATCGGGTAATGTGGCTGTTCGTATTGAGTCCTTTGTAGAACGGGCCATGGAGTTTGGAGTTATGTTCTATTACTATCCCGAAACAGGTACATCGGAAGTGTCCATTATAGAAAAACGTTACCCCAGAGTTATTGGGGATGGGCAAAGTACTTTAGATGAGCTCGTTAACTTCGCCACGTTGAAAAATAAATTTATACGACGTGACGAGGTCAAAAGACGTTTATTACATAGCCTAAATACAGTTGTAGAAAAAGGCGAAGTTGTTATTTTGGATTATGTTGGAAATGCTAGTAATGGGAGCTCTTTTCATAGCATCAATGAATCCATCAATCATAACAAACTTAAAAAGTTCCTTGTTGAGGAATTATATGCGCAAGCGGGGATTTGTTTTACACGAATGGACATTAAGGCGAATAGCGCCAAGGACCTGTTGAACGGCGATTTTATAATAATCGAGCATAATGGGGTTAAATCACAGCCGCTTAATATTTATATAAAAGAGGGGACGCTAATAAGTCGGTATGGAGCCTATAAACACCATTGGCGTTCGATGCGATTAATATCTGATCAGCAAAGGGCTTTGGGCCATCAAACCATATCTTTTAATGAGGGCATTCGTGAGTTTTTTAGACAAAAGGTAAAATTTAAAAACATTTCAGCAGCTATGTCGATTGAAAAGGAATAGCCTTTTGACAAAACCGTGCAAAAGAAAAAGAGTTATAAAGCAAAAAAGCACCTGCTATTTCTAACAAGTGCTTGATTCTATTGTCGGCCTTCAGCCCACTCATCTAATGAGTAATGCACCTATGAAACTACTAACTATCATTGCAGCAGTACTCATATCAATCTCTGCTTACAGCCAAGACTATGTTGAATATGATAAAGGAACCTTCACTCAGAATGGAGAACAATTATCAATGGAACAGATTGATGATTTAACGAAACGATATAATGTTGGAGAGTGGAATCTTCGTAAAGCTAAGAAATGTCTGCGTTTAGCTCAAAAATCAAACCTTGGGTTTATTAGGAACAGTCTTAACTTTCTGGGAGGTGCTGCAACTGGTTTTGTGTCTTTAGGTGGCTTTGTATTAGGTGAAGATTTTCTTACCGACGACGGACCTGGCTTTTTGGAGTTTTACCACCCCCCGACAGGTTATGCGCTTATGGCTTTAGGTACTGTCAGCGGTTCAACAGCGATATATCTTTTTTCCAATATTGGTAATAAGCAAGCTTTTGAGCTTAGGGCGATTAAACAATTCAAAATGGTAGCCGATAAGTTGAATCAAGCTATAGCTCCTGAAGAGCCAACAGCCCAACCACCTAATCAATTCAGAGGAGCTGTTATTATCAAGACCTCAAACTAATAAATAGGTTCTCTACTCAAGCTATTGGTTAGACTAATGTTAAGCTGTCATATCAAACCTAAGCGAATAGCCTCTTCTTCGGATGGGGCTTTTTATTGATAATAAATAGCAGCTGGATGTTGAGGACTTGCCAGAGTTGTAAAGTCCGAATGAAACAGAAAACCACTGTAGATTCAGTATCTTAATCGCGAACTAAATAAACTAGTATGAAAAAGTATTTATTATTTCTTGTTGCAGGTAGTGTAGTTGCGTGTACTACAACACAAACTGAAAAAAACGATAGCAAATCCGTTATTGGTTACGACATTTCTGAGGAAGGTGAAAAGCGCGAGCTTATTGCAGGACCCTTAACTACAGTTAGTGTTTGGGAAGACTATGTTCAAGCACATAACAATAAAGATTTGGATGCGATTGCGTCACTAAATGCAGAGGATATTAAAATTTGGGGACCAGGTGGAGAATTTATAGAGGGTTCAGACAACCACATCGCCTTTTTAAATGATTGGTTTACAGCAAATAATCCTGTTTGGAAAAGTAATTACTTTATTGCCAATGAGGTGATAGTTAAAGATGGGGAGAATCGCCAATGGGTAACTTCTGGGCACGATGTTACTCAAACCCTTGATAGCATAAAAGTAACTTCCGCCCAGGTCCACGATGGACTAATTGTGGATGGAAAAGTAAAAATGTTCTACGTTTACGAAAGAGCAATACCCGCTCCCCAAAAACCTGAGACAGAGGCGATAAAAGAATAGTTGAACAAACATCTTACAGTAAGATAAAAAGCCTCTTCTTCGGAAAGGGCTTTTTTGTTCCCCTACAGCAGGTAACGGAACATAGCGACATGAAAGTATCACTAAGATATTTGAAGTGATTAGAAGTGAAGCAGTTGGATGTGGAGGACTAATGAGTATCGATGACATAATTAATTCCAAATCGGATATCATCAATTAGGTCAAGAAATATCTGTCAATACTAGGATAAAGCGACAAGAAATGAAATTAGAATTATATCAAATTGATGCATTTACTGATAAAATATTTGGCGGTAACCCTGCCTGTATTGTTCCCTTAAACAATTGGTTGTCTGATGATATACTACTAAAAATCGCTCAAGAAAATGCAGTCGCAGAAACGGCATTTTTCGTACCCATAGGAGATAAAATTCACTTGCGATGGTTTACTCCAGAAATCGAGATGGACTTATGCGGTCACGCAACACTTGCTACAGCACATTGTCTAAAATCAATTTTAAATTATCCTAAAGACCGAATATATTTTGAAACATTGAGTGGAGATTTAACTGTTCTTATAAAAGACGATTTGTATTGTTTAGACTTCCCCAGTCGTATGCCAACAATTGTCGAATTGCCAGATATTATTGAAGCGTCGTTAAATATCAAGCCTAAAGAAGTGTATAAAGCAAGAGATTATGTTTTGGTTTACGACAACGAGCAAGAAATAAAGAACATCAAAATTAATAGGCAACTGTTTGACCAAATAAATCTTGGCCAAGGAGGAGTAATTGTTACCGCAAGAGGGGAAAAGTGTGATTTTGTATCGAGGTTTTTTACACCACAAGCATCCATCTTGGAAGACCCCGTAACGGGTTCAGCACATTGTTCATTGGTTCCTTTTTGGTCATTAAGACTGGGAAAAAATAAATTAGTTGCAGCACAGGTTTCCGATAGGTTTGGGAAATTATTGTGTGAGAATAAAAAAGATAGAGTAATAATCAGCGGGAAGGCAAAGACATATTCTATTGGAAGCTTTTGGATAGAATAAAAAATATAGAACAATCCCCCCGCTCAATGAAATCAGTTTATACTTCTCAGATATAGCTTACGGTGAGTATTAAGGTTTGGTAAAGTGACACATTGAATCTTTAAAGTATCGTGTAAGTTTCATAACTTATAGTAAGTCTAACCAGTCACTTTGGTTAATGGATGTTAGCGAAGCCATTACAGATAGGGTATAAAAAAGCACCTGCTATTTCTAACAAGTGCTTTTGTGATGCTCCTCCTCTTGGGCTCGAACCAAGGACCCTCTGATTAACAGTCAGATGCTCTAACCAACTGAGCTAAGGAGGAAGGTTATGTTTCCCTGAACTTTCGTACGGGGGTGCAATAATACGTCAACTTAGAAATGCTCGCAATACTTAGCCCAATATTTTTCGCTTTTCGTATTAAACTAGGGAAACATCCTGTGTAAAGGTCCCTTATCTGAAATAGAGAACAACTTTAGATCAAGCTTAGCCCCGCTACTTCAAAAAAGTAGAGGGGCTTTTGTGCGTAAAAAGTGTATGCGTGAAAACGTAAACAAGGCTTGGAGTGTGCGAATATGCGAGCTACCTTTGCCCCTTTAAAATTGAATCTTATGAGCTTACTTACCGTGGGAACCATGGCGTACGATGCGCTTGAAACTCCTTTTGGAAAAACAGATCGAATCTTAGGTGGTGCAGCGACTTATATCGCGTTATCAGCGAGTTACCATGTGCCTAATAGCAATGTGGTCAGTGTCGTTGGTGCTGATTTTGAGCAGAAGCATTTAGACTTATTGAAGTCTAAGGGCGCAAACCTTAAAGGGGTTCAAATTATCGAAGATGGTAAAACGTTTTTCTGGAGCGGCAAGTATCATAAAGACATGAACACCCGTGATACAATTGATACGCAGCTTAATGTATTGGCTGATTTTAATCCGGTAGTTCCTGAGGAATTTAAGGACTGTCGCTACTTAATGCTTGGAAACCTTTTGCCAGCGGTGCAACAACAGGTTTTAGACCAGCTTCCTAATCGACCAAAATTAGTGGTGCTTGATACCATGAACTTTTGGATGGACAACTGCTGGGATGATCTAGTAGAAGCACTAAAGGGCGTGGACGTTCTGACCATCAACGATGAGGAAGCTCGTCAAATGAGTGGCGAATACAGTCTTGTGAAAGGTGCTAAGAAGATCATGAAAATGGGCCCCAAGTATCTCATCATCAAGAAAGGAGAGCACGGAGCATTGCTCTTTCATGAAGATCAAATATTTAGCGCGCCCGCACTTCCTTTAGAAGATGTTTTTGACCCCACTGGAGCTGGAGACACCTTTGCTGGAGGCTTTATAGGCTACATTGCTAAAACGGATGACATCAGCTTCGAAAACATGAAGCGTGCAGTGATCTGGGGATCAGCTATGGCAAGTTTTACGGTGGAGAAATTTGGGACGGAGCGCATTGCGAACCTTACTACGGAAGAAATAAACGCACGCTTAGAAGAGTTTAAAAACTTGATTAGAGTGGACATACAGTTGATGTAACGTCAACATTGAACATCTTTTGTAACCCGGCCTAGTGCCGGGTTTTTTTATAGAACCATGATCCGCTATCCAGACTTTTTTCATTGGTAATTGTTTTAAGGGTTATAAATTGAATTGCAATCAACTTATCAATCCTTTGACATAGTGTCCTACAATTGTGAAAAACTAGAAGATGCTGACAGAATGAGTGTCGCGGAAAAACAATGTTTTACTTGAAAAATAGAATAGGGAATTTCTGCAATGCATTTGCCTGTAATAGCCTGATGTATGCAGCGCGTGAAGGGTTGCTAGATTAGAGCTATATTAAACCTTCAGATCTAAGGTGTATTTAAATGTATTTTTTTAACCGATTTATCGTCCTGTTTGCTGCTTTATTTATCAGCGTGGTGGTCACCGCCCAGAGTGGTTCATTAGTTACTAATCAAGAATACGAGCGTGAGATTCGCGAGAGCCAACAGTTCGTTATTGAGAAGACCTGGACCAATAAATCTTTAATGGACGATCTGTTCAAGCCCATAGATGAACAGCTAGCTAAATTCCAGGAGACCCAACAGCGGGCTGCAGACCTTCAGAATGCGGAATATGTAATGATTGTTCTACTTCTGTTCTTTCTGTTCACGCTTATTTATGTGTTCACTGAGAATTTTAGACATATTAAAAAGGGGAAAGCACTGGAAAACCAGAAGTCAAAACAAGGCGCGATTTTAGCAAAAATGTTGCCGCCGGAGTCCATTCAAGAATATATAGAAACAGGAGAGATAGCACCTGTGATTTGGGGAGATTCGCTCATTGTAATAGTAGAACTACTGCTGCCAAACCCTTTACCTCCAGGCATAGATAGGAGGCAAATTAAAGAGGCCATATCTAAAGAAAATCGAGCGTTGTTAGCGGCAAATGGCCTGGTGAGAATAAGAGTATCTGGAGATCGAATGTTGAGCGGATGCAAGTCTCATAAACTTATCCCGGTACAACAATTTGAGCGTGCGATGTCCTATGTTTCTTCTCTTGAAATGGTGTCGAATAAACTCGTTCTTGGAGCGTCAATTCGTTCTGGAATATCCTTTGGAGATGTTGTTTTTGGCGCTTTAGGCACCTCTTCCATAAGGGTAGATGCGCTAGGGTTGGCTATAGATGAAGCTGCAAAATGCTCTTCTCAAGGTGCGCCAGGGGAAGTTTGGATTACAGATAAAGTCAGAAGTTTTTTAGGACAGAGTGAAAACTACAAAATCCAGGAACTTTTGTCTGTTCCAGAACTGGAATGTTCCATGACGAAAATAACGGTGGTATGAGGTTAGTCCTGATGATCACAATACTTTGCGGATATCCGCTTCGGTCCTTCTCGCAGCCACAGGAGACACTTATCAGCTCGTCCATAAAGCCTAATACGGAAGTAGACTCTAGCTCAGAAGCATTGAAGTACTTCACGGCTTATAAGACCTTGGACAAGCGAAAAGAATTGGCATTGTATGTAGCTACTTTAAAAAACGCACACTCTTGGACGCCATCTGACAGTGTTAAAATGAAATATAGAGCGCTATATACCATTGGGAATGCATTTATCTTTTCTGACCGTTATGATTCTGCTGCCTATTACCTTAATAAAGCTTATGATTACGACCGGGAGTATGATTTAGGTAAATATGAAGGAGCTGTTGCAGATCGACTCTCTGTGATCTTCTATAACCTGATGGACTACTCTCGGAGCTTAAAGTTTGCGGAGTATGCTCTTAAAGACGCCCAACCAAGGCTGCGTGCGGCAGTGTATTATCAAATGGCAAATATCCATACCCAGAATGCAGATTACGAGCTTGCCGTCTTGGCTTATGACAGTGCGCAGGCTACGTTTAAAAAGTTAGACAGCCCTAATTGGTGGTATCCATTGTTTTATTCTATTCCAGCGCTCATAGAGCTTAATGACACAGCAGGGTTCTCTCGAGCATACAAATCATTAGCAGAGGTCTCTAGTATAAATGAAACCCGAGAATTATTTAATTTAACGGAATGGGCTAAGGCAGAGTTCACTTTGACAGAGTGGGAACGTGGCCCTGAGTCGGTTTTTTTAATGAATAAACTTGTACTCCCCAGAACAGAAGAGAACGAGATACGGCTAAGGGAAAAGGTGATTGATCGAATTCAGGAGACCAAGAAGCAATGGGAATCTCATCGTAACGCCCAATTCATGCTGCTGCGGTATTACAGATTAGTCCACCCGGATTCCGTTAAAGTGGTATACGATCAAATATTAGCGTTAGATAAAGCGTATGTTAAGGCTAGTATTACGAATGACGGGGCTATCCCGTTGGAAAAGAACAGCGCGAAGGCACTGCAGAACCTTGTAGGGCGCATAGGATACGATATGTTAGCGGATACTGTAACAGAGACAGATTATGTTAAATCGACTTTAAGAAAGCAGAGTAGAAACCTCGTTATCCAAGCATTGCTATTGCTGCTCGCATTGGTAGCGATGAGAAGAGCTCTACGGATTAGACGCGCGAGATTAAAAACCATCACCGAGTTAGAATGTCTCAAAGAAAAGGAAGAGAAATTGTTGAAGGAATTGACCCCTGATGCGCTAGTGGTGATAAGCGGAAAGACGGCACACGAAATAACGTACCCGGATTTAATTGTGCTAACCTCACGTTTTTCTCATTTTGGAAGATTTGTTTCTGAGACCTCTCCAGATAAAGTCTTCTCCATCCTAACGGATTACCTGGAGTCTTTTGAGGTGGAGATTGAGCAATATGGACTTGAGGTGTTCCGGACAGATGGCGATAATTTTATTGCTGTTGGCGGGCACGGTCAAGGCGATGCAAGCCCCGCTTCTGCACTGAAAGCTGCGCAGCGAATGCATGTTATTGTAGAGCGACTGAACAAAAAACATAACCTCAAAATATCTCCTCGTATAGGCATCCATGTAGGTGTTGCGACGGGTGAAGTATATAAGAATGCTCCAGCGGTCATAGACCTGTGGGGAGATGTATTTAAAACGTGTAGAGTGTTGTCTGATGAATGCCCAGAAGACGGTATTATACTTTCTACGGAGCTTGTGAAAACTCAAGGTCCAGACGCCGTATGGCCTGATCTTCAGCCGACTCGGATTAACGGAATTCCAGCATTTATTGTGCGAATGCCCTAGGAGGCATTTTCTCTTTCCGCAAAGCTCTTTCCTGTGACCTTCGTTAAAAGCGGTGTAGAAGCGTATTAATCAGTATAAAAAAGTATTCGCTCTCCGCTAATATCGAGAATGAACTCCTTGTTCTTAAGGAAAAAGGAGTCTTCCTTGAATTGACTTTTAGTTGAATAGAAATTTTTGAGCCCAAAAAGACCTTCATTATAGTTTCGTGCAGAGCAGTTCTCAAACAACAGGGTTATAGAATTTCCTGACTCTAAGGCTAGATCGCCAGCACACAGCTGTGTTCCTCGTCCGGATTTATCAACAAGAGAACAGTTAGCAGCATTTATGATCACGGTCTCGCTAGAAAGGTTCTTAAGTCTAACCTTCAACTTCGCATTTGTCGCGCTCAAGGAGCCTTTGATGTTCGACGTCTTAAAACTAAGATTTCTAGCACCCTTGTCTTGGTAGTTGGATTTAATCTTCAAGTTTTGGGCCTGACTGCTTAGCCCAATAAGAAGCCAGCATGTAATTAGAACTATTCTCATGCTTTAACGTAAGATGATTAATATGAGCGACAATGATAATTACTGCAATATGAGGGGACGCATAAATAAGCTCACAGTTTATAATATTTTGTTACGACGGCCTGGACACGAAAAGGATTGTAAATCAATTAGATAAACCGTTAAAGGTGGAAGAGGGGTAGGATTTATTATCCGTTTTGTTAGCAAGCGAGGTACTTCTTTGCAGAATTCCGTGCTTATTAAACCTGTTGGATACAAAAAACCCCGCTGTGAAGCGGGGTTTTTGTGCTTAGAGGTGACTAGGAAAGTCGTCCTGTAGAAAAGGTACTTACTTACAATTGATTGGCAAGAACCACCACCGTAAAGACAGCACTTACTTGAGCGAGTATGTTACCGGAAAAAGCTTGCCAGTCGAAATCACTTTTTTGCCAACCTTTTTTATCCTTTTCCTCTAGAACCTGTTTGCTACCTACTACGATGGTAGAACCTGCACGAACTTTAGGATAACGGTAAGCTAACCTGAACATCTTGAAATCCTTAACGGTCCCATTTGCATAGACCACGTTAGTTTTGTTTCGCTTGGCGTTATCACCATAGCCACCCACCATGTTTTTTACATACCATTTTGCATTCTTACCCGCTACATAAGCCACGTAAACGCTCTCACGGGAATAATCTGTACTGAAAACACCATACTCTGCTGCTTCTGTGTTTGCTAGTTTAATCTCAACGGTCAAATCTTTTGATGGGATGATGATTTGATCACCAGCAAGCATTTCAATGTTTTCATAGCTCGCTTTGTTGCGTAGAATACGTTCTATGGATATAAAAACACGACCTTTTCCCTGTCTAATGAAAGAGGCCGCCTCAGGGAACGCCCCCTTAGTTAACCCACCAGCCTTACGAATAACATCCTTTACAGTCTCTCCTTCACGAATGGCATAGCGACCCGGATAGAGTACTTCTCCATTAATTGAAATAAACTCCTGGAAGTCAAATCCGGTTTTACGTCTCACAACGAGTGCGTCAAAAGGCATAAAGATAAACTCACCATCTCGTTCAAGGTTCAACGGAACCTCGCTAAGTGTTCCAATGTCCATGCCATCAAAGGACATGCGGTAAACCATGAGCTGATTAGAGTCCCCAGCAAAGGTCATACCTCCTGCCAGCTCTACTACTTCTGCTAGGGTGATGTCAACATCATAAGGCATTTCTAAAGGTGTTTTAACCTCGCCAGAGATGCTGATAACCGCTCCATCGAAATACGTTTTTTTAGAGAGAATGCGCAGCTCGTCCTTGTCCTGAAACATAAAACTCCCATCGTCTAAATAAACAGAGATTACCTCAGTCTCCCCATCCGGGTGAGATCTAAAGATATAGGCGATATCTATCTTGGCTTCAGGAGTAAGCCCATTGCTTAGGTCTATCAGTGCGGGAACAGTAACATTTTTATCGATCGTATAGCTCGAGGGATTACGTACTTCTCCAGTTATTTTAACCGTTGCTCTATCTACGAAGTCTCGCTGGTCTAAAATGGTGATTTGATCTTCTGCTTGAAGCATCATATTCACGCTGCCTTCTAGAACATTAATTAAAGAGAAGGAAAGTAGCTCAGTCGTGCCATCACTGTTTAGCCTTGTGAGATAGCCAACATCCAAGCGGGTTTGTGTGCGTAAACCTACTTTGTCTAAAACCTCCTTTAGCGTGGGATAATCACGTATCCCATAAATCCCGGGATAGTCAACCCACCCTGTAATCTTTAAATAATCCTTCTTATCTGAAGTTTGTGTGGCGATGATGATTTTATCACCATCTTCAAAAGTTAACTTGGCCAATTCCTTCGCGCTATATTCCTTCACAAAAGAACCCTCTTTATTCTTACGTACTAATTGGATCTCATCCTCTAGCGCATCACTCAAATACCCACCGGTATAGGTAAGCAGGTCTCTAAAGGTCTCTTTTTCCTTCATCTCAAAAACACCTACCTGTTTCACAGATCCCTTCACCTCCACTAAGTCACCTATAAATGGCACATACAAGATGTCGTTGTTCTGCAAGTAGTAGTCTGATTGTTTCTTAGGATTGAACAGGTACTCATACACGTCCAGCTCCTTCACGCGTCCGCCCTTAATCACCTGAATGTTACGCACCGTTCCCAGCTTACTAGGTCCACCTGCCGCAATAAGGGCATTAAACGCCGTATTGTAAGCACTCAGGGTGTAGGTACCAGGCTGCGCCACGGCACCAGTGATCTGTATGGTGAGCGTACGCGAAGTGGTGAGGGTAAGGGCAAACTGACCCTTATCAAACTGGTAGAAGTTCTGCAACCTGCGGCGTACTACCTCACGCGCCTGACCTAATGAAATGCCTTTCAAATAAATCTTAGGCAAGTTTGCAGGCTCTATAAATCCGTCCGGCTTGATCGTGAATTGTAAATCTGCTTGTGATTTTCCAAAGATGCTTACGGTCACCACATCACCAGGGCCTAATATGTAGGAGTCGTTAGGAATGTAATCCTTGCTGACTTCATACAAGCTGAGAGATCCGTTCGTGAATATGTGCTTTCCAAAGACCATGGAGTTGGCCTGGTCCGCATCAATTCTTACCTCCACTGGCGTTTTACTGTCTACTTTGGTCTTCACCACTTCCACAGCTTCTGTGGCGAGTTCTGTCGTGGTGGTTTGAATGCTGGCCTCGCTTTGCTCGCCGCCTCTAGAGGACATCTCTGTACCACTAATGGCACCGCTTTCCACGGCTTGTTCCACAGATGCACTAGCACTTTGCTCCGCCTTCATCTTGGCAATCTCCTCTTCAACGATAAGCTGAACACGTGGAATATCGCTCATAGTAAGGGTAGCGGTATTGATGCCGCGGGCCTGGAGACGTGTTTCAAGTTCTGCTGGGTCAACCCCTTGGCGCTCTGCCTCAGCATAGGCCATTTTCCGAGCTTCTTGTTGCGTAGGCTGAGCACTTAGTAGTGCTGGTACAAGGACCATGGCCCAAAGTAGCGTTCTCAATAGTTTCATGAGGTTATGTTTGGTGTAGAGGTG
>CAJWFD010000025.1 GCA_913031435.1 uncultured Cryomorphaceae bacterium
GGTGGAATAGTGGCCATTCCAACAGAAACTGTTTATGGCTTAGGGGGAGATGCACTCAACATACAGGCTGTAGCTAAAATTTTCGCGGCAAAAAACCGACCAAGCTTTGATCCACTAATTGTCCATGTTTCTAGTATAGAACAAGCACATAGCATTGCCTACTTAAACGAGCAGGCAATTTTTCTTTTGGAGAAATTTAGTCCAGGACCCTTGACTTTGGTATTACCTAAGAAAAGCGTTGTCCCTGATTTAGTAACAAGTGGACATCCCACAGTGGCGATAAGAATTCCAAATCATCCTGTTGCTATAGAATTACTCAAGCAAAGCGGATTATGTATAGCTGCTCCTAGTGCAAACCCTTTTGGCTACACATCACCTACAACGGCTAAACATGTTGAAGATTTTTTAGGATCCCGTATTGATGCAGTATTGGATGGCGGAGCTTGCGATATCGGAATAGAGAGCACTATCATTGATCTTTCCGGGATTACACCCAAAGTTTTACGTCTAGGTGGTTTGCCCTACGAGCAGCTTACTGAAGTGTTGGGTGAATTGCCCTTTCAAATGAGCTCTTCAAAACCTAATGCGCCAGGAATGTTAACATCTCATTACAATCCCGGTATTCCATTGAGACTATTTAAGTCCTATTCGGAATTGTTGAGCGAGTTTAACACTACCGATACTGATCGTATAGGACTGCTGTATTCTGGAAAAGAAATTAAAGCTAGTTTTGCTATTAATCTTAGTAAGGAAAAGGTCTTAGTCGAAGTCGCTTCAAAATTATTTCATGCACTACGCTCTTTTGACAAGGCTGATATTGACGTGATCTGGGCACATGAGTTGCCTGAAGTAGGATTAGGAAGGGCGATTAATGATCGCTTAAGACGCGCGGAGTCATAGTGTGTAAAATTAATTGTCCTCTACACCTATTAATTTGCTGGATATACTTAATTTCAACCTGATATGAAGAGATTTTTAGTTATTCTAAGTTTATTTTTTGTCTTTCAAGTGAACGCACAGATTAGTGGTTCTGTAATTGACGACAAAAAAGAACCTATTATTGGTGCATCGATTCGCTTGTTGGTCAATGGGAAACAGAGTAACATAGGAACAGTGACTGATTTTGATGGCAACTGGTCCATCGATATTCAGTCTACCCCTGTGGTGGTTGAAATTACTTCGATGGGTTTTAAGACCCAGAAAGTACGTATTCCATCATCCTTAAAAGTAACCACCAGACTTGTTCCGGATAGAAATGTGTTGAAGGAAGTAAGTGTTGTACAACAACGGTTAAGTGCACAACAGCAGAAAAGTGCCCTAACTGTAGAGAGTATGGATGTATTGGCTATTAAAGAAAGTCCGAGTATTAGTTTTTATGATCATTTGGGAACTCTGAAAGGAGTAGATCTAACTTCTGCGAGTATTGGTTTTAAAATAATTAATACCCGCGGATTTAACTCTACTTCTCCTGTGAGAAGCCTCCAATTAATAGACGGTGTTGATAACCAGAGCCCTGGCTTAAACTTTTCTTTAGGAAATTTCTTAGGTGCACCAGATTTAGATATAGTTTCCGTGGATGTGATTGCTGGTGCGAGTACGGCATTCTATGGTCCTAGTGCTTTTAATGGGGTGATTTCTATGCAAACTAAGGATCCATTTAAGTTTACGGGTATAAGTTCAATAATTAAGGCAGGCGAGCGCAACCTTACTGAACTTTCTGTAAGGTGGGCTGATAAAGTAAATGAAAAGTTCGCTTACAAAATCAATCTCTTCGCTCTCAGAGCTGATGATTGGGAAGCACGTAATATGGATGCCACGACGTTTAGTGCGAATGGCCCGTTAAATCCTGGTGGTTATGATGCCGTTAATCGTTACGGTGATGAAGATTATTGGGATGCCGGTGGAGATGTGAAGTACTACGCAGGGTTAGGTAAGTTTCATCGTCCGGGTATTGAGGAGCGTCACTTGGTAGATTACGATACTGAGAATATTAAACTCACAACGGCCCTTCATTACAAATTCACGGAACATATAACGGGTATTTATGCGGTTAACTTTGGCGCAGGAACCACCGTATATCAAGGTGATAATAGATATAGCCTGAAAGATATTTTATTCCTTCAAAATAGAGTAGAGCTGCGCAATGAAGGGAAGTGGTTTTGGCGGACTTATGCGACACATGAAGATGCAGGAAATAGTTATGATGCGTATTTTACTGCTCTAAGAATGCAGGATAGTATAGTTTCTGATCAGTTTTACAGTAATCAATACCGTACCATGTGGAGTATATTCAGTAGACCTCAAGTCCGTGCTTTACCTTCATGTCCTCCCAATTCATTGCCAGTGGCGGCTTTTCAAGATTCGATGAATGTAGTGATTAACCGAAACTTGGAATTCTTTAATACCCTGCATGATTCTACGAACAGCACAGTTATGAATTTCATGGAGGCAGTTTATGGCTTCTCTGTGAAAAATTACCTAACTCCCGGTACTTCTGAGTTTGAAGAACTAAAAACCCATATCACCTCCTCGCTATTTACCGAAGGTGGTAGTAGGTTTTATGATAAGTCTGCTTTATATCATAGTCAAGGAGAGCGCACTTTTGCCTCTGAGACAGGTACGTATAGAGTGGGTGGTAACGTTAGGTTATATGCACCGAACAGTGCCGGAACGATCTTCTCGGATACAGCTGGTGCTGTGATAAGAAATTACGAAGCCGGTATTTACGGAGGTTGGGAACATTTTTTCGTGGATGAACGTCTTAAGACGAGTATCACAGGTCGTTTGGATAAGAATCAAAATTTTAAACCTCTATTATCACCTGCTGCCTCAGTAGTCTATAAATTAAACGAAGATCATACGCTTAGGTTTAGTGTTTCAAGCGCCATTCGTAATCCAACGCTTGCTGATCAGTACTTAAATTACAATGTGGGTCGAGCAGTTTTACTAGGTAATCTCAACGGTTTTGATAGTGTGGTAACTATAAGTAATATTCAAGAATATTTAGAGAAACCAGCTAACCAGCGTCTACAGCACGACTTTGGTTATTTCGATATCGATGGAATCAGTCCTGAGCGAGTGCGCACAGCAGAGGTCGGCTACAGGGCGACTCTTTGGAAACGTTTGTTTTTGGATGCAAACTATTACTACAGTAACTACAACGACTTTATAGGATATGTCATAGCAGCTAGGATAGAGGAAGGTACTACGGCAATTGATCGTTTAAAATCTGCTCAGGTCTATAGAGTCGCGGCAAATGCGACTGAGCAGGTTACCACTCAGGGATTTTCTATAGGTCTAAACACTTTCTTTGGTAATTACCAAGCATTGTCTGGAAATTATAGTTGGAATAAATTGACCTCAGATGTGAATGACCCTATTGTGCCTGCTTTTAATACACCGGAGCATAAATTCAATCTAGGATGGAATTTTAGAAATTATCCAATTGGTAACGACAAGGACAAACTGCTCGGGGCTGGAGTTAATTACAAGTGGGTTCAAGGATTCGTGTTTGAAGGTTCACCTCAATTTACAGGAAGTATACCTTCCTATGGATTAATGGATGCCCAAATCTCATTGAACCGAGTCTATACACGGAATAACAAGAAAGTAAACGTAACCTACAAAATAGGTGCGAGTAATGTATTAAATAATAAAGTATATCAAGTATTTGGAGGGCCTTTGATTGGAAGGTTGGCCTATCTAAGTATTCAAGTTAATTAACCTTCCTTTTTATTAAAATGCCTATGAAAAAGTTTACACTTTTTGTTTTTGCACTTTTGATTTCAAGTAGCGCGTTTGCACAACGTTACACTACGCCAATCTTCAGTGCATCAGACGTTGTGAAATCGTCTAACGTTGCCTATGGGGTGAATTTCAACCCATACATTGATTCTGCTCTTTTAGGCGGAACCAATATTCAACCATTGTATGCTGATTTCTATATGCCCTCACCGGCTGTAGATACAGTAACTAACCGACCTGTTGTTATTGTATGGCACACAGGTTCTTTCCTACCTAAGGGAGTAAATGGATCTGCATTAGGTACAAAAGAGGATAGTGCAGTAGTCGAAATGTGTACCCGTTTTGCAAGAATGGGCTACGTAAGTATCGCCGCATCTTATCGTTTAGGTTGGCTAGCTAATAGTACTAATCTAGACTTAAGAAGAGGTACTAACCTTCTCGCTGTATATTACTCGATCCAAGATGCTAAAAGTTTGGTTCGTTACCTCAACTTGACACAAGTTGGCGCAGGCAATCCTTACGGAATTAATGCGAGTAACACGATTATGGTTGGGCAAGGTTCAGGTGGTTACCTGACTTTTGCATACGCAACTATTGACAAGCACTCTGAAGTAGCTGGTCCTAGCAAGTTCGCTTACCAAGATACTATTGGAATGTTTGGCCAACCAGTTTCCATAGGTGACCCTTATATCGATACTGCATTCGCAGGAGGTATAGACGGTTTCGGTGGAGCTGTCACAGTTACTGGTGTTACAGCAAGTGGTCTTCCAACGATGGACTACTCTGCGACTGGACGTAACTACGAGAATCACGCGGGTATGCCAGATGATGTATTAATGGTTATCAATATGGGTGGAGCCATGGGAGATGGTGCTTGGCTTGAAGCGGGGGATATCCCAATGCTCAGTATTCATAGTAAGTATGATTTCTTTGCTCCTTACGATACTGGTATGGTCTACGTACCAATTGGTCAGAATTTTTTCCCAGTGGTGAGTGTATCCGGTTCATATGCAGCGATTAAATCAGCAAATGCTTTGGGTAACAATGATATTTTCTTAAATGAAAATTATACTGATCAAGTATGGGTAGATCAACAGAGTACGAATCCTTCTAATGAAGAGTGTCTTTACACGATCGAAATTCCACCAGCGAGCGCAACACAGCCGTGGGTTATCAATACTTCTCCATGGAATTGGTACGATGCAAATGATCCAATGGCGGGTCAGGATCCATCGAATCCAAACGTAAAGGCTACTTCTATGGCTTGGATTGATACTGTGATGACGTTTATTGTTCCTAGAATGGCAACGGTATTGCAAGCTGAAGGTGTAGCTGCGGGAATTCAAGAGGTTACTCTTGAGCTAAGCATCTACCCTAATCCAGCTTCAGGTTTACTACATATTGAATCTGAAGACGGTTCAGTTATTGACGCTTTAACGGCTTATGACATCACAGGTCGTGTCGTTCTAGCTGAAACAGGCCTTACGGCTGTTGAAGAGTTAGACCTTTCTAGTTGGAGTGCAGGAGTATACATCTTGAAGATCGAGTCTCGTGGAGGCACGGCAGTAAGACGTATTACCGTTAAATAAACGATAGCACAACTTATTAATAATCCCTGCCTATTGGCAGGGATTTTTTTTGCCCTAATTTTGCTGAAAACATGTTCCTATGATCAATTACAATGGTGTCATAATTGAAAAATCCGACCTACCTAGTGCTGATATTGCAAGAGCCGCAATGTATGGCGACGCCGTATTTGAGACGCTTAAGATGCAAGAGGGTAAGCTCTTTTTTATAGAAGACCACTATTTTAGATTGATGGCTGGAATGCGAATTCTTCGAATGCCAATTTCTATGGATTTCACTCCTGAGTTCTTTGTCGAACAGGCGGAACGCTTGGCTGAGGAGGTTGCTATTGAAAATGGCAGATTGCGAATTCAAGTAGTACGTGTTGCACATGGAAAGTACACTCCAGCAGAAGAGCAATCTACCGTATGGTGGATGGAGCTTGAAGAGTTAGAATCAATCGACTATGTGCATGCAGAAGAAGGCTTAACAGTCGATCTGTTTAAAGACCATTACATTCAGCCTGGTCTACTTTCTACGATCAAGTCTTCAAATAGCCTTCCTTATGTCTTAGGAGGCATTTACGCCCGTGAAAACAATTTAGATGCGGTATTCATGGTGAACGACAATAAAATGCTTGTAGAGGCAAATGCAGCTAATGTATTTGTTTTAAAGGGTGATGTGCTTAGAACTGCTCCTCTTGAGGATGGAGCATTACGAGGTGTGTTTCGTAAGAACCTATTGAACTGGGCAAAAGAAATTAGTTTGGAGGTAAAGGAAGAGAGCATTAACCCTTTCGATTTGCAAAAGGCTGATGAAATTTGGCTCACTAACACCATTATCGGAGTACAATGGGTCGAAAAATACAGAAAGAACACCTATAAGGGAGATAAAGCGAAGGAACTTGTCGCACTACTGCAACGTAAATTAAATGTATTAGGATCACTTTAATTTAATAGGGGGTCTTTTGGTGAATTAGCCCACAGTGCATAGTTACCGCCAAGATCTAGCATATATTTTCTCCAAGTCTCTTTACGAACACTCAGCGGGTCTAATTCTAAAGGCGGATTCACAACAATCCATGTTCCGTCTGCAATCTCACGTTCTAATTGGCCTTCAGACCATCCACTATAGCCTAAAAACAACTTAGGTGAACGAACCTCAATACTGTGTTTTTGAGTGGTTCTAAAGGCCTCTTGAAAAACGTCAAAATCTCCACCAAAATAGATGTCATTGGTGATTAGTGTTGCGCCCGGTAAGTTATCAAAAGAGTGTAAGAAAAATAAGGCATCTTGCTCCACGGGACCTCCGAAAACAATAGGGTCTTTTCCCTCTAAGTCATTGATGAAATCTTGCGCAAGTAGAAGACTTTCCTTATTTAATGCGAAGCCCATAGAACCTTCATGGTTGTGTTCGGTTAAATAAACAATACTCTGTTCAAAGAACCCATCCCCAATAAGTGGCTTGGAAATTAAAAGTGATCCTTTGCTTGGTGCGTTCTTTTGCTTCATTAGACTAATTTAGACATATGGATTTAAAAAACATACGCGAAACCTATAAGTTCAACTCTTTGGACGAGCAGGAGATTTCAGATAATCCCTTTACACAGTTCACGAAATGGTTTGAGGCCTACCGTAAACTTGAGGTCAAAGATTCCAATGCTATGGCAATCGCCACTGTTGATGCTCAAGGCATACCTCAAAACAGAATCGTTCTTTTAAAAGAGATACGTTCTGAAGGGCTTGTTTTCTTTACAAACTATGACAGTGACAAAGGAGAGCAATTACGGTTGAACCCAAATATTTCCGCTCTATTCTTTTGGAGAGAACAGGAACGTCAAGTGAGGATTACTGGAAAAGTAAGACGGATTGAGAAGGAGGAGAGTATAGAGTACTTTAGAACACGCCCGCATTTAAGTAAAATTGGGGCAGCTGCTTCAAATCAAAGTAAACACATCGAATCAAGGGCGGCATTAGAAGCGAAGTTCAATGCCTTTAATGAGCAGTATCCTGATGGTACTGATGTGCCTATGCCATCTAAATGGGGTGGGTACATAATAGCACCTGAACTCTTCGAATTTTGGCAGGGTAGAGAGGGTCGGCTCCATGACCGTTTACTGTTTTCGAAGGACAAGAATTCCTGGAACATTTCACGAATTCAGCCATAAAAAAAAGCCCTCCGAAACGGAGGGCTTTTTTATTTATGATCTAATCTAAAATTAGAGCTTAGCGTTTAGATCTGCACCAGCTTTAAATTTAGCTACATTTTTAGCAGCAATTTTAATAACTGCACCCGTTTGTGGGTTACGTCCGTCACGAGCAGCGCGAGCGGAAACAGAAAAAGAACCAAATCCAACTAAAGATACACGACCACCACCACTTAAAGTAGTACCTACGTTGTCAGTAAAAGAATCTAGAGCTGATTTAGCTTGTGCTTTTGAGATGCCAGCGTCTGCTGCCATAGCGTCAATCAATTGTGCTTTGTTCATTGCAAATTGTTTTTTGATAGTTATTATTAAACGAATGCTTCTCAAATATAAAGGAATTTTGCATTCAATCCAACGTACATAGGCGTTCACGGCTAAAAAGTTGTTAAAGAACTAAAGTTTCAGTAATTCTAGCCCAACACTAAGTATTTAAACTTAGTTTAAAGCGCTAAAATAGCTTCATTTAATCCATTAGCGAAGTCTTTTCCTGACATATTTCTCTTTCCACTGGGTTTAATTTCTACGATTTCTATGCTTCCTTTTGCGTAATCGAGAAATAAATGCTTCTCACGAACGCTCAATTTCGGCAGGTCGTTCTCAAAGTATTCGTCGCATTTACGAGCCTTTAAAAACTTATACCCACTGTAATGAGCTCCTGGATATGGATTCAATCCATGAATTTGGTTGACTAATTCTTGAGGGGAGCGGTTGAAATCAAGCTTGGAGTTTTCTTTATTAAGCTTTGGAGCATGTGTAGCAAAGCGGTCCAACTGTTCCGCAGGTTTTAGCTGACCACTCATCAATCCCTGAACAGTCTCCACTACCATAGACGCGCCTAGAGGTAGGAGTGCATCATGCAACTCTCCCGTGGTCATATTTTTAGTAATATCTATGGTTCGTTGCAATAAAATTCCGCCAGTGTCGATTTTTTTGTCAAGTAAAAAGGTAGTTAGACCGGTTTGTTGTTCTCCATTAATCACTGCCCAATGTATGGGTGCAGCACCTCTATATTTAGGTAGTAAAGAGCCGTGTAAATTGAATGTACCTAATCTAGGCATCATCCAAACTTGCTCAGGAAGCATTCTAAAAGCAACGACCACAAATAAATCAGCATTTAACGCTCTTAGGTCATTTATAAAATGCTCCTCTTTCAAGTTGGTAGGTTGTAATATAGAGATGCCTAACTCTATAGCTTTCGTCTTGACCGGACTTTGTTGGAGCTTACGTCCTCTTCCTGCTTGTTTATCAGCTACAGTTACAATACCCACTATATTGACCCCACTATCATAGAGTGACTGTAGGGGTGCCACCGCAAATTCAGGGGTGCCCATATATACTATTCGGGGAGTATTAGAATCTAAGCTCATCAGGGGAACAATTTAAATCAAACCAAATATCGTCTAAACTCAAGCCATTTGAAACCATTTCCTTAACCTTCTCCTGGTCTGGATAATAGTTGTGAATGCAACTGCTACAGGCTCCGCACGGTTCACTCTTGCCTTGATCGAAATAAGTCTCAATTTGTTGTACTAAACAATCAGAACTATGGAGGAATTTTAACATGGATGTCGTCCGTTCAACTTTACTCGACAGCCAAGCATCAATAAAGTTTTTTGGAAAGGTGAGTGATTTATTGGAGGGACGAGGCTGCATGAAGAGTACCGCACTACCTGATTGCTCCGACTCAAATGCAATCAATCCTCTTTGTGTTAGCTCCCCTAATTTATCTTTGAAGTGATCTATTGTAAAATGCATCATTGCCGCAAATCTTTTGAGATCAATTCGATGAGCGGTATGCGTGGCGTTAGGATATGTACGCGCGAGAGTCGTAAGAAGTTCCCGATCCTCGAGCGTTAAGCGGTCCCAAGTATCTATGCTGGAAGTAATTGAAAATTTAGGCACGGATCGATCACTTTCTATGAATTGCCAAAGCCCTCTGTGTTGTAGTAGTCTAATATAAGTGAGAAGAGTAGGTATGGACAATTTAAATTTCTCCGCTAAGGATACAATGGAAAATTGCACTTTTAGTTGATCTCCAGTACCCACAGCAATCTGATGCTTGCTACAGAAACTTCTATAAAATTCTTCAACTGCTGCTATATTTGGAACTTCAGAAAGGGTCTTCTGTAATCTCGCAATGTCATATTGGTGGTAAAGTAAATAGGTTAATGAAGTAGAACCATTCCTTCCCGCTCTGCCTATTTCTTGATAATACCCCTCTAGTGTATCTGGAGCATCCCAGTGTATGACCCATCCAACATCTCCCTTGTCGATACCCATGCCGAAAGCTGTAGTGGCCACCATGACTTTTACTTTATTTTCAATCCACATGGATTGATTTAAGGATTTCAAGTCACCGGAAAGTCCTGCATGAAAAAAACAACTAGAATGCCCATGTTTTGTGAGTAAGGCAGATAAGACTTCACAGGACTTCCGAGTTTTAGCATAAATAATTCCAGTTCCTAGTAATGTCGGAAGTAATCTTAGTAATTGACGTTCCTTATTTGGAGTGAATTTAAGTTGTAGATGTAGGTTATCTCTTCGAATAGAACCTTCAAATAGTTGGGCCTCTGGTATATTTAGTTGTGTATGAAGATCCCTCTTTACTCTAGCGGTAGCTGAAGCCGTCAATGCCAGCACAGGTATTTCTGGTCGCAATTCTCGTAAAATCCGAACATTGAGATAAGAAGGTCTAAAATCAAAACCCCATTGAGAAATACAATGTGCTTCATCTATTGCCAGTAGTGAGACGTGAGCATGTTTGATATATTCTAAGAACAACGGATTTGCAATTCTCTCCGGGGCGAAAAACGCGAATTTATAATTCCCATAACGCAGATTACGAAATGCTTCATCCAAAGAACGCGGGCTGTAGCTGCCTTTGAAATGGAATGATTTAATGTCTCGCTTGATTAATCCGTTGTGCTGATCCTCCATGAGTGCTATTAGAGGACTAATAACCATGGTGAGTCCTGGGAAAATTAAACCAGGAATTTGATAACAAATTGATTTACCTCCTCCGGTTGGCAATAAGCCAATGGTATCGTTTCCGTTTAATACAGAATCAATAATGGCTTTCTGATGGCCACGAAATGAGTCGTAGCCCCAGTATTGCTTTAATATTTCTAGAGCATTAGGTTGGGTCATATTGCATTGTGGATAAAGGCCAAACGCTCTTCCACAGTGCCAACAGGAACTTGTATTAATTCATAACCCATTTCTTGATATGCCTTATAGAGGAACGATTCAACTTCAATACAATCCTCTAATGATTCCATTCGCTCTTTGTCTAAAGAGTGAATATCCGGCCAAACAGGAAGAATGAATATTTTATCGAATGTTTTTGTTTTCATATCCGACATCCACTGTGCTTTGGTTTCCGCATTTCCTTTTAGAAGGTAAGCATAGGAGTCCATGATACTGCGGTCGTAAAAATTTAAAGTTTCTAACGAAGCTAACTCATATTGCTCATTGCGAAGATCCCATACCACCTCTGTAAACCGATTTAGGTCCTTCCAAGGAAGAACATTGCTACCATTTTCAAGACTTTTTTGTATGATTTGTCGCGCCTGTTCGTGAAATACATTGTGTCCTTGCGCCTCTAATCCAAGGCTTAAGGTTGTTTTTCCTGTAGCGGGTGCTCCGGTTAATACTATTCTCTTCTTTTTCAATGGGTATGAGATATCTTTGTAAGACTGCAAAACTACTTCTAATGCGTCATGTTTTCCTAAAGATTGTTGCACTACTTGTTATTGGATTTTACACAAATGCTCAAAACAAGAGTGCAATGAAAAATTTTCAAAAGGCAGTTAACGCCTTTTCTCTTGAAAAAAATGAGGAAGCATGGGTGTACTTGACCAAATCTATCGAAAAATCAAACGACAATTATTACCAGCCTCTAATTTATGCAGGGGATAGATCAACGAAAGAAGGAAATTTTACCCAAGCACTTTCTTATTATGACGCTTCTCTTCTTAAGCAAGTAATTTCAAGTACTTATCTAAAAAAGAGTCGTGTTGAGAAGTATTTATACCGCTGGGATGATGCAATTGCAGACTTACATCGGTATTTAGAGATCGCCAGGTTGACAAACGACCGACGGAAATTGACCGAACAAGAGCTTAGAAACCTCCAGTTTGGAAAAGAGTCCTACTTGAGTTATCTGGATAATGGCGGTACTCTAGAGGTGAAGAAGCTTCCATTTAGTGACCATAAGATGGAATATTTTCCTTGTATCACTGGAGATGGTAAAACCTTGTATTTCACCGCAAGAGATCTAGAATCTAAAAAGACCGACGAAAATCTTTTTAATGGATTCGTGACAGGGCCAGATTGGAGTAGTCGTTCAGCTCCACTGATCGGTGCATTAAATAGTCCCGGTAATGAGGGCGCAGCTACCATTAGTGCAGATGGAAATACAATGGTTTTCACGGCTTGTGACCGTCCTGATGGTAAGGGGAGTTGCGACTTATATTCAAGTACATATCAAGGTTCCTCTGGTTGGGGTAGGCCAATGTTATTAAAAGGAAAAGTAAATACACCAGCATGGGAGAGCCAGCCCTCACTTGGTCCAGATGGGACTTCACTTTACTTTGTTAGAGGTAGCAGCAGTCAGAGTCAGAATCACGATATTTTCGTTGCACACTTAGATGATAACGGTGCTTGGAATAACGTTCAGCGGCTTCCTCGTCAAATTAATACAGGGTCTCGAGAAGGAAGTCCTTTTATCCATTTTGATGGGGAGACCTTATACTTTTCTTCTGAACGTAGCCCAAGTTTAGGAGGGTCAGACTTTTTTAAGTCAACAAAAATTAATGATACCGCTTGGACAACACCTGTAAATCTTGGCTTTCCTGTGAATGGTTTCAGTGATGAGTTTTCATTGGTTATCGATCATACGGGAACAACAGGATATTTTGCATCCAACAGGGAAGGTTTGGATTCGGATTTTACAGCACTTTCACCAGACTTAGATTTGTATGAATTCAGTGTCCCCTTAAAAATCAGGCCATCCATGACGTCTTATGTTAACGCTACGGTGATAGACGAAGAGACCAATATGCCCATTGGTAGCGCTAAAGTGTCCGTAACTTCCTTGACTGCTAGGTCATCTGTCTTTAACGGGTTTAGTAGTCTTTTCACGGGAGAAATACGTCCCATGTTACAACCCGGTAACACCTATAGCTTCACTGCTTCAAAGGATGGTTATTTGCCTTATTCCAATCAGTTCGTTATTGATGAATATGCCGATGAAAGACTTGAATTACGTATGCGGAGTATTACTAAAGGAGCATCCTTTATTCTTCAAAACATCTTCTTTAGTTTAGATAACAGTGAATTGAGGGACAACAGCCTTTCAGAATTGAATGCACTCTTTACTTTACTAGACCAGCAGGTTGAGTTATCAGCAATTATTATCGGCCATACAGATAACCAAGGTTCTGTAATCTATAATCAGGAACTTAGCGAAGACAGGGCAGAGGCTGTAAAAAATTGGCTGGTAGAGAAGGGGATCGATCCTAACCGATTAAGGTCAGCAGGGCAAGGGCTCTCAGAGCCAGTCGCCACGAATGATACAGACAAGGGCAGGGCACAAAATAGACGAACGGAAGTAGTATTGAACTAAGCTCCGTATTTATCCTTCCAAAAGGATTTCTGACGCTCGTGAAGTATTTGCTCCTTAGAGTTAGCTGCGGGTTTCCAGAATCTTCTTGAACTTAATTCCTCTGGCAGAAACTCCTGTTTTACAAAGTTATCAGGGTAGTCATGGGAATATAAATATCCCTTCGAATGACCTAAATCTTTAGCCAATTCTGTTGGAGCATTTTTCAGTGCATTAGGAATTGGGAGGGCACCTGACTGACGAACCTCCTCCTGTGCGGTATTAATCGCCTTGTAGGCACTGTTAGATTTTGGAGATGTAGCCAAATAAATCACACATTGGCTTAAGATAATCCGACTTTCTGGCCATCCTACTCGCTCAACAGCACTGAAGGTTTCATTGGCCATCATGAGGGCATTTGGGTTTGCTAGTCCAATATCTTCTGCGGCTGAAATAATTAATCGTCGTGCTATAAACTTAACATCTTCACCGCCTTCTATCATGCGAGCTAAATAATACACGGACGCTTGAGGATCTGAGCCACGTATAGATTTAATAAAGGCAGAGACCACATTATAATGTTCGTCGCCTCCTTTGTCATATCTGATTTGAGCATTAGAGAGTACCTTTTTAGCAAAATGCTCATCTATTACTACTCCTTCTTTACCCTGCTGAAAGCACAGCTCAATGAGATTATATAGCTTTCGAGCATCCCCTACAGACTGTTTAATCAAGAAGTCATGCGCAGTAATTTTTAGACCATGTTCCTTTGCGTAAGGAATGTTATTGGCCAAATCGATCATGCTAGACAGGTCTTTAATATTGTGTGGGTTTAGCACATAGACCTGCATACGAGAAAGAAGCGCAGCATTGATTTCGAAACTTGGATTTTCAGTGGTGGCACCAATTAAAGTAATATAACCGCGTTCAACAGCATGAAGAAGACTGTCTTGTTGACCCTTATTGAATCTATGTATCTCATCTATAAACAGTACAGGACGTTTTGTTTCGAATAGATTTTTTTTCTCCGCCGTGGCAAGAACTTCTCTCACATCTTTAACACCAGAGTTCACAGCACTAAGGGTATATAAGGGAGCATCTAATTCTTTAGCAAGTAATAGTGCCAGTGTGGTTTTTCCAACTCCTGGTGGTCCCCAAAGAATAATAGAGGGGAGTCTTCCTATCTGTAAACTCTTGCGCAGTGCGCCATTTTGGCCTATTAAGTGTTCTTGGCCCAAATATTGGTTCAAGTCTTGCGGACGGAGCTGTTCTGCTAAAGGTTTCATCCCCCGAAAGTAACTATCTTTTCGCTATGTCTGATTTGAGTAAATATGGAATTCATAAAGGCCTTTTTCTTTGGCCAGGGATATGGGTCTGCTTGGCTTGGTTGGTATTTGGGATAGAGTTAGCCTTTGATTTTGATTGGGGGAAATATGGCGTCTTACCCGGTGACATTCAGCATTGGTATGGCGTTTTGACACTTCCTTGGCTACATGGAGATATAAATCATATCGTGAGTAATACGATAAGCTTGTTTTTCGTTGGGTCTCTAGTACGCTATAGCTTTCCTAAGTTATTTGATAAGATTTGGTTACTCAGTTGGATCATACCTGGAATTGCTCTTTGGTTTATCGGACGCCCAAACTACCATATCGGAGCAAGTGCCTGGCTTTATGCTCTTGTGAGTTTTGTCTTTTTTAGTGGCATCATTAGGATGCATACCAGATTATTAGCCCAGAGCATGTTGATGGTATTTCTCTATGGTTCTTTTGTTTGGGGGGTATTGCCTCATGATCCTACGATAAGTTATGAGGGTCATTTGAGTGGTGCTATTGTAGGGTTAGTCTTAGCTTTTTATTACAGAAAAATTGATCCTATTGAAACGCTTAAAAATCCTACTTATGAGGATTCAGAAGTAGCTTGGGAGGATTGGAAAGATCCAAAGGACCAGACCTTAATTTTTGAGGACGTTAAAGGTGTCTCTGGTACAGCGTTGCCACCGCGACTAGGGCGGCAGTTTCTGTACGAAGACGGCTCTTCCCCAGATCAACTGGCGTAATGCCTTTCTCAAGAGCCAGCTTTATCTCTGTTTCAGAGAAATCACCCTCAGGACCTATCATGATCGTAATGGGTCCATTTTGCTCAGATATTTGAGTTTTGAAAGCGTGTTTTTCACCTTGACCGCAGTGTGCTATATAATCTACGGATTGGCCCTCAATAAAATCTCTGAACGTTATTAATGGAGCGATTGAAACTAAGGCACCCTTTAGACTTTGTTTGGTAGCACTCAGTGCAATTTTCTCTAGCCTCCCAGGTTTTAAAATTCGTCGCTCGCTATGATCACAAAGGATGGGCACAATTTTCGTAATACCCATCTCCACCGCTTTTTCAACAAACCATTCCATTCTGTCCAATTGTTTTGTAGGTGCAATTGCCACAGTCAGGTTGTAGTCGAAGCAACCAAAACGTTCTTCGATGAGTTCAAAATTTCCAGAAACTAATTGCTTCGTGGCAACTTCAATATGACCCTTATAAAGAGGGCCGCTTCCTGTGATGAAATGTATGGTATCGCCAGCATGCTTTCGTAATACACGAACACAATGGTTGATCTCATGCTCATGGAGATGAAATTTGTCTTCTTTTATGTATCCGTGAAAAAGTTGCATGCTAGGTATAATGTGTTTGAGAAATTAGGTAAGTCAAAAATGTATCATGTTGCCTTCTAAAAACGTACAATAGACTAAAATTTAATCTTAGCGGACGCCGAAATACTTAATGGAGCTGTTTCCTCTGCAAGTAAGTTATAGTAACCAGCAATTCCGATCATGGCTGCATTGTCCATGGTGTACTCAAAAGGCGGAAGGTAAATCGTTAAATTTTTGTCAGTTCCTAACTGGATTAAACGTTTTCGAAGTCCTGAGTTAGCACTTACTCCTCCAGCAATAGCTACGTGTTTGATACCGTAGTCCTTCACAGCCAACTCAAGTTTTTTGAATAAAACATCAAGCAGAGCATTTTGATAACTAGCACAGATGTCATTTAGATGCTTGGCGACAAAGTCCGGGTCTTCCTTCACTTTCTTCTGAAGATTGTAGAGAAAGCTGGTCTTCATACCTGAAAAACTGAAATTATACCCATCTACCAAACTTCTGCCAAAGGTCATGAAATCCGGGTTACCTGTTTGTGCTAGCTTATCGATGACAGGACCACCTGGATAGGGTAGCCCCAGTATTTTAGCTGCCTTGTCAAAAGCTTCACCCACCGCATCATCAATAGTCTCTCCAAGTATATCCATACTTTTTGGACCCTTCACCAGTACCAGCTGTGTATGTCCTCCACTGACGGTTAAGCATATTAAAGGAAACAATATCTGCTTAGGGTGGGCATCTTCAATTAAATGCGCCAAAATATGGGCATGCATGTGGTGGACAGGAACTAACGGAATGTCTAGGGCAAGTGCCAAACTCTTTGCAAATGAGGTCCCTACAAGCAGAGAACCCATCAATCCAGGGCCATTTGTAAATGCAATGGCATGTAGCTGTGAAGGTTTGATATTCGCTATCTTTAGGGCTCGGTCTACTACCGGTACAATATTTTGCTGATGAGCTCTAGAGGCTAATTCAGGAACAACACCACCATAAGCTGTATGCACCTCTTGAGATGCCACTTCATTAGAAAGTACTTTATTGCCGTACAGCACTGCCGCGCTTGTATCGTCGCAGCTACTTTCTATTGCTAAGATGTAAGGTATTTGCTCCATGGAAGATTCAAAATTACCACAAAGAAAATTTACTACACTACGAAGGGTGGTGTTCTTGTGCACTCTTTTTGTCGCAGTAGTAACAGGCGGCTTGTTTTGGGTATTTAATTCAAGTTCACTTCAACAGCGACTATTCCACCACTTGGTTTCACCTGGTTTAGTTCAGAGTGAAATTGACATTAGTTTTTCTCAGGTGAAATACGTGTTCCCCAACTCTTTCAAGATTGATTCTAGTTCCGTTTCCTTTAAGGACACGATACTCATTGAATTAGGCACCGTCTACTTAGAGGGGTTAACCTGGACGGGAGGAATGAAAATTCAATCAATACGGATAGAAGCACTTCATGTAAAACGTTCTATTGAGGATTCTTGGGTGACACGCTTACGCGATGAATTCAGCTCTGAAAAACCTTCTCAGAGTACGAAACTGCTTTCTTTTGAACTTGCCGTAGATACATGGGAACTTCAAAGTCTAGAACTTTTCAACCCGTTAGATACCATGTATGCCGTAGTAAATGGATTTGACTT
Source organism: uncultured Cryomorphaceae bacterium (assembly GCA_913031435.1). Classification (GTDB taxonomy): domain Bacteria; phylum Bacteroidota; class Bacteroidia; order Flavobacteriales; family Schleiferiaceae; genus UBA10364. The sequence goes on from CAJWFD010000025.1 coordinate 17,407, forward strand.
TGTGAGCAGTCCACAGGAAATGAGACATCACAATTTGGATATTTCATTGCAATACAGAGGCATGCAATTTTTTACAGAGCTTGATAGTATTGTATTATCGGAGGGTAATGAATTTTCGTCATCACTTAGAATTAATGCAACTGACGTTGGCGTGTTAAGCGCGGTATTACACTATTCTAGCGACAGTTCGTCAGTGCTGGGCGAAGCTGTTTTCGTAAAGGAGCCAATCTTAGAATATTTTAACACGGATATAGCTGAGGAATTTTTATCCGGAGGTCGAATGATATTTTCGGGTAAAGTAAAAGAGAATATGGTAGTTGGCAATATGTCGCTTGATCAGTCTCTTTTTACCGCTCGTGGACAGTTAAAATGGAATATAGATTCTGCGATGCTATTTGCACACGCCGAGGCTTATCCATCTCCATTAATATTTACGACCGACCTATTGCAAGGGTATGGAGACATTTGGAATCAATTTTCTCCGGAGTCTTTAGAAATTCAATGGAAATCGGATTTTAAAGAATTAATGGAATTTGACATCGTTTTAAAGGATGGGGTAAACAGCGCTACGGTATCGATACCTCACCTCAATGAACCAGTACGCATCGATGCACGCTTGCCTCAGTTAAACTTGGGGCCGTTGACAGGAGTGGAATTCAGGTCCGTTATTTATCCTAATCTCAGATCAATACTGGAGTCAACGGAATTTAAGATGAATGCAATATCGTCAAAATTGGTACTCAACGATTCTATAGTAAAAGGACTTAGTTTTTCCTACGTACACGCTGAGCATTTAGATTCTATATGGGTCAGTTGTTTGGATGATCTATTGGATATGGATGGGCATGCAACCCTTGTAAATGAGCATTTAAACACCACATTACATTTAAACAATGTAGGCTTATACCTTTTCGATGTATTAGATACTGGTCAGCACTTGAGCGCCGATCTGCATGCAGATCTCACCTTAGAGGGTAATGGTTACATTAGACTGAATGATGTGTTACTCAAAAGAGCTAATGACATCGTATTTCTGCGTGAATTTAAGGTGACACATCTTAGAGGTAATAAAAATAGAAGTTTCGCTATACAAAGTGATGTTTTGACATGTTTCATTGACGGGCGATGGGATTTCAGTGATTTCAAATCCTTAGGTGGCCAAATCGGACAGAATGTAATTGGACAAAAAAATCGACTTTGGGAACCTTCTTCATTTAAGTTTGAAATTAATGCGGGTAGCACGGATTGGTTGACTGACTTGATGCACCTCAATACACATATATCACAAGAATCTTACCTATTTGGCCTCTACGATGGACCTAATAAGCACTGGTCCCTTACCGCGAATATTCCTAGTTTTCAGATGGATAAAGTTTCGGGCGAAAGCATTCATTTAAACTCGGCTCAAATCAATGATCAAAATTCTACGGAACTCAGTGCAAGTACACTAAAATATGGCGGGAATACTTTAGATACGCTGTATGTATTGGGCCAAGGAGGTAGGTTAGAGCATCAACTCGAGGCTTTGGTCAGCCTTAGGGACACAATTCCATCTACGCTAGCGCTTCAAGCTAATTATGGAGTTGGCTGGGCGGAAGTAGTTCAAAGTAAGTTCAATGTAGGGAAGTCGAATTTTATGCTGAGTAGGCCGTCAATGTTAAATTGGGACCAACAGCAGTGGTCGATAGACTCCTTGGGATTTAAAAGTATGGAGGGAGAAGTATGGATGGACTCCTATAAGACAGTTTCTAACGAGAACATCACTAATGTTCACTTGAAAGGAGTGGATTCTGATCTATTGAACTTTATAATCCGAGATCCTAACGCCATATTATCTGGCCAATTAAGCTTAAATGCTACCGTCTCAAATCCTATGTCATCCCCGGCAATACTCGCTCATGTAGTGTTTGATGATTTAGGCTTTAATAATACCTATTACGGTCGATTTACTTCAAATTTACAATGGAATGAGAATGGACATATTTTCTCGCAGGGGCAGCTTTTAGAGCAGGACGAGAGTGCTTTTAACTATGCTGGGCATTATGATATCGAGGAAGATGAGATAGATATACGTATGAGTCTAAATGAACTGGATGTTAGTGCTGCTACCCCGTTTTTGCAGGGGGTGCTCACCAATCTACAAGGAAGCTTACAGGGGGGGATTTCTATCTATGGCTCGAGGGATGACTGGAATATAAATGGGTCCATGGTTTTGAAAAACGGGCAATTTAATATCCCTTCTGTGGGATCAGAATTGGCCACTTTGGAACCTGCTGACATCCGCATTACTAATACCATCATTGAATTGGATTCAACACAGTTCTTTGTACCCGCTGATAGCACGTTGGCTATGGCTTGGGGGAGCTTGTCCCATGATAAGTTTAAGGACTTAAATTTTGACATTCACCTTCGCACGGATAGTATTAGAGCAGTGGACTTACCACGGGAAATGGACAGTTACTTCTATGGTGTGGCTATCGCTTCAGGTGACCTGACCTTAGAAGGTCCTAGCAAGCAGCTACATTTGGACTTAGCACTTGAAACAAAGGAAGGAACTAATTTTAAAATACCATTGGACAATCCCACTGCTGTTGAGACGCCTAGTTTTATACATTTTGTAGGTCAAGATAAAGTCGTCATAGACTCCACAGTAATTCCCGAAAAACTTGAATTCTTTACTACAGATATTGCTATATCTGCCACGGAAGATGCGCAGATAGAATTAGTGCTAGATGAGGTCTTAGGCGATGTGATCAAAACAACTGGAATAGGGAATTTAAGACTGAAAATTCTGGAAGATGAGAGTTTAGAGCTTTTTGGACTATACACGGTGTCTGCTGGATCGTACCTTTTTACCCTACAGAACATTTTTGATAAAAAATTCACCTTGTTACCTGGAGGTACGATATTATGGAGTGGAGACTTGTATAAAGCTGATATGAACTTAGAGGCGAAATATTCCTTGTCTACATCTCTTCAGGGATTAGTTACGAGTTCTGGATATAATGGTGAGAATGTTGATGTTGAACTTGTTATAATTTTAAAAGGAGCATTAATGTCCCCTGAGATTTCCTTTAGAGTAGAATTGCCGGATGCTCCCTCGAGCTATACGGAAGAGCTTCAGCGACATTTTTTGAACGACGATGCCATGAATTATCAAGCTTTCTCGTTATTAACGTTGGGAGAGTTTTTCAAGCAGGATCTTGCGATTCAAGAAAATATCAACTTAGGATACTCTGTAGGTAAAACTACCTCAGAATTTCTTGTTAGTGAGTTCGGTAGTTGGTTGACCGCCGGAATAGGCTCTTATGTGGACTTAGAATTAGATTATACCTCTGGTATAAATCCTTACAACAACATAACTAATACCGGAAACAATCTCAATTTAGGAGTTAGTAAAAATTTCTTCGATGGACGTCTTAAGGTGAATTCCTCCTTAGATATACCCATCGCTCAAGATGGTAATTCTACGCTGCTGTTAGGTGATACAGAGATTGCGTACTCCGTTACTAAAGATGGCAGAATAGTATTAAAGGCATTCAATAGGAGCAACAGAAATGACCCATTGCTTCAAAACTCGGGGCCCTATACGCAAGGAGTGGGGATCCAGTTTCGTAAGGAATTTGAACGTCTCGAAAAAGCGAATTGATGTTCAGCGTTTCCTTCATTCGTTTTCCTCAATAATTTTGACAGCCTCAACTAGTGTGTCGACATAATGATTTGGAATAGTGGTGTGTGGCTTCATGCCATGGCCAGTTTTAACTCTTATTGTGGTCACCTTAGCATTCGCTCCTGCTTCAATATCTCTAGGGCTGTCACCGATAAGATAGCTTTGGCCTAGGTCAATATTATATCGTTTTTGAGCTTGAAGTAACATTCCAGGAGACGGTTTACGGCACTCACATTGAACTTTGTACTCTTGGATTTCTCCTTCAAACCCACCATGAGGGTGGTGAGGACAGAAATAAATAGCTTCTACAAAGGCCCCATCCGCACCCAATTCTGTTTCCATTTTTTTATGAATATTTCCTAATTCTTCAAGGGTACAAAGTCCTCGTGCGATAACACTTTGATTTGTAACGACGACCACTAAAAACCCCATTTTATTCAGTCTCTTGATACTATCTGCGGCGTAGGGATACAATTCAAAGTCCTCTGGACGATGGATCAAGTCCGTATCAATATTAATGACACCATCACGGTCTAGAAACACACACTTTTGCAATTGATTAAGGTTTCTCGCAGCTACTTTACCGCTACGCAAAGCTTCCTCTACTTTATGCAACCTATCTGGTGTTCCCATGTCCTTTAAATATTCGGGCGTGTTGTAGGCGTATACATCAAGGTGTTGATGTAATGATGGGAAAATATCCTTTCCAAAATCTGCTTTTACACCTTCCGTGAGATAGTCAAAAACTACGGGGTTAAAGACATAGGCCGCTGCATTAACTAAATTACGATATCGCAGTCCTTCAGGATGGGGTTTAGCATAAAATGCCGTCACTTTATCTTCATCGTTTACATCCAATAAATCACTATCATAGGGATGGTCATTTGGATGTACGACTAAGGTCGCATCCGCACCTTTAGATTCATGAAAGGCAATAAGTCTGCTTAGGTCCATGTCCATCAAGACATCGCCGTAGAGTACTAAAAATGGTTGATCAAGCTTAGACTGTAACGCTTTAACACCTCCAACAGTACCTAGAGGGGCCGGCTCTACGTAATATTCAATATCTATTCCAAAGTTTTCGCCATGCCCAAAATGGGATTCGATATGTTCATAAAGGTGATTGACAATAAACCATACCTTCTCAAAACCATGTTTCTTAAGTAGCTCCACCTGGTATTGTAGTATAGGTTTACCTAGAATGGGCATCATAGGTTTAGGGATGTCATTGCGTAGCTTTGATAATCGCGTGCCTTTTCCTCCTGCAAGTATGATCGCTGTCTTCATTCTAAGGTAATTTGTTCAAACCTACTCATCAGTGTTGATGTAATGGCTAAAATTCAGAACTTATTATTTAGTGCATATGATTTTTATACGGTGTCCGGATAGGAGCAGGGTGGATATTCCTATTTTATTGTAGAAATCAATCCCGAATGCCCAAGTGTTAATATCCTGAAATGTAAGCAGTTCGTGAACCAAGGTTTGTGAGTGAGTCTGAAGAGATAAAATAATTTAAAGATATTTTCAGTCCTAGCCTTGGATAACATAAAATAGGAGTTACATTTGCAATCCCAATAAACAACCGGTCCGGTAGTTCAGTTGGTTAGAATACAAGCCTGTCACGCTTGGGGTCGCGAGTTCGAGTCTCGTCCGGATCGCTAAGACGAAAGTCAATAGCAGTAAGCCTTCCACGAAAGTGGAGGGCTTTTTTATGCGGTCTGATCAGAGGTAGTGATCAGCTTAACTCTATTTTCGCGCCTTTTTACCTCGACCCTCGTGGATCTTACAATATCTATGGTCCTTCATGGCTGGACGCTCACATTTAGCCCCGCTTTTGGTTTTAAAAACGCACTTTCGAAACACTGTTTTTTTTGATTTTTTTTTCTTTTCTCTAAGCACGTGAAGAACGCTAGAACGCTCAGATAGACAAATACTACAGGGTAACAATCCTCTTTGTAATGCAAGCCGTTCATCAATATTAATTTGTCCATTTTTGAGATACCTACACCCATCAATATGATAGCGCGCGCCAGAGGCATTAACTCCTCTTGTGGTAAACGCAACTATTTCGTTAAACGTTGTAGTATCAGAAGATGACTGAGCACTAACTTTGAAATTCATGACTATTAAAAAGCAAATACCAGCTGCAATGCGACCCATCTCTCTCATGAGAACAAAACTATTCATAATATTCTTGCTTTCCTTACCTGAAGTTCTCTTGTGCCAGATAACTATGATAAATTTTGACTACCTCACTGTAGAGGAGGCTCCAAGAGGTCCTATTGGGTTTTTAGGCACGGGTGTTTCATTGGTTCATCCCAATCTCCCCGTTTACGGCGGTATTAGATTAAACAATGCTCTTGTGGGTACGCGCGCAGGGTATTACACCTTTGGTTATCATGTGGGCGCTCAAGTACCCTTGAGTTCCGAATTATATTTTCATCCTCGACTCATGTTTACTTCTGGAGGAGGTGCGGAGTCAAATGACGGCTCTGGTGGCTTTTCAACCGTATCTACCAGTATAGATTATAAATGGAACGACTGGTCTTTAGGGATAGGCGCGCAGTACAGTTATGTCAGTACGGGTGTCATTCAAGGCGTTAGTCCATATGTCACCTTGAACAAATCGGTTTCCTTCATAGATCCCCTGAAGGAAGACCTTCATGTGCAATTGTTTACAAATACCCTTTATTCTATTTGGAATGAACACGATAGACCCACTGGTTTTATAGGAATAGGCGGACGAAGTTTTTCAAATCAATTTTATACCAGCGTCTACCTCACGGCTGCGGTCACGGATCTTGGTGGCTACATGGATGTGTATGGCGGTTATGGAGCGTATAAGGATATTGGTCCATTTAGATTACTACTGGAAGCCAATTTAGGGACAGGTGGTGGCGGACGCGCGCCAGCCGGTGGAGGAGCTTTGTGGGGAACCCAAGCGGAATTACAGTGTCATTCCGGGGAGCTTTTCGCTGGATTTAGTGGTGGTATACTGAGCAGTATTGCGGAGCCCTTTTATTTTTCCTTTCTCGCGCTTCATTTGGGTACAGAACTGAAGTTCAACTCGTACACGATTCAAAATGCGGCCTATGCTACAGAAAACTTACAGATGGAGAGTTCTATAAGGACTTATTTAGGCAGCAACGGTTTTTCTAATCTTGGGGTGGCCTTTCAATTGTATCGTTTTAAGTCACTTTCATTGCGAGGAGAAAGCTACTGGGCTTTTACAGACGGTAGAGGGGCCTATGCAGAGGGTTTGTTTGGCATTCGTTACCAAAAGAATTGGTGGTACGTCGAATCGCAAGTTGGAGCGGGTGCTGGAGGTGGTATAAACCTGTGGAATGGCGCAGGACTGGTTTTCATTAATTCAGGATTTGATTTACCACTAAATGAAAGCGTATCAATAAATTCAAAGTACATTTATAATGCCTACTCAACCACTGAATTTCCGAAGCACGGTCTACAGTTTGGTTTAGGTTACAAAATCCCCTTTAAAAAGGCATCACCTCAATGAATATTCGCGCGGTTAAACTAATGCTTCTTGCCCTGTTATGCTCTACGGAGGTCATAGGACAAGGCACGTCCATGCAACTGCAGTTAGAATCCTTATCTGGTCCTACACCGATGAGTTGGATGACCCAGCGATTTTTGATTCACAAGGACTATAGCGATACAAGACTTGGTTTTGGCTTAGAAACGCAAAGTGCGATTTTTGGAGATTATGGTGGATTTTACGTTTTTGGTTTACACGGAATTGCGGAGAAGACATGGGGAAATGTGGCAGTGTCTACCGGTGTAACTCTCGCGACTGGAGGAGGAGCAGGAGCGCCAGATGGCGACGGACTTATGTATCGAGTAGAAGCTACTGCTAAATACGCAATAGGTAGCAGACATGCTCTAGGCATATCTTTAAGTGCTTTGGACTTTCCTTCTGGAAATATAAGCTCACTTCATCCAGGTTTACAATGGTCCTACCGGATGCCCTACAAGTGGCAATCCACTGGTATGTTTGATTTATTTTATACCAGTATATCCATTGTAACAGGAGTACTGTTTCTAGATGATAAGGACGCTTCGCGCATTATAACTAATGGACAATCTTTATATA
>CAJWFD010000026.1 GCA_913031435.1 uncultured Cryomorphaceae bacterium
TATTGCCTATCGCATGGTTAAGCGGTATCCGGAATTGGCCCATGAGTTAGAACAAAGCATTCTCCTTATCATGGAAGATTGTAATGCTGGTCTAAAATCAAGAGGAAGGCGGGTTCAAGCAGATCTAAGAGCCTTAGGGCTAATCTAGAGAGAATCCTGCCATCGCATTTCCAGCGAGCCATCCTCCTGTCCATGCTGCTTGAAAGTTAAATCCTCCAGTGATGCCATCGATATTCAAAATCTCTCCTGCAAAATATAGATTAGGAACCACGCGAGAAGAAAAGCTCTTGAAGTCAACATCTTTTAAATCCACTCCACCGGCGGTAACGAACTCTTCCTTGAAGGTACTCTTACCTGTAACTTGGAAAACAGCCGAACACAGTTCGCTTGCAAACGCCTTCAATTCCTTTCCAGATATATCTCCCCAAGTTGCCGTGGAAGAAATACCAGCAGCAATAATCATGTTTTTCCACAAGCGCAAAGGAACTTGGTACTGGGCATGATTGCCTATACGCTTCTTTCCACTGACTTTTTTCTCGTGTAGAAAATTAGTAATGACATCGTTTTCATCTTTTCCAATCCAATTGATCAAGATGGGAAATCTATAGAATCTATCGTTCAGTTCGCGTGCACCCCAAGCACTTAAACGGAGTACCGCTGGTCCAGACATACCCCAATGTGTGATTAACAGCGGTCCTGAAGCTTCTAAATCTGAAGAAGCTATCTGGACAGTAGCCTTAGGAAGGCTGATACCGCCTAATCCTTTAATTCTATCGTCCTTAATATTAAAGGTGAATAGTGATGGAACGGGTTCTACTATCTTATGTCCTACTTTTTTTAATTGGTCCCAGATGACTTTTGAAGATCCAGGTGCCACCATTAGTTTATCCGCGGTCAACTCCTCTCCCATTGTAGTGGTAACCAACCATCGCTTGTCTTCTAATAGTACAAATGACTTTACACCGCATGATTTACGGACCTCTACACCTGAGGTGTCCGCCATTTCTAACAGACAATTTGCAATGGTTTGGGAAGAATCTGTCACAGGGAAGACGCGATTGTCTTGTTCTATTTTTAGCTCAACACCTCGGTCAGCGAACCATTCCATAGTGTCGCCAGGTTGGAATTTATGAAATGGGCCTAGTAATTCGCGTGCTCCACGAGGGTAAAAAGAAGCCAATTCTCTAGGATCAAAACACGCATGGGTAACATTACAGCGTCCACCACCACTGATGAGCACCTTGCCAAGAACCTCTTTACCCTTCTCTAAAATGATCACTTCTAGTTCAGGGTTTGCCTCAGCACAAGCGACAGCACTATAAAAGCCTGCAGCTCCGCCACCAATAATAATTACTCGTTCACGCATACCACAAAAATAACGCACAATTCAGACGACACACGCACAAATTATATTTATCCTAACTGTACTCTTATTTAGAACCTCTGAGGAGAACTCAATCAAAGAAATTATCTAATCACTAATGAGGCTGGATCAGACACGGGTAGTTGTAACATAAAAACCAAATTTATAGCGATAAGTAGCCTACTGTAGATAACATTTACTTTTTCAAAATTATAGGAAATGAAAGTTACCTTCCTCAAATTATAAGGACTAATTAAAACCTTAATAATTATGGAGAATCATGTTCAGCTTATCGGCCGTTTAGGCCTTGACCCAGAAGCAAAACAAATCAACGACACTGTAAAGACAACCTTTACATTAGCAACAAACACCGTTTATAAGGACGCTGAAGGCAACAAAAAGACCCTTACGGACTGGCACAACATTATTGCTTAGGACGGACTCGCACAAACTATGGAGTCTTACTTGAAAAAAGGTGATAAAATAGGTGTAAGCGGGAGGCTCGTTACAAGAAGCTATGAGGGAGATGACCGAAACAAACGTTATTTTACGGAAATCATTGCGAAGTACTTATTGATGCTTGGTAATAAAAAGATCGACTAATTCAGTTTTCATCTCCTGCTTGCGCGGGGGATAAATTTATTCAGGCAAATTACCGATAACCAATTGCCCCTGCTCAAAAACGACCGTTCCAAAAATTCCAGTTACGGGTCTGTCGACTGTTAATACATCTGAAATACCCATAGCACTCCCTATGATCTCGTATAGTCTTGGGCGGGAAGACAAATCACCTATATCATCAACCACATAGATTTCAGCCTTTTGATGGCCGTTCATTGCAACTACTCGTTTAACAGCAACATCAACCCGCATGTGAGCATAGAGAACGTCTGTAAATACCCATTCTAACTGACCTTGCTCGTTTAATGGTAATAGATCGTATAGGTCACAGTGATCTTGGCTAGAGAACAGCATAGCTCGGATAAAATCAACACTAAACTCACGTGCATATGCCCTTTGCATGTCTCCAGAGGAAACACCGCTCTCTATTAGAACGTTAGGGATGTTCTGCGTCATTAAGTAATCTCCCACAGCAGTAGGATAAAACTCATCTGTGTACCTACCTATACCCTCTAGAGAAATATCCATCGAGGCAAGTGCGTTACCTATTTGATTCATTAAACCCCGCCTAATAGGAGTTAACGTACGTTCTGGATCACTGGACGGGACAAGTAACGAGGTGTAAGCCGCGTGGGTAAGAACATGAAAAATAGTCCGCTGGTCGTGCAAGTTGAAACAAAGTACTGGGTCAATCATTTTAATCCAGCCGATAAGCTTGGCCGATTCCACGGTTTGAAAAGATCTAAAATCCCTATTCATATCCACACCCATACCGTTTCTTCTCGTATTTCTGATGTAGGCATCTGGATTGATAATTGGAATGATGTACAGCGTATAGCCTTTTAGATCGAGTTGTTTCTTATGAAACATCTCAACCAACTCAAGTATAATGTGAAGGCCTGTTGTCTCGTTGCCATGCATACCGGCCCAGATACAAATAGATTTATCACCTGTGCCTAACTCCGCTGATAGTATAGGGCGCTCCTCAGAAGAATACCCAAGTATATCCCAGTTAAAGCAGTTAATAAGCTCATTATAGGTAATGTAATCGTTGTTTAATCGACTGTATTCAAATGCAGACATTGATAATATATGAGAGAATTTAATGTGAAGTTACATCTCAATTGATGAACTTGGGCCTACTCTAAAAATGTTTACAAATGAAACAGTTTATCGGCCTTGTGTTGTTGCTTTTGAACCAGTCTTGTGTTACAAAAGAAACTACTACGTATATCGCTTTCTCCAGTTGCAATGATCCTGAAAATAGCCTAGCAGTCTTACCCACTCTCAGTGAAGCTTTAGACACCATACCCACCTTTGTATGGCTTGGTGACAATGTCTATTTAAAGGATGGTGAGTGGGATAATCTTGATCGTATTAGAGATAGATACAAGGTGTCCTTCCAACCTGAATTGATACAAGAAATACTTTCTAAGGGAACTCATTTTGCTATTTGGGATGATCATGATGCCGGACCTAATGACTGTGATGCCTCTTTTGCCGGTATGGATAAGACCATGTTGGTATTTAAGGAGTTCTGGAAACCCTCCTACCCGATGCCTAACGACAAGAGTTACTACGGCTCTGTTGCACTCGAGGAAGGACAAGTAGAACTGTTCTTTTTAGACAACAGATCCTTCAGGGTTCATCACGATTCTAGTGGTGCTACAGTATTTGGTGAGGTACAGTTAAAGTGGTTAGAATCAGCTTACAAGAGGTCTGACGCACTATTCAAAATCATATTAATGGGAGGACAGTTTTTAAATACCGCCCAAGTATTTGACAATGTCTCAAGATTTCCTAACGAACGAAATAGGCTTATAGACCTGATGGTCAACGACTCTGCTGTACCTATTGTTCTCTCAGGTGACCGCCACCATGGAGAACTCAATACCCTAGATAGTTATGGTAAACTCATTTTTGAAACTACTGCCTCTCCCTTGACCTCGAGGAATTTCGCACATCATGAAGAAGAGAATCTAACAAGACTACATCCAGGTACAACTGAAACTAATCATTTCGGGGTATTGGGATTAACGCGTATTGGTGATTCCATAACAGGAGTGAAAATGTCCTTAATTGGTGAGGGTGGAACAGTGTTGTTCAGTTCCCGTGAAACAAATTTTAAATAAGTAATAATGTATTTAAAATCAACTACTTAAGATCGTATTAATAAAGCAAGAGTATAGGGTAAATCAATGCTACTATACTGCACCATTACTCCTGGTAAAATAATTACTTAATCCATATTGTAAAGATGTATTCTTTCATTTACATTTGAAACATGGATGATGTAATAAATCGAATTAAGATATGGGCCAATGTGAAGGGCTTGAGTCCTGCAGATCTAGCAAAGAACCTTCAAATGAATAGATCTTCTGTGCTGCACATGATGAGTGGCAGAAACAAACCAAGTCTTCAGTTTATCGTTAACATATCTCGATACGACAAAGACCTAGACCTACGGAGCTTACTTACGGGATCCTCTCAACCCATATTTTTAGAGGATTTGACACAAACCCCTACTTCAATAAAAGCTTCAGATACTGCAATACCGGATGTTAAAGAGACTTTGGGCGCTTCCGCTAGAATGATTGTTCTTAAAAAAGATGGTACCTACGAATCTTACCTCAAAGAAGAGTAAAGCTTTTTTATATTTGCAGCAGTAAATAGAAACTATGACACCTAAAACTAAAATTTTCGCCGGTTTGATCCTTCTCGCATTTGTATCGAGAATAGTACCACACTACCCTAACTTCACTGCAATGGGTGCCTTGGCCTTCTATGGTGCATTCTCTATGAAACGGTTGGCTGTAACTATTACTGCTGTAGTTGCCACAATGATGGCCTCAGATTTAATTATTAACAACCTGATCTATCCTTCAGATACATTTGTATTCATGTATGTTGGCTCTATCTACACTTACATTGGTTTTGCAGCCTACAGCTTAATAGGTCACTTCTCGAAAAGTAATGCGAAAGCGGGTTTAGGACTTGTTGCGGGTAGTTTAGTATTCTTTGCAATAAGTAACCTTGGAGTATGGGCATCTACGACTGCTCTATATCCTGACAATGCAGCTGGGCTACTAGCGACATACATCGCCGCTATTCCTTTTTATGCACCAGAGCTCTTGTCTACTGCTTTATTCTCAGCAGTTGCCTACGGTGCTCTTAGTTGGATAACCAAAGCTGTGAAGGCATAAAGTATTACATCATAAAATAAAAAGCCCCGCAATTCTTTCGAATCGCGGGGCTTTTTATTTTCCGTTGCAGACTGATTCAGAACGTATATTCTCTGGGTTATTTGAGAATTTGTCTAGGTATCAATCCCGTGGACATACTGTCTAGTGTATTTCCTTGTTTATCGCAAATATAGATCACACCTGAACTAGCGAAATCTTTAGCATTGTGTAGATAAAGCGTGTCGTTTATTACATCAAGACTATACCCTACACTAGCGGTTAGGTCGACTGTTGGCCAATCCGCTGAACTAGGCTCCATAGATACGACAGCACCGTTATAGGTATTGTTTAAGAAATAGAGATGGGTCCCATCCGTGCGTAGAGCACTAGCATGTACTGCATCAGAACCCGCATTTGCGGCTTCCACACTATTCCCTGTATTTATATCCATCTTCCATAAACTCGCGGGTGTAGAATTATCTACCGCACTCCAATCCTGGAAACCTTCGCAAAGAACATAGAGGTCATTATTCATTTGTACAAATGAATTAGGCTTATCTCCCACAGTGACTGTATCAACAGCTTTGGTTACTAAATCAACGATAGCGACTCTATGGTCATTTGAAAAACCACCATTTAATGCTACATACGCCAAAGGATAATCTATATGAACTGCCTCACTCAGCCCATACACGTTTATAGAGTCCAAAATAGCTCCAGTAAAAGGGTCTAATACTTTAATGAAATTCGATCCCCAAGTCGATACAATAATTGATTCCCCTGAATAAGCCACATAACGCGGCGAAGAAACCTCTGCCGACCATTGACTTAATAGTGATGAAGCTCCTATGCCCCTTACTAATCCTCCATTGTTCAATGTGACTATAATAAGCGAATCAGCTTTGATCATGTGCTGGCCAATATTACCCAGTGGAAAACCGTTCTCTACTTGAAAGGCATTTTCAATTACCGTATCATTTGTCACTACCTGTATCGTTGCCGTACCGCCTGTAAAGGCACCTTCGTTTAGAACAAGTGTAGCCCCATCATAAATACTATCTGGATTACTAGAATTAATCTCGCAAGACGTAATAGCTAAAAGTGACAAGCTCAACGCTGTAAATAATTTGATTCTCATTTTTTTGAATTTAATTTAATATTAATCGAATAATGCCTTCCTGGCATGGGGTAATAAGGAATAAATGTTTTGTTCGTATTAGTCAAGTTGTGTACTCTTCCCGTCATTTGAACTCGACCTGAGAGGAACGAATAGCTGTACGCTAAATCCATCCAAAACTCAGGATTTAGAATTCCAGCGTTCGCATTGTCTCTAAGTGTATGACGCCTGCCCATTGCATGAGAACGTAATTGTAACCTACCCTTCAATAGTTGACCGTCTATAGTATGAACTATCTGGAAGCTAGGCCTATAAATCAATTGCTTACCTAAAGAGGAAGCGTTAGAGGATACCAGAACACGCGAATACTGGTGGGTAGCTGATACCTCATTATTCACATTGCCTTTAACCAGCTGTAACAATAAGGTGGAGGAACTGGTATATGCACGTTCAAGATTTACAGGACTCCATATCCCTCCACTTAATGGTGTCCATTGAATGAGGTTATTAAAAATTAACTGATCCGTTGTTAGGCTGATTTTGAGATCGTTTTGGCGGTATAGTGCACTCATTTTAGAGCCATAGGATCTCTCTGGTGCTAACTCTAAATTACCTCCTGGATTCCAATAAAGCTCATTCATAGTTGGCAAGCGGTAAAAGCTACCGGTAGACCATTGGATAGGAAATTTGTTGTTTTTTGAGCTCCAAATGAATTGACCAGCTCCATATAACTTGCCCTGCCAAAACGTTCCTCTTGCTAAAATATTCCAGAAATCATTTAGTTTAGTCTCGTGCCTTGCTGTTACATTTAATAGTGCCGCATCTCGTGAAGTACCGCCAGCAGAAACGTGACCAACTTCAATGATGTTCTTGGCGAATTTAGTGTGGTAGTTATATTGCAGCGTATACTGCCTGTAGGTATTCGTGTCTGTTAAGTTGATTGCATTCAACGTATCTGTATATGCCTGCCATTCACGTCCAACAAAGGCAGATATTTTATGGTTTCGTTTATGCCACGAATATTTCACGCGCAAGGCCTTGTCTTGGAGCAGCGAAGGGGCACCAGCTGCTAAGATGGAGCCACTGTTATTCTTTTCGCCTTGCGTAAACCAAATATCTGATTTCCAATGGGCTCGCTTATAAATACCATTGTACTGCTGCATGAGCGTTACGTCGTTGAACCCCATACCATTCATCGTGTAGTCTTGATTTCCCAATGAATAGGGATAGGTATTACTTGACTCTTGTACTTGCAAGAAACTACGGTAATTGACTTTGCCGAAATGGCCTCCGTTTAGCACTCCAAAACTCAAACCTCCTATCGAGGTTAATCCAATCAGGGTTGAAAATTCTCGTTTACCGCTGGCCGTCCAATTCAGAGCCAGACCGCCAGCCATTCCATTCGAACCAAAAGATCCTGCATTTGACCCATCAACAACACTTGAAGACTGTAAGAGAATGCCAGGAACAATACTCAAATCCATTGTGCCGGAAGCCATACTTGAAATATCAATTCCATCCCAAAGGACACGACTTTGACTCGAGTTGGCGCCACCAAGGTTAAAGGTAGCTACAGATCCTGGAGCATACTGTCGCAGTTGAAAACGTGAGTCCTTTAGAAGATATTCGGCAGCATTAGATTGGAGTAATACCAGTGAATCAACCGTCGTACGCATTTCCTCCAGCCTAAGTAGACTTTCGCTAATGGTCGTAGTCGATAAAGTATCTGATGACTGTGCTTGCATACCTATAAAGGCAAGGTGCACTATCAAAACAAGAAGTCTTTTCATAGTTCTTTGAAGCACTTGACCCAGAGCACTCATTAAAGTCCAATTTATTGAAGGTCAAGTATTCTGGCTCACTGCTCCTCCACAACTCCTTCCCATTTTCACAGTGGATATATTGTGGATTCATCACAGATTACAGCTGCTGGCACAGCCCCGGACTAAAACCGGGTTCCTTTTTATGGTTTGTTTCTACAAACCAACCTTCAAATACAAATATAGATTAAATCAAGCCATCAAAAATAGCCAACGCGCTATTAAATGCATTTTCAACAGATAAAGGATTCAGATCATGTTTATAATCAGATTCTTCTATTGCAGACAGTACCTTTTCTGTGGGCATATTTCCGATCAACGCATCAGAAGCAAATGGACACCCTCCATAACCCCGTAATGCGGTATCTATTCTTCTACAACCAGCATCCATAGCTGTTTTAGCCTTAACAGCAGCCTCCTCATAAGTACTATGAAGGTGAGCACCCCAGGGAATATTAGCTTGCACTGTCATTAATTCGCAAAGCTCTTTAATAGTCGCTCCACTACCTTGTCCAGTAGTATCACTTAAAGACACTAGATCGGCACCACATTGTTCCGCCTGGAATAAGCGTTCTAAAACCATATCCGTATGGTAGCTCTCTTGGTAAGGATTGCCAAAGGCCATACTTAGATACACGACCAATTCTACTTGGTGCGAATCAGCAAGATCTTTGATTCGTTTCAAATCTTCGATGGATTCGGAAATGCTCTTTCTAGAGTTTCTATGTTGAAACTCTTCGCTCACGCTAAAAGGATAACCCCAAGCATCAATGAAGTCAAAATCTGTGGCGCGTTTAGCACCACCCTCACTGGCTACAATACTTAATAATTGAGTATTAGATTGAGTTTTCGACTCCCTCAAAGCAGTAAAGAGCTCTTTTGCATCTGCCATTTGAGGCATCGCTTTAGGGCTTACAAAACTTCCTGCATCAATGCTGTGAAAGCCACAACTCATTAATGATTCTATATGCTTCACCTTTTCTTTGGTGGGGATGAATTTGTGTAATCCTTGCCAAGCGTCACGTGGACACTCCACAATTGAGATAGTGGTCATTGTATAGGGTGGTCTAGGTTCTTACCGTGAATTTACAAAGAACGTAGCATTCTACGCACCATTCCGGGACCTTCATATAAGAAACCTGTCCAAACCTGAACGAGATCCGCACCTGCGTCTATTTTTTCTTGCGCATCAGCACCTGTAAAGATTCCACCTACCGCAATAATAGCGACCGCTGGATCCAAATGCCGGCGCAGATATTTAACGACTTCTGTACTGCGACTGGCTAAAACCTTACCGCTCAGTCCACCTGCACCTATTGCTTTTACTTGAGCAGCATCTGTTTGCAAACCATCTCTGGAGATGGTCGTGTTCGTGGCTACAACTCCACTCAACTCAAGTTCATTTATAATCTCTATGATATCGTCAAGCTGTCCTGTTGTTAAGTCAGGTGCTATTTTTAATAAAAGAGGTTTTGCACCCAGTGCATTGTTTTTTTCTTGAACAGCCTTTAATAACTCCTTTAACGGCTCTTTCTCCTGTAGCTCTCGGAGATTAGGTGTATTCGGAGAACTAACATTTACCACAAAATAATCTACTACGTTATGCAAGGCCTCTATACCTCGCAGATAATCAGAAACAGCCTGATCGTTGGGAGTATTCTTATTTTTACCAATATTTCCACCAATAATTAAATCTGTCTTCTTTTCAATTAGTCTCACTACCGCTTGGTCGAGCCCACCATTGTTAAAACCCATTCTGTTAATGACCGCTTCGTCTTTGACTAACCTAAATAATCGAGGCTTTGGATTTCCAGGTTGCGCCTTTGGTGTTAAGGTGCCAATCTCAATAAAACCAAAACCGAATGCAGCCAATTCATTGTAGAGCTTTGCATCCTTGTCAAAACCAGCAGCAAGTCCAATTGGGTTTTTAAACCTCAGGCCCATTACGGTCTTGTGCTTACCTTGGAGTGAACCAAATAAACTATTTACCATAGATTGAACACCGGGGATTTTGAAACCGATTTTAATCGCTTTAAAAGTGACATGATGCGCCTGTTCAGCATTCATTTGAAAGAGCAATGGTCGAATGAAGCTTTTATACATGCTAGAATTATTTTAATCGAGCCAAATCTCTCTTGGCATCTTTATCCTTTAAGGACTGACGTTTGTCATAATTTTTCTTACCCCGAGCCACCGCAATATTCATTTTAATCCACCCTTTTTCACTGATGTACATTTTTGTTGGAACAATGGTAACTCCCTGATCAATAAGTGATTTAGATATCTTTATAATTTCTCTCTTTGAGAGTAGAAGCTTTCGCTCTCTGATTGGATCGTGGTTATTCAAATTACCATGAGACCATTCTGAGATGTTCATGTTTTTGATGTACAATTCGCTGTCCTTAATGAAGCAATACCCCTCAGCGATAGATGCTTTACCCATTCGGACAGATTTCACCTCAGTTCCTAACAACTGGATGCCTGCCGTATAGGTGTCAAGCCACTCGTAATCGAATTTGGCTCTTTTATTTTTTATTTCAACTGATTTCACAGTGTAAAGATAAGTTACTCGCGGTCTTTTAACATCGGAACAAAGGCGGCATCTCCCAACACTTTTTGAACAAATTGTCCATCTTGCATTTTTTTAATACGAACCATTTTTTGTATGCCCTCTCCTACTGGGATAATCATGATACCGCCTACGGTGAGTTGCGACAACAGGGCCTTTGGTACGTAAGGTGCTCCACAGGTTACAATAATACGTTCAAACGGAGCGAAAATGGGCATTCCTTTAAAACCGTCACCAAACTTCTGCTCAGCACGAAGTCCAAGGGCCTTTAGTATGGTCTTCGAGAAGTCGAAGAGTTCCTTTTGTCTTTCAATAGTAAACAACTTGACCCCTAGATGAAGTAAAACTGCAGCCTGGTATCCACATCCAGTACCTATCTCCAGAACTTTCATGCCTGGCTTAAGCTCCAGTAGTTCGCTTTGCCAAGCTACCGTAGAAGGATGAGAAATGGTCTGCTCTGCTGCTATAGGAAAGGCCTTATCTTGATAGGCATGCTGGTGAAAAGTACTTTCTAGAAACACGTGGCGAGGGGTCTTAATCATAGCTTCTAGTACAACCTCACCAGCTATACCTTTGTCAAACAAGTGTTTGCACATGAGGGTTCTTTGGCCTTGAAATATTGCGGAGTCTTCTATTTTCACAATGGAAATGTAAAGGTATGTTGAGATCAAACGTGCTATGGGCAGCGCATGTTTTTAACAAAATTGATTGAAGTCTATGATGTACCTTTAAACTCATGAATAAAAGGCCCTTTCTCCTTATTGGACTTGTAGTAAGTTTACTCGCATTCAACGCTTGTGACACTACGTTGGCGCCAGAAATTGCCTACATCACCATAGACACCTTAACGGTCAATGCAAATGCATCTCAAGGTACTTCTTCTTCTAAGCTTACTACAGTTTGGATAGAACAAAATGGCCAGCAATTGGGTGCATTTATTCCGCCTTGTACTATTCCATTGCTCGCTGGGGAGGATCAAACCCTTAGAATTATTCCTGGCATTAACATTAATGGAAGTTTCGCACAGCGCAATCAATATGAGATGCTTTCGCCTAAAACAGTCACGTGGGACTTGTCTATTGGGCAAGTCAAACCAGTGGAATTAGCTTCCACGACATTTAACTACAACAATATTTATGAGGTTATCGTCATTGAGGATTTTGATGGAGTTGGATTGAACTATCAACGTACCGCTCAAAGTGACACCGCACTACTAATCACCTCACAAGCAGATGAGATCTTTGAGTTCCCAGGCGAAATGCCCAACAAGAGTGGAAAAGTTGTTCTTGCTCCTATCTCACTCGGTGAGTATAAAACCCTTCAAGCATTTGAGCTTCCTAAATTCGCTGCTAATGTTTGGATGGAAATCAATTATAAAACCGACGTTCCCTTGACCTTTGGCGTGGTTGCTAATGAGCCTCTACAGAGTATTAAAACACCTGTTGTAACTCTCTTTTCAAACGAGGAGTGGAATAAGGTTTACATCAATCTTGTTACGGAAGTCAGTGGCTATCCAAATGCCATCGATTATAATTTATTCTTTGGCGCCATAAACACCACTACTGATACTGCTACCATATTAATTGATAATATAAAATTGTTGTATTGAGCCCTTCGCAACGTCTTTCTAAAATCCTTCTAAGGGTTTATTTGTTTGCAGATCTTATCGCGGGTGCTACTGCTTACACGGCCTTACACATCGTAAGAAAGATCTATGTTGAACCTAGTCGTTTTGGCAAAACTGTAGAGATAAAATGGGACGATACTTTCTGGCTGGCTCTAGCAACTACAGCGCTCATTTATATTTGTATAAGTGCCCTTAGCGGAATATATAGAGACCTTACGAGAACTAGTCGATTGCAACAGGTATTCAATACAATGGGTGGTGTTGTTCTAACCTCAATCGTATTATTCTTTCTTATTTTCTTAGATGATTTCGTCAGTAATTACAGCCAGTATTATGTTACATTAGGAACCTATTCCATTTCTCTTTTAATAACGAGCGGCGTGTTTAGATTCAGCTTAAGCTCTTACATCCGGTCACGAATTGATCGGAAGACATTAACGTTTAGAAGTATCTTAATAGGTACAGGAAAGGAAGCTGGTGATCTTCATGAGTCGTTTCAAAGAGAAAGAAGTAAGGGATATGACTTTGTAGGTTTAATCACGATCAATGGTGAGGAGATTGACCCAAGGCTTAAGCAGTTAAATCATCTAGGAACAGTAACTCAACTCAAAGATGTAGTTAATGACAATCAAATTGAAGATGTTATTATTGCTTTAGGTGCTGGGTTTAATGATCAAATCACCAGATTAGTTAGCGAGGTTGAGCAACAAGATTTAAGAATTCATGTTCTGCCCAACTTGTTTAGCATTCTCAGTGGTCAGGTTAAAATGGAGAGTTTTGGAAGGTCCCTCATTGAAATTAAGAGAGAGTTAATCAAGCCTCATGTAGCTTTTATTAAACGAATTTTTGATCTTCTATTAGCTTTCATTTTACTAGTGAGCACCTCCCCGTTAATACTGTTTTCCATCCTCATGGTAAGAATTGGCTCAAAAGGTTCCATCTTTTACATGCAAGAACGTCTTGGTAAACATAGCAGACCTTTTAAGATCATTAAACTGAGAAGCATGTTTGAGAATGCGGAAAAGTTAGGACCACAGCTTAGTAGCGAAGAAGACCCTAGGATAACTTCTTGGGGACGGACCATGAGAAAATACAGGCTGGATGAATTACCACAATTCGTTAATGTTCTGAAGGGCGATATGAGTATTGTAGGTCCTCGACCTGAACGACGCTTCTTTTTTGATCAAATCACTACTCAGGCACCCCAATATAAATACCTACTCAAGGTGAAGCCAGGAATAACTTCTTGGGGTATGGTTAAATATGGATATGCTGAAAATGTAGATGAGATGCTTGAACGTGCTCGCTATGATCTTATCTACACGGAAAACATCACGCTCATTAATGATATAAAAATACTCTTCTATACCTTAGTAACTGTCTTGGAAGGAAGAGGTAAATAAGAACCACAACAAAATTAATCATGAAAAAAATCACCGTTATAGGAGCCGGTACCATGGGAAACGGCATCGCCCATGTATTTGCACAAAGTGGATTTAACGTTCAGCTCTTTGATATCTCAGAAGCTGCTCTTGAGAGGGCCTTAGTCACCATAGGTAAAAATATGGATCGACAAATAGCAAAGGAACGCATGTCCGAAGGCGATAAAAAAGCTGCTCTAGATAGACTTCATACAGGAACAAATCTTGCTAAAAGCGTCTCTCATGCCGATCTAATCGTAGAGGCCGCAACGGAAAACAAAGAGATTAAATTCAACTTGTTTAAGCAATTAGATGAGCTAGCTCCTGCGCATTGCATACTCTCCTCAAACACATCCTCGATAAGTATCACAAAGATTGCTGCTCAAACCAGTCGTCCTGATAAGGTTATAGGCATGCATTTCATGAATCCAGTTCCCGTCATGAAACTGGTTGAAATAATTAGAGGATACAGTACTTCTAACGAAACTATGAATGCTGTTGTTGAAATGAGCACCTCTCTTGGTAAAGTACCGGTTGCGTGTAATGACTATTCTGGTTTCGTAGCAAACAGAATCTTAATGCCTATGATAAATGAAGCTATTATAAGTCTTCATGAAGGCGTAGCTGGGGTTCACGAGATTGACACCATTATGAAATTAGGAATG
The DNA here is from genome assembly GCA_913031435.1 of uncultured Cryomorphaceae bacterium. Lineage (GTDB taxonomy): Bacteria > Bacteroidota > Bacteroidia > Flavobacteriales > Schleiferiaceae > UBA10364. The sequence goes on from CAJWFD010000026.1 coordinate 14,386, forward strand.
GCACATCCTATGGGACCTCTACAGCTGGCTGATTTTATTGGTTTAGATGTTTGTTTGAGTATTATGAATGTGCTCTATGAAGGCTTAGGAAATACAAAGTATGCACCGTGTCCATTGCTGGTTAACATGGTTGCCGCTGGTAAACTAGGAGTAAAGTCAAGTGAAGGATTTTATGACTATTCCAGTGGAGTAAAGAATGCTACAGTTAGCAATCAATTCAATTAACATCTAAAGATTTATTATGAAAACAAAGACATTAATACTTTCATTAGTTATTGGATTCCAGTCTTTTGGACAGGTTGACTTAATTAATAAGATTAAAGACAACGGTGCTGATTCGCCTTTAACCTATGAATGGGAAACCGTAGTTGACATTGAAGCTACTCCTGTAAAAAACCAGGGCTCATCAGGCACGTGCTGGTCTTATGCAACCACTTCTTTTGTGGAGAGCGAGATGATCAGAATGGGCAAAGAGCCTATTGACCTATCAGAAATGTTTACTGTTCGTAAGGTTTACGAAGATAAAGGGGTTAAATATGTTCGTTTGCATGGTTACTTAAATTTTGCTCAAGGCGGGGCCTTGCCTGACGTAATGTATGTAATCAAACATTATGGAGCTGTTCCACAAGAAGTATATAGTGGACTCAACTACGGCAGCGAAATTAACCGACATGGGGAAATGGAAGGTTCATTAAAAGGAATCCTTGACGCGGTTATTGATAATAAAAATGGAAAGCTATCTACAAGTTGGAAACAAGGTTTTGATGGTGTGCTTGATGCATACTTAGGCGATGACCCAGCTCAATTTGGATATAATGGTGAGACTTACACGCCTAGAACCTTTGCAGACGAAGTCGTGGGCGTTGACCCTGATGATTATGTGCAGCTAACTTCTTGGTCGCACTATCCATTTTACGAATCTTGCCAAGTTCAGGTTCCGGACAACTGGACCTGGGGAATTTCTTACAACCTTCCTTTAGAGGCGATGATGGAGGCTACTGAAGGTGCACTTACGGAAGGATTCCCGGTAGCATGGGCTTGTGACGTTAGTGACAAGGGCTTCTCTATCAAAAATGGAATAGCGGTAATGCCTAATCAAAGTTGGAAGGAAATGTCATCTGAAGAAGCACAGGCTGTTTATTCAGGTCCACACGATGAAGCAACCATCTCTCAAGAAATGCGTCAAGAACAATACGACAATTACTTGACTCAAGATGACCATGGAATGGTACTTCAGGGTATCGTTAAGGACCAGGAGGGCAACCCATTCTTTATCGTTAAGAATTCATGGGGAGATATTCCCAACGAATTTAAACCCGGTTACCTCTACGCCTCAGACAGCTACGTTCGTTTAAAAACAATTAGCGTTATGATGCACAAGGATGCATTACCAAAAAATTTGCGTAAAAAATTAGGCATCTAGATTCACAGGCCACTATAATAAAAACCGTTACTCAATTAGGGTAACGGTTTTTTTATGTGCCCATTTCCTGAAAGCATAGTATACCGCCAGTGCTATGCCTATTCCTAAGGATGCTCCAGCCAGTACATCAGTAATCCAATGGATCATAAGGTAAATCCGGGAAAAACCCACTAGAGAGGCTGCTAATGCGCAAACTACTTGGATTGCTGGACGCTTAAAGTTTAATGCTAATAAGGTAAATACCATAAAAGCGGTGGTCGTATGTCCACTTGGGAATGCAAAATGCAGCGGAATTCGCTGTCCCATTTCTAAGAAAGTTTCGTTGTAAGGAATCACCGACATTGGACGAGGCGCTGCTATAAATATTTGTCTTTTCAAAACTTGAACAAGTACCGCCGTTAACAAACCACCCGCAGCAAAGCTCAATGAGAACAAATATCTTTTATGATAGACACCTAAAGCCATAATAACGACTATGAGATATGCTTCCCCCCAATGTGTGATTAACCTCATTATATACGCACCTGTATCGTTATACAATGCATAGTGGATAGCGAGCTGCGCTTCACCTTTATCTGGGAATAGTAACAAAAAAATCCCGCAGAACATAACAAACAGTCCTGCGGGAATTAAAAAATATAGATTGTGCTTCATTAAGCGCCAATAAGATGTTGTAATTCACGTATCTGACTGTCCCACAAAAGCTTAGCTTCTTCCATGTCATCGCTTTCTGCGAAATCAGTCACTATTATTGAAGTATCATTTGTCAACGCATCCAGTTCAATGCGGAATTCGAAATAGGTATCTAATCCGTCCTCTTCATCGCTTATCCAACGAAACCTGACTAAACGATCTTGTTGCTTTTTAATTAATCGAGCTTGTTCTTCTGAACCATCCCAAAAGAAGGTGAACAACTCCGAACGAGAGTTCACATCGTCACAGAACCACTCGCTCATTCCTGATGGAGTACTCAGAAATGGAAACAACATCTTAGGTGAAGCCCTTAGTGGGAATTCTAACTCGAACTTTTCTCTTTTCATTGTGTCAGCCGTCTTAAATAGGCTTTGCAATATAACATCTTAGAGTTGATAGACAAGTAAATCATAGAGTTTAGTATGAAGAATGCTTCAGAAAAATTGATCGTTTACGAAGTAATGACCCAAGCTGTGTTAAAACACCTCTGCCATTTAACTATGGAGCTCTGTACTTACAAAAAAAGCCTCTTCTGAGAAAGAGGCCTTTTGATGTAAACTAAATCATAATATATTATTATCTGCCAGTAAGCGACTTAATACGTATCAAACCTAATGCATGAAGTAGCTTCATGATTAAAAAGGTCACATCAATTTCATGCCATTTGACTCCAAAATTAGCACTGTTGGCATTCTTATGGTGATTATTGTGATAGGCCTCCCCCATCATTAAAAAATCAAAAGGAAAGAGATTTTTGCTTGTATTATCCATCTTATAATTCACATAGCCATAAACATGGGCGAACCAATTGATGATCGCACCATGTATAGGGGCCATTAACAAAATCACCGGAAATAAAAGCCACTCCCACCAAGTACTGGCAAACAATAGAAAAACGGAAGCATAAACGCTTATCCAGAGCACACGAGAAAATCTAGAACTCGCAAAGCGATCAAAAGATTTCCATTGTGGAACATTCTGCGTAAAACGTTGATCTACATCAACACGCATTAGATTGATATCTTGATAAATGTTCCGTGTTTTCCACATCATCACAAACAAATTCGCATCATGGGAAGGAGAATGTGGATCACTTTCCGTGTCTGTGTGTGTATGGTGCATGCGGTGCATAACACCATATCCATAGGCACTTAAATAGCTTGAGCCTTGAAAAAACCAAGTTAGAATGAAGGTCAGTCGCTCCATTCTCTTAGACATTGTAAATACTTCATGTGCAGAATATCTGTGAAGGAAGAAGGATTGAAAGAACAACCCTCCATACCATAAGACTAAAACGAATATTATAATAATCATTTAATGAATTTTAGATTTCATGAAGTAAACAACATCGTATGTGAAAAGTTCGTATCAGGGGCTACCTTCAGGTGTAAAGCTTTAAATATTGTTATAGCAGGACATACATCATTATGAACCCCGCTATCATAAATAAAATGACGGTTTTATACTTTTTAAACATCGCATAGGTCCATGCATTACCTCCCCACATCATTAAATACAATTAGGTTTCAATATACTGAAATTCAACAATGAGACGGAGAGTGTATTCAACATATGGGGTAAACATAACAAATGAAAAAAGAGCGGTTGAGCCAACCATAGCCTACCTACTCTTTTAACAAAATAGGGTGTGATGCCCTACAGGGTAAAGATATAGAAAAAAACGACTGACTTGAGTAGTTCGAAGGAAGAACATCGCGCATGGCTAATATTTATCCCTTGAATATAGACTTCCCGTTTAGGTATCAGAGTTGGCCACTTTCAAGTTCTCATTGCAGCGCAGTCGACTATGAAAAAATCATGACACACTCTCATCACATAATCCCATATTTAATACGCTAAAAATCCCCTGCTAATCAATGAAGTAACAGGGGATTTTAATAAATAAGTGAGAGTTATACTTCTCTAAGTAATGTCATGATTAGTCGACTTCCTCTTCAGTCATCACAACTTCTTCATCAGGACTCACTGCCATTACCATACCTGTAGCATCAAAGAAGTCACCAGATTTAGATATTAAACCATCTTTGACCAAGAAATAGTGATAAGCGTCCACTGAAAAACTTTTCCCTGATGCTATACTAACACCTTTCCAAGTTCCATAAACTCGTACACTACCATCTACTTCTAAAGTTTCCTCATTTACTCCAGGAAGCCATATCGCCTTTTCAAAAGTCACATCTGAAAAATTTGACATGTAAAAATCGCCTTGTTCAATAACTTGATCATACCCCACTACTCCAACTCCGTACATAGGAGATTGATGCTCAATATTCTCATCAAGCATGGATTTAAAAAGGTCGAAATCAACTGGTGCCTCATAAGTTGAAAGGAATTCTTGAGCAATCGCTTTATTTGTATTGAATAGAGCCAAGTCTTGTTTGTTAGAACATGAGGTAACAAACATTACCGCTAGGGTCATAAGTAAATACTTTTTCATTTTAATTTGTTTTTAGGTTTATAACTAAGGTAATCAAATACCTCTATTACTTATCGTAAATAAGCCTCTGCCTTAAAACCGCTCTTGATCTCGCTGGTCATTATCTCAGTGCCTCAACCTTGTCCTAGATAACCGGAGACTTGAATAGTAGTTTTCTCATTCCAACAAAAAGCACAATGAAAACGGAATAAATCATGAAAAAAGGAATTACAAAGGCCTGAAGTTCACAAGCTAACATAACTGCCATGATTAGTAATTGAAAGCCCAAACCGTATATAGAAATCAGCGTCATGAACCATTTTGGAAATGGCTTACTGTCACTCGCGTTTTTATCCATGTGGTACATGATTTTATCAAATGATATGTACAACACATCATAAATCTTATAAAAGACATTCACCATCTGCTGGCTCTCCCCTTTGAGAGCTTTCGGAGCAGAATCCTCGAATATTCTACTAGTAGAATCTCCATTCACGGAATTTCGTAAAATGACATAATAGTAGTTATACACGGTTCCTTGAAGTTGAATTGCAAAGAAAGCAATCAACATATGGGCTAATGAACCTCCAGTAATATGATTAAAAGCTAGTAAAAAACAGAAGTTCAATAAGATGTCTGCTATTGAATCGTAATAACGTCCAACATATGAGGGTGTGTTTTTTAAACGAGATAGCTCTCCATCAGCGGCATCTATAATGGATTTTAATAGAATGAATACGGCAGCTGTAATGTGGTATCCATTGAGCATGAGTCCAATCGCAATGAGTCCAGCTATAATGAACATGGTTGTAACATGAATTGGAGTAAAACGCGTATGTTGAAGTTGTTTAGCGATCCAATGACCAGCAGAGCGCCCATAATCAGACAGGTCTAAAAACTGATATTCTTTCGGAAGTTTTGCCATTCAAATGTTATGTAGTCAAATTAACTTGATATGATCAAAAGTAGTTTAGCCGTTAAAAACAATGACTATTACAACACTTTATTATTTTTTGGTCTGCTAGAGATTCAAAACAAAAGCCCCAACTCTTTCGAATTAGGGCCTTGTTATCTACGTAATACGATCAGCTAACTGATCCTTAGTGTATTATTTGCTTAATACTTTTATGGGTTTTCCTTCTTCTCCCAACCATGAAACCATAAATATTAGATCAGTTGACCCCTTGTTATAGGCCTTATGCCAAGTATCTGAGATAGCTAAAAACGAATCCCCGGCCTTAAATACTTTTGTTAAATTCGCCGTTTTTTCTGATTCTAAGTTACTTAGAGCACTAATAGTATCAAAATCCACTGTTAGTTCACCCTGAACAATATATGCTGGCCCCGTAAAAGGATGAAAGTGCCAAGGCGTTTCAAATCCGGACTCCCAAACCATAACTGTACTCGTTATAGCCGTTTCACCTTCTGGATAAGACAAAACGTTGCCTAAGTCATCTGTGGAAGAGAGTACAGTAACGGAATTTTCAAAAATACCATTTGAATTAGTCTCTATCTTTTCATTAGAAGATGCACACGAGATTAACGTGGCTGAAATAAATACGATGTGAAATAAATTTTTCATTAATTATTTTTTTTGAAGATAGTAAATTCTATTCCGTAGATATTTAGCCGTTACATTTGGCAATTAGGCCTAAAAAAATCAAAATTGTGAACGCTAATAATTCCTAACTATTATAAGCCTCAAATAATACTAGAATAATATAAAGCGAGCAGCTCTTATCCCCTAGTTTTTGAATTTGGCACAGTAGTTTCATAGAATCAAACTTAATTAAGTACAACAAAAGAATTATGAAAAAGTGTCTACTTGCTGTTTTACTACTATTCTCCACAACTCTTCTAGCACAATCTTGGGTGGCAAAAACGAATGTGCCCACTGGTAGGCATCATCCTATATCATTTGCATTAAACGGAAAAGGATATGCTATAACAGGAACTGATTCTACGGGTCAGCCTACTGACGATGCATTTGAATACAATCCTGTTACCAATACATGGAATGTTTTGTCTGATTTTCCAGGTTTAGCAAGAAGTTTTGGTATTGGAACGACAGCGAACGGCAAAGCATACTTAGGCTTTGGAGCAACGACCACGTCTTACTTAAAAGATTTCTGGAGTTTCGACCCTACAAATGGTACTTATACTCAACTCGCAAATTGCGACTGCTCTAGCAGAAGACACCCCGCTATGATTTCTATAGGAAATAGTATATACGTTGGACTAGGAAACGATGATTACAGCAATAAGAACGACTGGTGGATGTACAGTATTGATGACAATACGTGGACAGAATTGACTGATTTGCCTGGTCCTGCCAGACACCACCCCTATATGTTTAACGCAGGAGGCGAAGTGTTTGCTGGCCTAGGACATGGTGGACAAACGATATATAAAGATTGGTATAAATTAGATACTGCCTTGAACACATGGACGGCGATGAGCCAATTTCCTGGAGAAGCTAGGGTTGCTGGTACTCAGTTTAATCTGGGTGGCTACGGCTTTATATTAAGTGGAGATGGCGATAATCATAGTTATATGGATACCGGGGAAATGTGGCGCTACAATCCAGCGAACGATACTTGGCTTCAACTCCCCTCTCATCCGGGGAACAGCAGATGGGCTCCTGGAAGTTTTGTGATTGATGATGATATTTTCTTTTTTGGAGGAGTAGATCGTTATACTGGCACTTTTCCTAATGACTTAATAAGTTTTGATATGGCCGCTGCGACCATGGATCTTGATAAAGAAATCATGGAAAACACCTACTTCTATCCAAATCCGGCCAACCACTATATTTCTTGGCAATTTGACGAATCTGTAACTAGAGTTGTTTTAATGAATACTCTAGGTCAGCTGGTTGCCTCTAAAAGCGCGGAGTCAAAACGGATGGATGTAAGTAATTTAGATGGTGGAGTTTATTTCGTTCAGTTTTTCTCTAGAAATGCTATCCTTAAAACGTCGAAGGTTATAATTGAACATTAGAATAGATACGTTTGAGGTTTAGGACTTGCCAGAGTTGTAACTATTCTCGTTACTGAGACAGGAAATCTGTGTTGAGCTAATCATGAGTAAATTCAGAAGGTATGTGTATCAATAATTGAGATTATACTCGGCGAGAAAGACGTTTTATTCACGTAACATTGCCGCCTAAACTATATATCCTATGAAGACACTTAAATTTTTAATGCTATCCTGTATCCTTGCTTTAACATCGTGTACATCTGACCCTTGTTTAGATGTCACTTGTTATAATGATGGTGTTTGTGACGATGGAGCGTGTTTATGTGCAGACTGGTACGAGGGAACAGATTGTAACACTGAAGAAAGAGCTAAGTATTATGGTGATTATATAGGTACGGCGACATTTTTTAATGCGGATGGAGACGAAACTGATAGCTTTACTGACACAATACCTGTAGTTGCAAATGGTTCAATTATAAGTGGATTAGTTGCAGACGGTATTCCATTGGTTTTATCCGTATCAGGAATGGGAGGTTTTGCGATTCCTCCAACTGCGACGACTGACCCAAACGGGACAGCCCTTACTATCTCAGGTGATGGCTCGTTTAACAGTAACATCTTGACTATAAACGCTAAATTGGAGTTTGCACAAGATACCCTTGACTACACATTCACAGGAAGTAAATAATTACTGACTACTTTAATTACAGAGCCTCTTCTTCGGAAGGGGCTTTTTTATGGATGAAATACAGCAGCTGGATCTTGAGGACTCAATAGAATAGTAAGGTCAGTTTGAAACAAGTATTTAGTTCGGATTCTTTAGTTATTTTACCGAGAACTTTAGGAAAGTATGAAGCAACGTATTAAACATTGTGCCATTTGTAAAGTAGATTTTCCTACGATGTACCGGGTACAATACAAACAACCTAAAGAATGGGAGTTTGTCTGTAAAGAGTGTCTTATAGAGGTTAAAAAAGACAATCCTAATTATACTTATGGGGGTACTTGGAAACTATAATTTAACCGCGCCTTAAATTAGAAAGTCCATGGAGTTCAACGCTTGCCGTATCTATAGATTCGGAAACAAAAAACCCCAACTCTTCCGAATTGGGGTCTTGTAGCGAGAGAGGGGCACGATCCCTCGACCTCCGAGTTATGAATCATACGACCGAGGGTTCGTTCCTTTCTCAACCAGCTAGTAAACAGCGTTTTAGATTGCTATTGCTTTGTCTAATAACCCCGATGACATTAAAGGTGTCATAATGAAATCTAGAACTGAACTCACTCCAAGCGTTACATCAAAAAGAGCTGACCAATATCTTGTTACCATTTGGTACAATGATGTAAGGTATCGCTACACCAGTGGCAGAGACATAGGTCTTGACCTTAGGCCAAATTCTTTCAGTATAAACGAGCGTCTAGCAAAGGCTAAACTGCTCTGTACAGCCTTCCAAATAGAAATCACGAAGGGATGGAGGCCCACAGTTAAGGAAAGTAAACCTGTACACACTACTCCTACTCTACTTGAGGTTACAAAGAATGCCCTTGAGAGAAAGCTTGGGATGGAATACTCCAACTCGTACAAGAGAGACTTAAAACGGGTATACCGCCTCTGGTCTAGCTTCATACACCTAAATAACCTAACGACACAAACCATCAAGGAGTTGGAAATAGAACTCATAAGAAGGTTCATATTCAGCCTGAACGTATCCTCCAAGAGTATGCTGAACATTAAACTCAATATGTCAGCTCTTCTAAAGGAAGAATCTGAGAGTTATAGTGTTCATCTCAACTTCAGTAAGATAAGGCTGCCTAGGCCCACACAGCAGCTGCACAAACCGTTTAAGGACGTAAAGGCAGTACTCAATGAAATGCGAGCGTTCAATGAAAATCTGTACTTGTGTGGGTTGATAACCTACTCTCTTCTGCTCAGGCCTCACAGGGAAATTAGATGTTTACGTTTCTCAGACTTCAATATAGACTACACCGTCCTGAGTCTAAGCGGTGATAGAGTGAAGAGCAAGAGGAACAGAATACTACCAGTCCCCCAGGTAGTTAGAGATGAAATACAACGTAGGGCGGACAAAGCTGTTGGGTTAGAAGTAAACCTCTTCTCGCTGGAAAATAAAGAACACCAGGAGGACTACTTCAAAGGGCTGTGGACAAAGTTCAAAAGACAATCAGCCACAATAAAACCAGAGCAAACACTCTACTCCTTTAGGCATACAGGAGCTATCAGAGTCTTTGAAAAGACAGGCTCTCTACTCAAGCTACAGCAAGTAATGGGACATTCAGAGCTAACTACAAGCTTAATATACCTTAGAGGATTAGAAGTGAAGCAGTTAGATGTTGAGGACTTGCCAGAGTTGTAGCTATCTCTTTACT
>CAJWFD010000027.1 GCA_913031435.1 uncultured Cryomorphaceae bacterium
CAAGAACGCTTGCTCTCTATCAATCAGTACTCCAAAGTCAGCAGTAGACATAATCAGTTTTGTTTAAGTATTCTTCGGTAAAGTTAAACAAAGTACCGTAGCACAATGTAGAATCTTTTGAGAAAAACGTTAAACAAACTAACAATCGCTAAATGGATTGGCTTAATTCCTTTAAAGTACTGTAAATACTAATATTTTTGAACGATCTTGACAGCTGTGAAGCCTGAAATTGATACCCAGTAAGACAGACTTTAACACCTTTATCACCAATTAGAAGATCTAAATCATCTAAATAATCATCTAATTTGCCTTGTTCCGGGTGTGTAGTGAAGGCACTCACTAAATAATCAATCTTTTGGTGATCAACTAAGTCTACTAAATACTCCTTCGGTAAACTTTGTCCTAGATAGAAAACATGCTCACCACGTTCTTTTAAAACGTATGCTAAATAAAGAATCCCAATCTCATGAAGCTCATTTGCCGGTAGAAAAAGAGCAAATGTTCCATTTTTAGGAGATTTTGATGTTTCCAAATTGTCTATTGCCGCAAATAATTTTTGACGCAATAAAGAGGACATAAAATGCTCTTGGGAGATACCTACACAACCACTCAACCAGAGCTTACCCAATTCTTGGATAAAATCGCCAATCACTTCTTGGAAAGTAGCATGCACTCCATACAGATCAATACAAGTTGCCATTACCGCATCAAAGCGGACAACATCAAAGTTTAATGTACTTATTTTTAACTCATTGAGCTCATATTGATAATCACCTAAGTAAGGAGAAGCATTCAACGCTTCCTGTGCAATTTGATCCGGATTTAGTTTCGAAATCTGGCCAATTTTCATCCCAGTTGAGATTAATAAAGACGTGTTTAAAACTACTCTAAGGTCTACATCGTTGTAAAAACGAATGTTTGTGACAGTTCTTTTCGGTTCAATGAGCTTAAATCGTTGTTCCCACGCCCTAATAGTGTGGGCCTTAATACCGCTAAGCTGCTCAAGATCTTTTATGGAATAAGTACTAGTCATGTTTTTTAAACGCACCTTCATTAAAATTGTTCTGTAGGTAATTGTTAAGTATACCTATTTACACTCGGAAGCACCTGATTCGTGTGGTATATTTGCACATTAATTATACTATTAATGTCTTTAGAAAGCGAAATCAGCATACGTAGAACCTTTGGCATCATCTCACACCCGGATGCTGGAAAAACTACGCTTACGGAAAAACTTCTTCTTTTTGGGGGGGCTATTCAGGAAGCTGGTGCCGTGAAAAGTAACAAAGTAAAGAAGGCTGCAACCTCAGATTTCATGGAAATTGAAAAGCAGCGTGGTATTTCTGTTGCTACTTCCGTCATGGGTTTCTATTACAAGGATAAAAAAATTAACATTCTTGATACTCCTGGACACCAAGATTTTGCAGAAGACACCTATCGTACTTTAACCGCTTGCGATAGTGTTATCGTAGTTATTGATGTGGCTAAAGGTGTAGAGCCTCAAACAGAAAAGTTGGTTCAGGTATGTAGGATGCGCGCCACTCCCATTATAGTATTCATTAATAAACTGGATCGTGAGGGAAAGGATGGGTTTGACCTGATTGACGAGGTGGAGCAAAAGCTAGGATTAACCCTATGCCCGCTTTCCTGGCCCATTGGTATGGGTCAGCGATTCCAAGGCGTTTACAATATATGGGAACGAAATTTGAACCTGTACAGTGCGAACAACAAGCAACGGATTTCGGAGGTTACTTCGTTTAAGGATATTCAGAGTCCAGAGCTTAATGGCTTCGTAGGTGATGAGGCGGCGGAGGAACTACGTAGCGACATGGAACTTCTTGATGCTGTGTATCCTTCATTTAATCAAGATTCGTACGAAAAAGGAGCGCTTTGTCCTGTGTTTTTTGGTTCGGCATTGAATAATTTTGGTGTTAGAGAACTTTTGGATTGTTTTCAAGAAATTGCTCCTCAACCACAGCCTAAACATGCCGAAGAACGTCTCGTATTGCCAAACGAAAGTGATTTCTCTGGTTTTGTGTTTAAAATCCATGCTAACATTGATCCTAATCACAGAAACAGAATAGCGTTTTTAAAAGTGGTAAGTGGAACGTTTCAACGAAACAAGACATACTTGCATACAAGAACCGGTAAACCATTCAAGGTAAGTGCTCCTACAGCATTTATGGCTTCTAAAAAAAGTACTATAGATGAGGCTTTTCCTGGAGATATTATTGGAATTCCTGATAATGGGTCATTTAGAATTGGAGATACTGTTTCGGTGAGAGAGGAATTACATTATGTAGGCATCCCCTCTTTTTCTCCTGAGCACTTTAGGTTCATTAATAATGCTGATCCATTAAAATCAAAGCAACTGAATAAGGGAATTGACCAACTCATGGACGAAGGTGTTGCCCAGTTGTTCACATTGAAACAAAATAACCGTAAAATTATTGGCACCGTAGGGGCGCTGCAATATGAGGTTATCCAATACAGATTAGAGCACGAATACAATGCTAAATGTTCTTATGAAATGTTTCCTGCCTTCAAAGCTTGTTGGATAGAGAGCTTTGACGACGATCAACTCAGGGAATTCAGTTCTTTAAAACAACGCTATCTAGCCGAAGACAAATTTGGTAGGTTAGTTTTCCTAGCAGATTCTAAGTTCTCCCTGCAAATGGCCCAAGATAAGTTTGACAAAATCACTTTTCATTTAAAAAGCGAATTTTAATGAGTCACGTTATTAATTACCGTCTTAACCAGTTCTCTTGGGCCGTAGCGGCAATTATGTTTCTTCCGTTGTTGTTTACTAAGGGGATGTTTTTAGATGGGCTTACTTATGCAAGCATAGCGAGAAATTTAAACGAAGGAATGGGTTCGTTTTGGATACCATCATATACTCCCTATATACATCCTGAATTTTACGAACACCCTCCTTTCTCGTTTGCCCTTCACAGTGTTTTCTATAGGTTGTTTGGAGACCAAGCATGGGTAGATAGGATTTATGCTTATACCATGTACGGATTGAGTGTGCTTATGATCCGTAGAATATGGGCGCTATTTACTCCTTCAGTGCATCGAGCGTGGATTCCACAGTTATTATGGACACTCACTCCTACTGTTATTTGGTCACATCAAAATAATTTACTGGAAGCACCATTATCTGCAGCAATCTTATGTGTGGTATGGCTGCTTATTGAAGGAACATTGAAGAGAAACTATATATGGAGTGCACTTGGAGGACTCGTTTTTTTTGTTGCTCTGGGCATCAAAGGACCTGTAGCATTATTCCCATTAATGACCCTGCCCATAATGGCCGTGCTTTATCCAGAACATAGGAGGGCTGCTCTTATCTCCATGTTACTAATGGTGCTCTCTTTTAGTGTACTCTTCAGCTATTACTATACCTATGAAATCAATTTTAGTACATTTTTTAACAGCTACTTAAACAAGCAACTGTTCCCTACTCTTCTAGGAAATAGAGAGCAATCAGGTGATGCTTTATCTAGTCTTATTGAAATCACGAAACAGTTAGCATTACCGATGATCGTCTTTCTCATTCTAAGGATTAGATCAGGTCGTGTCTATGTACTAAGACGAGAGAGTATTTTCTTTTTTGTCTTGGCCATCTGTGGTTCACTCCCATTTCTTTTAATGGACCGACAGCATCATTATTATTTCATGCCTTCCATGGTCTATTGGATGTTAGGATTTGCCATGTTATTAGAACAGTCTCCTTACCCATGGAGTATTCAGAGAAAGAAATGGGTGAAAGTTTTGAGTTTAACTAATTTGAGTCTGTGGTTAGTAGGAGCAGTATTAAGTATCTATTTTAGTAAAAGCCCATCCAGAGACAAGCATATGATTAGGGCAATAGAACAAATAGCACGCAATTATCCTAGTCAATCAGTTAGAATTGAGGCCATTGAAGATTCTTGGGAACTTTGTGCTATTGGGGCTAGATATGGCAAGGTTTATTTTACTGAAAACACTGATGTAGCGTTGTACTTGGTTTCAGAAACAGTAGCTGTGCCCAGTAACTATGTCTTGGTAGATACTTTTAAGAAATTTCCAATGATGCTGTATAAAAAAACCGCTCTCGAATAGAGAGCGGTTTTTAATATGTGGTAAATCTTAATTAAGAGTTTACTCGTCTTCGCCTTCCATAAACTGTTCCATAACAAGGTTACTTACTCCCATATTACTAAAGCCACCGTCATTATAGAGATTTTGCATGGTAACTCGTTTTGTGAGATCTGAAAAAAGTGTGACAATATAGTTGGCACAATCCACAGCTGTAGCGTTACCTAGGGGCGACATCTTTTCTGCATAGGCAATAAAGCCTCCAAAGCCTTTTACACCAGAACCAGCAGTAGTAGGCGTAGGGCTTTGTGAAATTGTATTCACTCTTACGTTATTTTTAACTCCCCAGTGGTATCCAAAACTTCGAGCGATACTCTCAAGATAACTCTTGTTGTCGGCCATGTCATTATAATCAGGAAATGTACGCTGAGCAGCCATATAGGTTAAACCTAGAATTGACCCCCAATCGTTCATAGCATCATGATGCCAAGCGCTTTTCATTACTTTATGGAAACTAACTGCGCTTACGTCCCAGCCTTTTTGTAGCCAATCGTAATTCATGTCAGTGTAATGCTTGCCTTTTCTGACATTGACACTCATGCCTATCGAATGAAGGATGAAATCAATCTTACCTCCAAAATGTTCCATAGCACCTTTCATAAGATTATCTAAATCCTCCATGCTCGTAGCGTCAGCAGGAATGATGGGTGCATCTATTGCTTCGGACAGGGTGTTCAGCTCTCCCAATCTCATTGCGATGGGAGCATTAGTCAAAATAACTCTTCCACCTTGAGCATGAATTGCTTCGGCAGCCTTCCAAGCGATAGAGTCTGCATTAAGTGCGCCAAATACAATTCCGCATTTACCGCTGAGTAATCCGTGAGACATACTTTTGTTTATTTAAGTTGCTAAAATAGACTTTAGTGATCGTTTAACAAAGATTCCGCTTGTTTCTTGGCTGCGACAGTAACTAGTTCACCGCTCAATATTCTTGCGATCTCTTGTGTTCTTTCCTTCTTATCTAAAACATGAACGGTTGAATACGTAGTGTCATTCTGCTGATGTTTAGAGACTTTCCAATGTACAGAAGCTTTAGAGGCTACTTGCGGTAAATGAGTAATAGCTATAATTTGTTGTTTTTTAGATAGCTCTCTCATTAAAGTGCCAACCTTTTCGGCGGTTGATCCGCTAATTCCTGTATCTATTTCATCGAAAATCTGTGTACTTAAAGAGGCATGTAGGCCTAAAACCGCTTTTAAGGCTAGTTTAACTCGACTTTGCTCACCTCCTGACGCAACCTTGTGCAGAGGTTCCAGAGTACTCCCTGGATTTGCAGCAAACAAGAAAAGAGGTTTATAGGTACCGTATGCTCTAGGTCCTGTGGCGGCCCATTCAAGTTTCATCTTTGCCTTTGGTAGATCAACTCGATCCAAATAATCTTTGAACGAATCTTCAATTATTCTTGTCGCTTGAATACGTTTTTGATGTAACTCTTCGCCATAAGCAGCTAGAACAGTTGCTCTACGAATTTGATCATCCTTCAACATAGCCAATTCAGCTTCTCTATTTTGAAGCCGCTCTACTTGCTGTTCAACAACAGCCTTCTTAATTAGTAACTCTTGAATACCAGATACTCTGTATTTACGAACTAATGCATCTATACGCTTTCTAGTCGTGTCGAGCTCATTGTATTCATGGTCCGACATCGTAGAATCCATGTTAAGCTTTACTTTACGTTGTAGATCTTGAACATTTCCAATGATGATGTTCAATTCTTCAATGTCCGACTCGAACCTCTGATCAGCCTTCGCTAAGCTCGTTAGTGTCGACTCCAAAGTGAACAGTGCATCCATGACCCCACCGTTTTTCGATATACTCAATGACACCTCCGAAAATAGCCCTTGCTGGTTTCTTGCGGATTTAGCTGTTTCTAATTGAGATTCAATCTCTTCATATTGTTCAATACTTACTGCGACGGCGTTGAGTTCCTTTCTTACAAAGGTTAAATAATCAAGGTCCGCTCCACTACCTAGTCCCTCAAGTACACCCATTTTATGCTCTACCTCGAGATATAAAGTATATTCCTTCTGATATTGATACTGCTCTTTTGTAAGTTGTGCAAAGGCATCTATCAGCTCCAGCTGTTGGTCAGTTCTATTCAAAAGACCCTCATCATTTTGGCTGTTTACATCGATAAACAAACCTGCTAACGCTGATAAGACAGAAGCCTTTACCGGAGTATCATTAATAAAACAACGACTCTTACCTGAGGGAAGTAGTTCTCTTCTAAAAACAGTATCACGCTCGTAGTCGACGTCGTACGAAATAAAAGCTTCCTTTAATGTCACATCAACCTCTACTGTGATTTCGATGATGGATTTTTTAGAAGAGTCCTTAAGGATATTTTTCGCATTGATTCTCTTTCCTAATGCAGCGGACAAAGCACCAAGTAAGATACTCTTTCCCGCTCCAGTCTCTCCCGTCATTACGGTCATACCAGGGGCAACAGTGAGAGACAAGGAATCAATCAGAATAAAATTTTGAATTTCAATCTGCTTCAACATTAGTTTCCGAGTTTAGAATAACTACTTGCGTGGGTTCTATCTATACTCTCCAAAAGTTCTTGAAGACCTTTAATGTCTACTTGAAGTTTATCAGCTTCTGAAAATAGGCTAACGATCTCTGTGCTTTTAGCATCAAAAAACAAATTCATGAGATAACTATTCGGACGTTTTTGATTGGACTCTTCAAGTTTTCTAAGCGCAGTCTGAATCGTTTCTAATGCTCCTTTATGTTTCGCGGAAAGATGCATCAAATCCAATCCCTGTCTGTGGTAGAGATATAGGCAATCTTTCACAGGGTCAAATGCAGGACTATTCAGTGCATCTGATATCCAAAATCGGTTCTTATTGCCATCAAAGCTTTTCCATCCGCTAGCACCACCGCTACTTTGGGCTGTAGTTACAATAGTTTGAGCTATGGCAAACTCTGGATCACCTGCATTTGCTTTGAACGTGCATCGATCTAGGCCAATTATGGTGTAAGCGTAAAATGCTAAAATTGAACTCAGATTAGTGGTAAAGGTGTTTTGCTGAAAGTCAATGGGTTCATTTTCTCGATAAGAAAAAACCACATCCTTATCCATAACCTGCAACACTGGTGAATTGTACTGGGATCCATAAACGGGTCGAGAATACTGAACTTGTAAGTTGGCATTAAATCTACTGCCATTCATACTCTTTACCGTCAAGATAAAACTGCAAGCAATTCTCTCTTGATCAGAATACTTGTGGTCTGTAAACGTGTAACCGTTCAAAAAGCTTTGTAAAGTGCTTTCGAGAGCTATAAAAACATCCTTATTCGTGGCCTGAACCTCAGGGCTCAATACTCTTGCCGTTGCTCTAAGCTCCTGCGCTGTCAAAGAGGCTAAAGAGTGTACGAAGAGTAATGCTGTAAAAACGTATTTATTCATTTCTAAGAGGGAAGTGTTTCGTAAATAACGACATTAATACACCTCCTAATATTTCCTTTGATTGAATTGGATAAAATATTTCGTTTCCATCAGCGAAGTATACGTGAACCTCATTTGTAGAGGAGTTAAAACCAACACCTTGTTTACCCAAAACGTTAAGAACGATCGCATCTGCAGACTTGCTAACTAACTTAGCTTTAGCATAGGAAGGCCCATTTTGAGTTTCCAAGGCAAATCCAATTAAATATTGCCCTTCCCGCTTTAAGGGACCTAAAGATGCTAGTATATCTGGAGTTTCTTCTAGTTCTAGGGTCAACTTAGACGCTTTGCCTACTTTTTTAATCTTGTTTGTGTCGACATTCAACGGCCTAAAGTCACTAACTGCAGCTGTGCATATAGTAAGATGCGCATCACTAAATTTAGAAACCGTCGCTTCTAGCATTTCTGCGGCACTTACGACATTAATGGTGTCAATGTGTGCTATATCTAGATCTGCTTGCGTAGGACCAAGAATCAATGTGACATTTGCACCCAGTGTGTAGGCTGATTTTGCTAAAGCAGCACCCATTCTGCCTGAACTGTTATTACCTAAATACCTAACAGGGTCTAGATGCTCATGAGTTGGCCCTGCATTAATCAAAACTTGTTTACCATATAACGGGCTTAACTTAAGACAATACTTCTCTACAGCAACAAAAATATGCTCTGGTTCAGCCATTCTACCTTTTCCTACAAGACCCGAAGCCAATTCACCAAATTCCGCATCAATGATCTCTACACCTCTGTTTGAAAGTATTTCAAGGTTCTTCGTTGTTGCGCCATTTTTAAACATGTCCAAGTCCATTGCCGGAGCAACGAAAACTGGACATTTAGCACTCATGTAAACCGCTGACAAAAGATTATCACAAGCACCTGTGACCATTTTGGACAATGTATTCGAGGAAGCAGGCGCTACTATTAATAGATCCGCCCAAAGTCCCATTTCTACATGGTTGTTCCAAACACCGTAAGCTTTTTGGTCATCTTCAATAAAATTATTGTAAACAGGCCTATTACTTACTGTTGAAAGCGTCAAAGGGGTGACGAAATCCTTAGCAGCATCAGTGATAACTACTTGGACTTCGGCACCCCTTTTTATAAATTCCCTGACTATGTGAGCACTTTTAAAAGCAGCTATACTACCAGAAACACCTAGTAATATTTTGCGATTTTTTAGAATGCTCATAACCCTAGGTTATTTTCCCTCTTGTTCCAGCTCTTCTCTACGGAAATAGATACGACTCTCCAGCCATTCCTGTAGTGCTAGTGCAGTGGGCTTAGGCAAGCTTTCGTAAAACCTGCTCACCTCAATCTGCTCCTTATTCTCGAAAATTTCTTCTAGAGATTCTGTAGAAGAAGCAAATTCTTGAAGTTTCGCATGTAATTCTTCACGGGTGTCATCATTGATTTGTTCAGCGCGTTTAGCGATAATCGTCAATGCTTCATAGATGTTGTTCGTTACTGAATCAATTTTATTCACGTCATGGGTGACCGTGGTTTTATCAGCTTGCATCTTCTTGTAATCCATATGCTTGAGAATAATTTATTTATTCAATTTAAGTAATTCTTTGAGGTAGTCACTTTTTGGAAAAATGGCCTCTAAGTCGTTTGTAGCAGTTCGTGCTTCTATAAATCTATCATCCTGAAGAGCTAAAACACTGTTTTCAGCTAATTTAAAAGCAGCTTTTGCTTTTAAGTACATTGCTTCTTCACGATAAGGCGTGTCTGGAAATTCACTTAATGTAGTAGTTAATGCCGTCATAGCGGCTTTGTACTGTCTTGTTTTGTAATACTGTTTTGCTATTTCGTAACTCTTAGTTTCTAACCTACCTCTGAGCTCTTCCATGTGCTCATTACACAAGTCAATCTGATCCGATGTTGGGTGGGTGTTAATGAATAACTGTATCTCATTAATGGCCTTGAAGGTATATGCTTGATCTAAGCTATGGGAAGGCGCCTCTAAATAATAACAATAAGCGGTAAGATATGCTGCTTCATCTGCCTGAGCATGAGAGGGAAAGGTCTTGTAGAAATTTTTAAAATGATAACCGGCTAAGATGTAGTCCTTTTGCATGTACAACGTGTGTGCATAATAAAAATATACCTCCTGGGCTTTGTGCGTACCTCTGTATAAGGAGACTAATTCATCAAAAATTGGATATGCTTTATTGTACTCTGCTGCGTCATAATATTGCACGGCTTTTTTGAACTTAAAGTCTAAGTCCTTGCTCTTTAGTACCTCTTGATACTCCCCGCAGCTCATCAGCATTATTGCTGTAGCTATATATAGTGTTAACTTTTTTATCGTCATTGAATGACAAAGGTAAGGTATTTAACAAACTTGTAAAGAGGAAATATCATCATAATGCCTGCCTTCTTTAACATTACTTAAAATACATGCTGCGAGTACCCAAGCGTAGTCCAAATACGAGTTAAGTAAAGGAGAATTTGATGCGTAAAACGTATGTCCTATTTCATGTGTGCCTTGACTTAGGTCTAAAATAACTCAGCTCTTGTGATCGCATTTGACTCCTGTCCATATCTCTCTTTCACTGGACATAACATAAGTTTCTTTCCTAGGTGCATCGCTTCTGATAGCGCTTCAAAAATTCAAAATACTGAGTTCGGATTTTATACTAGAATTTAGACGTTCACTCGCTTTAACAAGTGGTAAACGGACTGTAGGTCCACAAACACCTCTGTGACTCAGAAGTGATTTAACTCCTGCTGGATTACCCTCAGCAAACAATAAATTAGTAAGTCTGAATAAGGACAAATGAGCTGTTCTTGAGGCAATAAAATTACCCAAAACAAATTCATCGTACATTTTACAGAATACTTCAGGAACACCCTGTCCACTCACTGATATAACCCCATCTGCACCAAGGCCTAACATCGCAAATGTCAAATTATCATCTCCAGAAATCACACTAAAACCTAATGGCCTGTCTAAGATTAACATGGTAATTTGATCTAAATCTCCACTGGCTTCTTTAATTCCAATGATATTATCTAAATCATGAGCTAATCGCAGTGTTGTGGAAGCAAGCATATTAGAGCTTGTTCGTCCAGGAACATTATAAAGAACAATGGGCAACGAAGTCGCAGCTGACAGCGCGGCATAGTGCTGGTAAATACCTTCTTGCGAGGGCTTATTGTAGTATGGGCTAGCGCTTAATATTGCACTTACACCATTTCTGGAAAAGTCCTGTAATTCTTGACATACGGCAGCTGTATTATTACCACCGATTCCGAAAACGACAGGCAATCGCCCGGCATTCTTATCCAACACAAAATCTAAGGCCTCATACTTTTCCTCCTCTGAAAGTGACGGGTTTTCTGCAGTTGTGCCGTTTACCACAAAGTAATCTACTCCACCTAAAATACAGTGTTCAATAAGTCTTTCAAAACCACCGAAATCGATTGCTCCATTAGATTCAAACGGAGTAACTAGGGCAACACCTACCCCTTTTAATAGCATATCATTCATGACTAATTTTATTTAAATAAGACCTTAACGTCTCTATTTTCTCAGGCAACGTATTTGTTCCCACAATGGACAAGTCAGCATCTTCATAAACTCCCATCATATCGATTCTAAATTCATACGATCTAGCATACCAATACCATGCTAAATCAACGTTGATAGAAGTATTGATTATAATATGGTTGACCACGGACACCTCTGGTAGTGGTACAATCGGCACTCCCTTCCAACTAAAGTCATTTGTATACATCACGGCACTATTAACGGCATTTTCCTTGAGTCGTATTTCATTCTTTGTATAAACGCCTTGTAATTTAGAGAACGATCCCTTTAGTACTTCAAATTGAGCGTCATTATCGCAAAGGAGTGTCACAAACGGTTGTGATGTAAGAGGCCCCTTTGTACTCGTCTCTGTAGAACGGAGTCCGCGTTGCCTATAGTAATCTCTAATAAATCTCATAATCCTATCAACTCTAAAAAAGCTTGTTCCGACAATATGGGTACTCCTAGGCTTGACGCCTTTTCTAACTTAGAAGGTCCCATGCCTTCACCAGCAATGACGTAAGTTGTTTTACCACTAATACTACTGACATTCACTCCGCCATATTTCTCAATAATATCCTTTAGTTCATTTCTTGAGAAGCGACTAAAAATACCAGAAACCACAATTTTAGAACCCGTTATTACACTTTCTAAGGCTAATGGCTCCTCACTTCTTAAGTCAAAAGTTATTCCTGAGAGTTTAAGTTGGCTAATCATTCTGGAGTTCTCTGCATCCTCGAAAAAATCTATTATTTGGGCAGCAATGACCCTGCCAATCGTGTCAACGTTTGAAATCTCCTCTAGGCTTGCTAAAGAAAGGGCCTCTATACTCCTGAAATGTTTGGCCAATTTCTTTGCTACTGTTGCCCCAACGTGTCTTATACCTAAAGCATATAAAACCCTGTCAAACGGAACCTTAGTAGATGCAGCGATGCCCGATAGAATGTTAAAAACACTTTTTTCTTTAAACCCGTCAAGGTTAATGAGATGTTCATAACGAAGTTTGTACAAATCCGCAGGATGATGTACTAATCCTTCTCGCACGAACAACTGTACCGTTTCCTGGCCCATTCCAGAAATATCCATCGCTTTTCTTGAGATATAGTGTTCAATTCTTCCCGAAATCTGAGTCGAACAGCCCGCAGCGTTAAGACAGTAGTGTTGTACTTCACCGTCATTTCGGTGTAACACTGAATTGCAATCGGGACAATTCTGAATGAAATCCACTTTAATGGCACTAGCCTCACGTTTAGATTGATCTACACCGACTATTTTAGGAATGATCTCTCCTCCCTTTTCAACGTATACAGCGTCGCCTAGGTGTAAGTCTAGAAGATCAATCTGATCTGCATTGTGTAAGGAAGCTCGCTTTACAGTTGTTCCTCCTAACCAAACAGATTCAAGATTTGCTACAGGAGTAATAGCACCTGTTCTTCCTACTTGGAATGTCACATGGTTGAGTAATGTGCTTACTCGTTCTGTCTTGAACTTGTAAGCCGTTGCCCAACGTGGTGATTTGGCTGTATAACCCAAATCTTGCTGGGCTTCGTAGGAATCAACCTTAATCACGATACCGTCGATATCAAAAGGTAATTTCTTTCGCTCTTCATCCCAGTAATTAATAAACGACATGATATCATCAATACCCTTGCAGGTAGAAATAAATCTATTTTTAACCAATGGAACTTTGAATCCCAACGCTCCTGCTGCTGCAATAGCACCGGAGTGATGCCTACTTAAGGTACCTTCTGGCAACACATAATACAAATAAGCGTCTAAACCTCTGAGTGCAACCTCCTTACTGTCTTGAAGTTTTAAAGATCCTGAGGCACAATTCCTTGGGTTTGCAAACAGGGGTAGGTCATCTTCACGACGTTTCTCGTTTAACCTATTAAATGCCACATGAGGAAGCACAATTTCACCTCTTATTTCAAAATCAGGGGGTACGTTCCCTGTGAGTTGAAGAGGAATGCTTTTGATAGTGCGCACATTATTGGTAATCTCATCACCTTGTGTGCCGTCACCACGTGTCACGGCCTGAGTCAGAGCACCGTTTACATAACGTATACCAATCGCAACACCATCGTACTTTAATTCACATACAAACGAGGCTTCTGGCTCCAACTTCTGAACCCTAGAAATCCACTCTTGAATTTCCTCAAGGGAATAGGAATTACTTAGCGAAAGCATGGGATATCTGTGCTGGACTGTCGGAAAGGATTTAGTCACCCCTCCTCCAACTCGAACCGTTGGGCTATTTACATCATAACATTCCGGATACTTCACCTCCAACCCTTCCAGCTCCTTTAGTAACTGGTCAAAATCATGATCCGATAGGGTTGGATTGTCATTTATGTAATAATTGACATTGTGCTGATGTAAGTCAATGCGCAATTTTAGTAGTCGTTCTTTATCTGTCATATTTGGCAAATATCATTCTATTCTTTCCTTGAAAGTCTTGCTTTAAGGTAATGTCTTTTAGCGAATATTCCCGGCATAAGGCTAACATTTCCGGTCCGAAATCTTCATGTATTTCAAAGGCAAAGTACTTTGCTGGTGCCGGCTCCTGACTGATGCCCAATTCTATGAGCCGTCTGTAAAAAATCAAGGGATCATGGTCTGGCACAAATAAGGCCACATCAGGCTCATTGAAAACAACATGGTTCTTCATCAATTCGCGTTCCTGCCGGGGTATATAAGGAGGATTACTCACCACAACATCTACCTCATTAAATGAGGTAGATAAAATATCAAGAACGTTAAAAACTACGTCTAGCTGAAGGTGTTTCGCGTTGCGCGCAGCAGTTTGAACAGCCCCATACTGTAGGTCGATTCCTTTACAATTTAAGTCGTTACGTAAAAATTTAAGGCCTAAAGCTATACAACCACTGCCGGTGCCTACGTCAAGTACTCTCAACGGACTGTTTGGTAGCCATAACGCAAGTTCTCTAACGAGTTCCTCTGTTTCCGGTCTTGGCACGAGTGTAAACGGGTTTACTTCCAGCCAAAAATCTATAAAAAAAGATTCTTTAAGAATATATTGAACCGGTACATCTTCGCTTAAAAGCAGTAAATCATGCTCAAAACTTTCGAATCGGGTCAGATCCTCAGCAGCGAACAGCTGGTCTAATTTTGACATCTTTAACCGTCTTTCAAACCATAGCTCCATGATGGCTCTAGCCTCTCTATCCCCATGGATTGGCTCTAGAACGGAAAGAGCTCTTTGGCGGTATTTATTCAAAGTCTTCATGCGGAGGTGAATTTACGCCATAGGCATCTACCTTTGTAACATGACAGACGCCAAGTTTCTCACACGTTGCTTACAATTAGCAAACCAAGCTCGAGGAAGAACATACCCCAACCCTATGGTAGGTGCTGTGATCGTACATCGCGGAAAAATTATTGGAGAAGGATACCATAAGTTGGCTGGAGGACCTCACGCCGAAGTTGAGGCAATTCGGAGCGTTAAAGACCAGAGTCTACTCGCTTTATCCACTTTGTATTGTAGTTTAGAACCTTGTGCACATCATGGAAAGACACCTCCCTGCTGTGAGCTGATTACAAAACACAATATATCAAGAGTTGTAATAGGCTCTCAAGACCCTAATCACAACGTAGATGGAAAAGGTATTCAACATCTGAGAGCACACGGTATTCAAGTAGATTTTGCAATGGACTCCGCTCCTTTCGAATACCTTAATAAAGAATTTTTCATCAACCAGACCCTTTTGCGTCCCATGGTTACTTTAAAGTGGGCACAAACAAAGGATGGCTTCATAGACAGGGTCCGTTCTACAGACACTATGGAAAGAGCCTTGCAAATTTCAGGGACTTCTTCCATGTTATTAACGCACCGTTTAAGGTCAAGTGTCACAGGTATCATCATTAGCGCAAAGACGGCTGTATTGGATGTTCCAAGTCTCACGGTAAGATCGTGGCACGGACCTTCTCCTGTCCCAGTCATAGTCGTAGGTAACACCTATAAACCGTCTATCTCTTGGTTGGAATCGCTCGAAGTGTCTCCCGTTATCATTGCTAACGAACCCTATGAAGGTTTCACAACCGTTATAGCCGATTCGAATGATATAACGTTTTGGTTGCCGAAGCTTCTAGAATACGGCATAGGCCATGTTTTAGTAGAAGGAGGAGCTCGTTTGTTAACGTCTTTTATTTGTGAGAATTTAGATGATGAGGTGCTTAGATATACCGGTGAGATGTCTATAGAAAAAGGAGTACCTGCCCCTATTTACGATCAGTTTAACAAAACAACCATTTTAGATAGCGACGTCTATGAGCACAAGTATTGACGGCTATCTCTCCGTCGAAGAGCCTAGCGTAGGTCATGTAAAGGACAGAGGCAGTAAATTCATTGCCTATTTAATTCCATGCAAGAATGAGTATAGTTTTAAAGACCAGCTAGATCTCGTGAAACTTAATGAGCCTAATGCCCGACATTACTGCTGGGCCTACAGAGTGAATCCTGAGTCGATTTTTGAGCGATCGAACGACGATGGAGAACCTGGAAACTCTGCAGGCACACCTATTTTGAGAGCTCTTCAAAGTCATGAATTAGTGGATGTCGCATGTATAGTTGCTAGATATTTCGGTGGAACGAAACTGGGTATCCCTGGACTTATTAGAGCCTATGGAGGAAGCGCAAAGGGCGCCTGCGAATTAGCAACTATAATGCATTCTCAAATAACGAGAGATTTTAAGGTAGACTTTAGTTATGATCAAATCTCATTTGTGGAAAGACTCGTAAGAGAACTAAATTTAGAGATCATTCAGCGAGAGCAAGAATCTGAATTAAAATATGTGATTCGGGTTAATCGAAGTAAATTAGAGCAAACATTAGATCAATTTGAAAAAAATCATCTCCTCCGCGTTACTGTTGTTCAGCATTAGTCTTTTAGGGCAAACTACTCCTGGTTTAGAAACTAAGTCATTTTTTAGCACGACGTCTCCTTATGCCAACTACCTAAGATCAGCTTACGTTTACAAATCAATTCCCATACTGGACCACCAACATCTCGTGATATCTGGTCTTGACGGGGATCGTATTAAAACGAAGAGCTCCTTGAATATGGATCAGGTAAATTTACTTCCGGAACAGCCTTTAGGACCTTATCTCTTTTTTTTTAGCAACCAGTGGTTCAACGTAAATGTTGATACATTAATTACAGAATCCATACACAACGTATTGATTACTAGTATTTCGGGGATCCTCTTGGAGGAAAGAGATCTTACAAGCCATGCAACAGATACCACTATTTCTGTTCGTGTGTTTAACCCAGATCCACTCACTCCAAATAACTTGAGTTATGGCGGTATTTACACCGATATAAGTGATGGTAATGGATCAGTACTAGACAGTCTATCCATATTAGATGATATTTCAGTTGAAGTCCTTAATGACACTGTTTATTTAAGAAATGACTACATAGAAGTAAAAGATTTAGATCCTCCCTATTACCCAATAAGCACGAATCCAACTGCCTGGAAGGCTAGTAGGGAAAATATAGAATTTGAACAGGTAATGGTTGTGTATCACGTCACCGAGCAAAATGAATATCTTCATTCCTTGGGTTATTTAAACTTACTTAACTATGCTATTCACGTTGATCCTCATGCTCTCAATGGACAGGACAACAGTTTGTTCAACTGGGGAACAAATCCACCTAGATTACTTTTTGGTGAAGGTGGCGTAGACGACGCTGAAGATGCTGATGTGATTATCCATGAGCTCGGTCATGCTATAAGCCATGCTGCTGCTCCAAACTCGAATTCAGGTACGCAACGAAGTAGTTTTGATGAAGCTTTTGGCGATTATTTAGCAGAGCGGTATGGACGAATTCGAGGTATTTATAGTTCAAGAGTATTTGATTGGGATGGAAATAACACTTTCTGGGATGGCAGAAGTGTTTCCTATGACGGTGTTAAAAATTACAACACCATAGTCTTTGGGAGTATTTATCAACACACAGACCTCATGTCGAGCGCCATGTTAGAGTTTTCGGACGCTAGTAGTGTTGTTGACTCGATTGCTGATAAAATTGTCTTAGAGACCTTGTATCAACTCATGCCGTTCGATTCATTCAGAAGTATTGCAATTGGTTTTATTTCTTCAGATTCTTTGATAACCGGCGGGCAGAACTATGGAGAAATCGTGACTGCCTTTGGTCCACCAAAGAACATACTACAGCCGAGTAGTACGTCAGAACACATAAAAATAAAGTTGCCCCATTTGACCTGCAACAACGGGCGTTATACTTTTAGAGGTCATTTACCTGGAGCATATTACGAGATCGTTGTGTATTCATTATCCGGTCAAGTATTAGAAAGATATACTCATGTGAAGGATCAGGAACTCTCCACAACCGTACCTGCTATATTGAAAGCAACACAACGCGATGGGAAAATCACTGTCCTAAAGATGCTTTAAGAAGGAGTTCCTTCAACTGCTCTGGACAATATTTAGGTTTGAAGGTTTGGGTATCCACAAACACGAGTACTACATAGCCACTCACGAGGATGGCTCCTTCTTCGTCTCGCAGCGTGTGGTAAAATGATATCTTTCTAGTGGGAAGCGCTGTGATTTTGGTTTCTAAGTATACTTCTTGGTCATACGTAGCTCCTTTTTTAAAGTCGATCGTCATGTGAACTACCGGAAGCATGGTACCTGTCTTCTCCATTTCTGCGTAAGACATTCCTAAGCTTCTTAATAATTCCACTCTTCCAATTTCAAAATAAGTGGCGTAATTCCCATAATACACTACGCCCATTTGATCTGTTTCCGAGTATCGAGGTCTAAGATTATAAATACCGGAAATTTTAAAGTCATTCATAGTTGGCAATTTACGTTATGAAATGCGTATACTTGAGAAGCTATTTATGACGGGCTAATCGTTTTGTCAACACTTTAGCTAATTGAGAGTAATTAATACTAATGTTATTTGTTGCTTTTAAATAACCGCTGATTATCAGCGCTTTACATATTCCTTTACTAAAATATTTTATTAACAAACACCTAAATAAATTTTTTTTAGAGATATTTTATTAACACATTTGTTATGCAGTCAAGAGGAAGCGAAATCTCGTGATTTGTACCCTTAGTATTTAGAACACTTAACATATACTTCCCCTTGCCTGAACAACTGGGGGATAGCATCATTTTAGACCATGGACAACAGCGTAGGAAAAGTTTGGAACGAAGCTTTGGAATTCATCAAGGATAATGTAGACAGTCAATGTTTTAACACTTGGTTTGATCCTATAAAAGCACTTAAAATTCAAGGAGCTGTCCTTACGGTTCAGGTCCCTTCTAAGTTTTTTTACGAATACCTAGAAGAGAACTATATACAGCTGTTAAAGTCAGCCATAACTAAGCCTTTAGGCCAAGGTGCTAAATTGGTATACAGTATCGTTCTTGAAAATTCGTATGATAATACGAATCCTCCTACCATGAAATTGCCAAGTTCAGGCCGCAAAAAACATCCAGCTCAGAGCATCAACATGCCCATGAAAATCGGTAATGATAAGGGTATTAAGAATCCTTTTGTTATCCCCGGACTACAAAAATTGAATATTAACTCGCAGCTTAACCCTAATTATACCTTTGAGAATTTTATTGAGGGAGATTGTAATCGCCTTGCGAGATCAGCAGGTTATGCAGTAAGTAAAAATCCAGGAGGTACATCATTTAATCCTCTAATGCTTTACGGTGGAGTTGGCTTAGGGAAAACGCACCTTGCACATTCTATTGGAGTAGAAATTAAGGATAACTATCCAGAGAAGACAGTTCTGTACGTGAGTGCTGAGAAATTCACACAACAGTTCATAGATAGTATAAGAAATAATACTAAAAATGATTTTGTACACTTTTATCAAATGATTGATGTTTTAATTATTGATGATGTGCAAAGTTTTGCGGGTAAGGAAAAGACACAAGATGTGTTTTTTGAAATATTCAATCATTTACATCAAACCGGGAATCAAATTATTTTAACATCTGATAGAGCCCCAGTGGAGCTTCAAGGAATGGAACAACGTTTGTTGAGCAGATTCAAATGGGGGCTTAGTGCTGATTTGCAAAAACCGGGTTTAGAAACGCGTGTTGCTATTTTATCTAAGAAGCTTTACAATGACGGTATTGAAATAGAGCAAGACATTGTCGAATACATCGCCTACTCTATTAACAGCAATATCAGAGAACTTGAAGGTGCACTAATTAGTATACTCGCTCAAAGTTCAATGAATAGAAAACAAATCACCATGGAACTTGTGCGTTCTATGGTAGATAAGTTTGTTAAGAGTACAACTCGTGAAATTTCAATTGACTTTATCCAAAAGGTCGTTTGTGATTATTTCGACATGCCTCTTGAACTACTTAAAAGTAAAACTAGAAAAAGAGAAATTGTACAAGCTCGCCAATTGAGTATGTATTTCTCAAAACAACTTACTAAGAATAGTTTAGCCTCTATCGGTCAACAATGTGGAAATAAAGACCATGCAACTGTGCTTCATGCTTGTCGTACCGTGAATAACTTAAAAGAAACTGATAAGCGCTTTAAAACGTATGTTGAAGACCTTCAAAAACGCTTGACATTAGCGTAAAATCTTATTGCGAATGCTACATTAGAGTCAGTATCTTCGGGTACTGACTTTTTTGTTTTATGAAGGTACTCATGGTTTGTCTTGGAAATATATGTCGTTCCCCCCTAGCCCACGGAATTCTTTTGAATTCAGCATCTAAAAGCTGGTTGATCGATAGCGCCGGCACTTCCGGATGGCATGAAGGTGAAAGACCTGACACCAGATCTATAATAACAGCTAAAAATCACAACATAAACATTGAAGACCAAAAATCTCGAAAGTTCGTATTGGACGACTTCGATAAATATGATGTCATTTTTGCTATGGACTCTTCCAACTTTTCAAACCTCACGGCAATAGCGCCAAACAAGACATCAGCTGACAAAATTCGCCTCTTAATGAACGAGGCATATCCAGATGAAAACCGACAAGTTCCAGATCCTTACACCGGCGGTCAACAAGGATTTGAGCAGGTTTATCAAATGTTAAACCACGCAATACATTGTTTTTTAGAAAGTAACTCATGAAAGGAACTCTTTATCTCATCCCAAATACGCTAGGACCATCAGAATTTGACATGGTTTTACCTAAAGATGTTGTCGAACTGATTAATTCTCTGGATTACTTCATTGTAGAAAATGACAGAACTGCGCGCGCTTTTATTAAATCCATCTTACCGGAGAAGAACCAGAGTGTTATCGTGATGGAAATTTTAGATAAACAAACTGACCCTCTCGATTTACCACTCTTCTTAGCACCTTTACTCAAGGGTAAAAATGCAGGTATTATCTCCGAAGCGGGAGTACCCTGTGTCGCAGATCCTGGTGCGGAATTGGTTGGCATGGCCCATAGAAAAGGAGTTTCTGTTAAGCCTTGTGTAGGCCCATCCTCTATTCTCCTGGCACTTATGGCTAGTGGGTTTAATGGTCAAGCTTTCACTTTCCGAGGGTACCTACCTTTTGACCAAAACTACAGAAAGCGTGCATTTCAAATCATGCAAAAAGAAATTTCGGATGGCATCACGCAAATATTCATGGAGACACCGTATCGGAACGGTAAACTACTAGACGAATTGATAAAAGTACTACATCCAGAAACTAAGCTTTGTATTGCTTGTGACATTACCTTAGATAGTGAGTACATTGTTACAAAGACGATAGCTCAATGGGCAGGACAACTGCCTGATATTAATAAAAGACCGACTATATTCCTAATTGATTAAAAGCACATGAAGGACCAAGAGTTAATAGACATCGAGCTCGTAGATAACGCCTTTAACGATCTGCTGAGCAGTATTGAGTTTAAAACAGATCGTTCCGACAAGGATCTTATTCAGCGTGCTTTTCAGTTGGCAAATGATGCTCATAAAGGTGTAAAAAGAAAAACAGGCGAACCTTACATTACTCATCCTATTGAGGTGGCTCAAATTGTCGCTACAGAAATTGGATTAGGGCCTACCTCCATAGCTACCGCATTAATGCATGATGTAGTAGAAGATTCCGATTATACACTCGAGGACATCGAAAGTATGTTTAATCCAAATATTGCAAAACTCATAGATGGACTAACAAAGATTTCAGGCGTTGTAAGCATGGAAAGTAACATGCAGCTTGAGAATTACAGGAAAATGTTACTTACCATTTCCGACGATGTTCGTGTGATTCTAATAAAACTTGCAGATAGAATGCACAATATGCGTACCATGCATGGTATGCCGCCTCACAAGCAATTGACAAAGGCTTCTGAAACCTTATTTATATACGCACCACTCGCACATAGACTAGGGCTTTATAGAATTAAGACGGAGTTAGAGGACACCTCTTTGAAATACACGGATCCGGAAGTATATACCCTTATCAAGTCTGAGATGGATGTTTTAGACAAAAATGATTTTGGTTATCTGAACAAATTTGTATCTGTGATTAGTTCAGGTCTAGATACGACCGGTTTAACTTTTGATATCAAGAAGAGAACAAAGAGTATTTATTCGATCAGGCGTAAAATGCTCAACCAAAAGGTTCAATTTAATGAGATATATGATAAATACGCTGTCCGGATTATTATTGATTCTGATCTAGGTTCCGAAAAAAGTAATTGTTGGAAGGCATATTCAGTCGTTACAGAAAACTTTAACCCTAACCCAGTTCGCCTCAGAGATTGGATTTCCTCGCCAAAAAGTAACGGTTACGAAAGTTTACATACCACTGTAATGGGCCCTGAGGGCCGATGGGTAGAAGTTCAAATTCGAACTAAACGTATGGATGACATTGCCGAGAATGGCTTTGCTGCCCATTGGAAGTACAAGGAAGATAGCTCCGGGTCAGACACCTTGGATATGTGGCTTCAGCGTATTAAGGAATTTTTAGATGATCCTGACAATGATAGCGAGGATTTCATTGAAAATTTCAAAATGAATTTATTCGCCAGTGAAATTTTCGTTTTCACACCAAAGGGTCAAATGATAGCATTGCCAAAGGCAGCTACTGCCCTGGATTTCGCCTTTGATATTCATTCCGAAGTAGGCGCACATTGTCTAGGAACCAAAGTTAACGGGAAGTTAGTTCCTATGAGTACGGCGCTAAAGTCTGGTGACCAAGTAGAGATATTAACATCTCTAAAGCAAGAGCCGAAGGAGGATTGGCTTAGATTTGTGAAAACCGGTAAAGCTAAACAACGAATAAAACGAAGTTTAAAACAAGAAAAGCAACTTATATCAGGTCAAGGATTTAGTGTCTTGGAGCGTAAATTAAAAGTTTTAAAGCTAAAATCCACTTCTAGTAATGTTCAAAAGCTAGTCAATTACTTCGGCCTTAAAAATCCCGATGAGTTGTACTTTAAAGTTGGACTCGGAGTAATTGATAATAAAAAATTGCGGGAGTATGCTAGAGATACATCAGGTCTAGTCAATTATTTTAAATCGAGGATTGTAAAAAGTTCCTATGCTAAAACCAAGTCAATAACCAAACTACCAACAATTGAGAATGCGAACGTAGAGTTGGTTTTCGGAAACGACGAGCAAGATCTAGATTATACATCAGGTAAATGCTGTTCTCCCCTACCTGGAGATCGTGTTTTCGGTTTTGTTACTACTGCTGAAGGTTTAAAAGTGCACCGTGATGATTGTCCTAATGCCATAATGCTCCAAGGCAGGTTTGCGAATAGAGTTATAAAGGCTAAATGGGTGGACCGAAAGAGTTCTACAAGTACGGTGAATATTGAGATTGAAGGAATGGATAGATTAGGTATAGTCAATGATGTAACAAAAGTTGTCTCTTCCGAGCTAAATATCAACATTAGGGCCATAAGTTTCGCTGTGGACGACGGGTTATTCACAGGCCAACTAACGATAGATGTCGCTGATAAGGTAGGATTAACAGACACTATTAACAATATTAGGAGTATAGCTGGTATTAGTGGTGTTAATCGTGTGGGTAAATTCAATTGAACCATGTATTTTAGCACTTTACTTCCAACATGAACATATTAGAAGCACAAGAACAAGTAAAGGAGGTTTTTAGGAAATATTTGGAGGTTAACAACCAACGTAAAACTCCAGAGCGATTTGCTATACTCAAAGAAGTATACGACTGCGAGGATCACTTCGACGTAGAGACCATGTACCTTATAATGAAGGAGAAAAATTACCGCGTCTCTCGCGCTACTCTCTACAACACCATAGAGTTATTGCTTATATGTGGTTTAATAAGGAAACATCAGTTTGGTCAAAATCAAAGTTTTTACGAAAAATCATATTTCAATAACCAGCATGATCATGTCATCATCGATACTGGTGAAGTATTTGAGTTTTGTGATCCCAGAATAGAAAACATAAAAAAAACAATTGAAGAAGTCTTTGACGTTAAAGTAGAAAGCCACAGTTTGTATTTCTACGCAACCAAAAAGAAGTCCTAAAAACAACGCAATAACATGGCAGTAGATGTTCTACTAGGTCTCCAATGGGGCGATGAAGGAAAAGGTAAAATAGTAGATGTACTTACTCGCAAGTATGACATCATTGCACGGTTTCAAGGTGGTCCCAATGCCGGGCATACCCTTGAATTTGAAGGTAAAAAACATGTACTTCACACCATACCATCCGGGGTGTTTCACAAAGGTGTAACGAATGTTGTGGGTAATGGTGTAGTCATTGATCCGGTGATCTTTAAAGTAGAGTTAGATAAGCTCATAGAACAAGAGCCTGAAGTATTGTCTAGATTGAAAATATCGAGAAAGGCCCACCTTATTCTTCCATCTCACAGATTACTAGATGCTGCGAGTGAAGCAGCCAAAGGAAAGAAGAAAATTGGATCTACACTGAAGGGTATTGGTCCAACTTATATGGATAAAACAGGGAGGAATGGTTTACGCGTTGGAGATATTCAACTAGAAAACTTCGAAGAGCTTTACAATGCACTTGTAACAAAGCACACGCAGCTCTTAAGTGGTTATACTGATTTCAAATATGACTTAGAGGTATTAGAGAAG
>CAJWFD010000028.1 GCA_913031435.1 uncultured Cryomorphaceae bacterium
TGGTATTCTGTATCTTGTAGGCTCAATTCAATTTATAAATACTACTTATGAAAAAAGTTTTACTCCTTGCCGCAGTGGCACTAGGTTTGAGTACAGTGGGTCAAGAGGCAATGAACAATCGTTTGTTGAAGACTGAAACTCCTAGCTCAGCAGCGAAAGAACAAGTAGAAGATATACTCTTCAAGAGAGGTGGCGCATTAGACGCAAACTACGACTACACTGATTTCCTATACCAGTTCTACAGCTCAGACATGACTCTCGGTGCTATTACTACAACACCAGATTCTTCTACTGTTATCACATACAGTGATGGAACTTCTGGAAACGTACAGAACCATGCAGTTGGAGCTCTTTATGACTTTAACTATTACGGTTGGGGCGATAATGAATTCAACGAAACAGATCAAGTAACTATTGATTCTTTATTCGTTGTTGGTGATTACGGCATTTTTAATGGATCTAACACAGATGTAATCCGTTTCACGATTTTTAAGGGAGCGAACGGCTTTGCCGCACCATTCTCTGGTGTACAATATAATGCAGGTACTTTTGCAGCTTTAGATCCGGCAGCACAAGCCACAATGAAAACAATGGATTACGCTGGTAGTTCATCTAGTGGTAACCAAGGTGGAATTACAGCAACTAACACAGTAACAATTGACTACACCTTGTCTGCTGATGATAGTGTAGGGGTGGCGACAATAGGTGTCGAAGTACCTAACGGTGGCTTAACGATGAACGGTAACGAGCTTTTAGGGATTTTCATTGAGTATCTACCCGGTGGAGCCTCAACATCCGATACGATCAACTACCAAACAAATTCAGGTGATATTAATCCTTTTGCGTTCTATTACTACGGCGAAGGAAACACCAGTGCACCTCAAGGATATTTTATCCAAGATTATGACAGCACATCAACGAACTGTTCGAACTTCTTGTTCAGCGATACTCGTTATGCTGCTCATCCTACAGCTTCAGCATGGAGAAATGACCAGACAAGTATCAGTTCTCTGTATTCTCACCTTATTTGGGTGGCTGCTTCTGGTACTTCTACTATGACTATTCAAGATGCTGACCTTTCTACAGTTTCTGTATTCCCTAATCCATCGAATGGAGTAGTGAACGTAGAGCTAAACGCTACAACATCTGCTGCCGTCACTGTGGTTGACGTTCTGGGTCAGGTAATTTATTCTTCGAATACAAGCTTCGTTGCAGGCCAACGTCAAATGATTGACCTTAGCAGCAACGCAAAAGGTATGTACATCCTCTCTATTGAAGGTGAAGGTGTAAATACTGTAGAGCGTATTACGATCAAGTAATCCCTCATTTGCATAACACATTCCCTAGCCCGGGCTCCGTTGGAGCCCGGGCTTTTTTTTAGTAAACCAAAAAAATCGCGCTTTTAGCGCGATTCAAAATTCATCTAGTAGACCGTAAAGTTGGTTTCCTGGAGTGCCTATTTTCTCAAGGCGACCCTTACCTGCTTAAATAGCTTTGATTTGAACACATATTCCTCCACATCAGCGTTAGTACTGCCTAAAACCTCATTATTAGTGCCTTCCCACACCTTGTAACCGTCTTTCATAAAAACTACATGATCACCTATCTCAAGCACTGAGTTCATGTCATGCGTGTTGACTATGGTCGTCATGTTAAATTCATGCGTCAATTCTTGAATCAATTGATCAATCACTATCGCAGTCTCTGGATCTAATCCAGAGTTAGGCTCATCACAGAATAAATACTTTGGATTCATTGAAATCGCACGGGCAATAGATACGCGCTTCTGCATTCCTCCGGATATTTCAGCTGGAAACATATCACCGGAACCTTGAAGTCGCACGCGGTCCATAACAAAACTTACACGTTCATCCTTCTGGTGCTCTGTCATGTTAGAGAACATCTCTAATGGAAACCTAATATTCGCAGCAACAGTCATGCTGTCAAATAATGCGCCGCCTTGAAATACCATTCCAAGCTCTTGTCGCAAAAGCATGCGGCGTTCCTTTGTCATTTCACCAAGGACCTCATCACCATAATGAATACTCCCCTGGTCAGGATCATAAAGGCCTAAAATGGTTTTTAAAAAAACAGTCTTACCTGAACCGGAACGGCCTATGATGAGGTTAGTCTTTCCTGGGATGAAATCAACATCAACTCCCTTAAGGACCCGGTTTTCTCCGAATTGTTTGTGGATGCCTTTAACCTGTATCATGCGTTCAAGATTAAATCGGTCAACACATAATTCGCTAAAATGATGGCCAAACAAGAACGCACAACCGCGTTAGTGCTTGCTACACCAACTTCAACGGCTCCACCCTTCACGGTATAACCACAGTATGCGCTGATGCTTCCTATAATGAAGGCGTACGCCACAGTTTTTATAAGTGCGTAGAACGTATAAAACGGCATAAACTCCATTCTATACCCAATCAATGTATCTGTAAATGAAATGAGTCCCAATGCACCTCCAGCCATATAACCACCCCATAACCCTAGGGCTATAGATAAGATAATGAGTATTGGATTAAATAGGAGCTGAGCTACTATTTTAGGAAGTATTAAAAAGTTTGCACTATTCACGCCCATGACCTCTAACGCATCAATCTGCTCTGAAACCCTCATGGTACCAAGACTAGATGCGATATTTGACCCTACTTTTCCAGCTAAAATCAAGCTGACTACCGTAGGGCTAAACTCCAAGGTGATCGATTCACGCGTCGCAATAGCGATATAGTAAGCAGGAATTAGTGGATCACTTAAATTAAGTGCCGTTTGAATAGTTACCACTGCACCCATGAATACTGAAAGTACAGCTACGATGCCAATAGAATCTAGACCTAGCAGTCTAATCTCCTGAAGCAAAGCTCGGTAAAAGATTATCCAGCGGTCCGGACGTCTAAAGACTTTAGACATCAACATCGCATAAGCACCAATTCCTTCAAAAAAGTTCGTGATCATGTGGCTAATTTACATTTTCTTTGAAGTACAAACTCCTTTACTATGAAGAGAATTGCCATTATTTCTATTGTGTTTTTAGCACTTGCCCTAAGCAGCTGTGGATCGAGAAGAGACTGTGATTGTCCATCGTTTTCTGGTACTGATCAGAATGAATTCGCCTTGCAAGGATAAATGGACTTCGATCCTCTACTTCCTTATTTACCCGAAGGAGACTTCATTCCTTTATTAAAAAAATGGCTTGAGCACGAGAAATTCGAGCTCATTCTTCACCGTCCGCGCGCCACAAAACTTGGCGACTTCAGACCTCCAAGGAAAGGTAACATTGCTAAAATCACGCTCAATAGTAATCTAGGGCCCTACCAGTTCCTCACCACGCTTACCCATGAAATTGCACATTTAAAAGTCTGGAATGCACATGCACGAAGAGCGGCACCCCATGGATTAGAATGGAAAACTGTTTTTGGAGAGATGCTTCAAGAATTGGCACATTACCAGACATGGCCTGAGGTATACCTCGCTGCCCTATTAAAACATGCAATTCGACCTAAATCTTCTGTAGGCGCAGATCCTGATTTACAGAAAGTAATCTTGCAGTTGGACCACAACAGTGACGTATTTCTACTGCAAGACGTCCCAAACGGAGGAAATTTCCTCTTCAAAGGGAGGGCTTTTAAAAGACTAGAGAAAAGACGTACACGAGCATTAGTTTTTGAAATTTCTTCTGGAATGAAATACACTATTCCGCTAGTGGCTCAAGTTGAGCTAAAGGATTAGTACATTTGCAACAAATTCGTTTCTCATGGCAAAGAACATCTTCTCCACAGCATATACTCTAGGCATTTTAGGTGGTGGCCAATTAGGCAAAATGATGCTTTACACTGCCCGAAAGTTCGATATCCGTACAAACGTATTAGATCCCAGTCCAGATGCACCCGGTCAGTATGGTGCACACAAATTTGTGGTTGGGGATTTAATGGATTATCAAGCTGTGATGGATTTTGGAGCACATTGCGATACATTGTGTATAGAGATCGAATCTGTCAATGTCCAAGCATTAAGAGATCTACGGGCCATGGGCAAGAAAGTTCATCCAAACCCGGATAGCTTGGAAATCATTCAAAACAAAACGAAGCAAAAAAAATTCTATGCTGACCACGGTATTCCAACAGCCAAGTTTGAAATAGTCGATGGACATGATGCGCTTAAGACAGCACTGTCTAAGTGGAGCTTACCCTTCGTATGGAAAGCATCCACAGGTGGTTATGATGGTTTTGGCGTTGTTGTATGCCGTTCTACGGAGGATGTCAAGCTTATCCCTGATGCACCTGGAATGCTGGAGGACTTTGTTAATTTCGATTTAGAGGTAAGCGTTATTGTTGCCCAGAATGAAAGTGGCGACATTACAACATTCCCTGTTGCCGATCAAGAATTTCACCCAACGGCCAATCAAGTAGAATATGTGTTGTGTCCGTCTGTACTGACAGACGACATGCAACGTAAAGCACAGGAAATAGCGATTACAACAGCCAAGGCCTACGACATTTGCGGCTTACTAGCGGTTGAACTCTTCGTAACACCCGCTGGAGAGATCCTGGTTAACGAGGTAGCTCCTCGACCTCACAACAGCGGACATCATACCATAGAAGCTTGCTATACGTCTCAGTTCGAGCAGCATATTCGGGCTGTATTGGATTTACCATTAGGCTCAACCGAATTAAAGTGTCCTGCGGTTATGGCGAATCTCGTAGGTGCTGAGGGATATGCAGGTAATGTGATTTACGATGGCTACCATGATTTACTCAACGAGGCTGGAATCAATATTCATATTTATGGCAAAGCACAAACCCGTCCGTATAGAAAAATGGGTCATGTGACGGCCATTTCCAATTCACGCGATGAAGCAAGAGCAAAAGCAGAATGGGCAAAGAATAGTATCTTGGTCAAAACTCAAGACAACGCCTTAGGGCAAAAGCTATAGATAATGGTAGGAATCATCATGGGTAGTACATCAGATCTGCCAATCATGCAACAAGCAATAGACGTACTTACAACACTTCAGATAACATTTGAAGTAGACATTGTCAGCGCGCACCGCACCCCTGAAAAATTAATGGACTACGGAGCAAACGCACACCTTAGAGATATTAAGGTCATCATTGCTGGTGCTGGTGGCGCAGCGCATTTGCCGGGCATGGTCGCTTCGTTAAGCCCCCTCCCTGTTATAGGTGTACCCATAAAAAGCTCCAATTCAATCGACGGATGGGACAGTGTTTTGTCTATTCTTCAGATGCCAGGAGGTGTGCCGGTAGCAACCGTTGCACTTGACGGAGCGAAAAATGCAGGTATACTCGCTGCGCAGATCATAGGATCGTCGGACAAAGCGGTTTTAGACCGAGTAATTGCCTTTAAAGAAGATCTTAAAGACAAAGTTTTAAAAGGTGCTGAGGAAGTGAAAGCCAACTACAACCGCTAACGAATGTAGCGCGGCATCGCGCTTAGGGTATCACAACCTTTTCAAATGCTGCACTAGGATCTCTTTCCTTCTGTTGCTTACAGGCACCGTAGAACCTTCAATTAAAAGTAGGTATCCGCCATCAGCACTTACATATCTAGAAATCATTTCAAGGTTAACAAGGTGGCTCTTATGTACACGCTCAAAGCCAGCTGGTCTTAGTAAGATCTCATATTCCTTCATGGTTTTTGACGCCAGTACACTGGTTTTATTCTTTAAAAAGAATTGGGTATAATTTGAGCTACTCTCGCAGCGTACTATCTCGTTTACATTGAGAATATACATTCCTTCCGTCGTAGGAATGACTAACTTTTTAGGAGCACCTTTCGCAGCCTCAGTAACCACCGCTTGACGGTCTATGCTTACACGTTCACCTGCTTTGCGCACGGCCAATACTAAATCCTCAGCATCTATAGGCTTCAGTAGATAATCCAAGGCAGCGTACTTAATAGCTTGTACTGCGAACTCGTCGTGAGCAGTCGTAAAAATAAGTGAGGGAAGCTCATCGCCATCCCATTGGTCAATCAGGTCGAAGCCACTTTCCCCGTTTAAGTTGACATCCAAGAATACCACATCAACCTCTTCTTCATGCAGTACAGCAAGTGCTTCTTTTACGCTCTTGCACATTCCTATTATAGTAACTTCAGGACAAAACAGGTTCAACTTGCCTTTCAAACTTTCCAGTACTGGTTGTTCGTCGTCTAATAAAAGTACATTCATAGGGGTGGTGGAAATTGATTCAACTAAATCTAAGATTTAATCTAATGCATGGGTGCTCAAAATGAGTGAAACGTGGGTTCCGGAAATTGAAGCGTCCATAGTGCTGGAAATAATGCTCATCTGAAAGACCGATTGATGCTTCTTACTTAGCAAGTCTAGACGCTCCTCTATGATTGCCAGCCCATGAGATCTATCTGTACTTAATCTCTTTTTATAGCCCGGTCCGTTGTCTATAACAGTCACGAGTATACCACCAGATGTGGCTGAGAATTGAATCTTTATGTTAGCCTCTAAGCTCAACTGCATGTTCGGTCTAACTGCGTGCTGAATAGCATTTTCGACAATGGGTTGCAACAGTAATGGCGGAAGGAATGTGTCAAATTGGTCAATCTCGTCATCAACAACCATATCGAAGCCAAACGACCCATAACGCAGCTCACACAATGCGATATACTGCTTCAGTAACTCTACCTCATCCGCTAAAACCATCGTCGTACTTCTAGATCCATCTAGTGTCAAGCGCATGAGTTTGGCTAATTTTCCCATATAATTCACCGCATCTTTAGGCTGGTTTGTGAAAATAAAATTGGAGATAGCATCCAATGCGTTAAACAAAAAATGAGGATTCATTTGACTACGTTTACTCGCCAATTCAGCATCAGCTAATCGTTCCGTCAACGCCAACTTCGCGTCTGCCTTTTGACGTAATTGACGCTGCCAAAAAATAATGATTCCAGAAATCAGGAGAATAATGAAACTCCAAACCAGCGGTCTTTTAAACCAGGGAGCACGGATAATATAAGACAAGCGTAAAGAATTGGCCTCATAAAAATCCCTACGAGTACTCAGTTGCACATCCAACTCATAGCGACCCGGAGCTGGATGATCGAAAACTACTGGAGACTTAGGATCCCATATTTGCCAGTCTTCTTCATTGAATCTATACCGAGCTAAAACAGGACTTGCACTGGACAATTTTATGTCTGCCGTAAAACCAATGGAATGTGGAGCAATTTGCAATGCATCCAATGATGCCACCGGCAAACCGTCTTCTTCAAAACTCAAATCCCAGTAAGATATAGGGTTAGGCAAACCTTGATTAGCAAAGGTGTACACTCCACTAGGCGTCGCCACCCACAATTCGTCTCCTACAAGAGTAACATCATAGTTGCCTGGTTTTGGTGGCATGAATCCTCTACTTCGACCAATCGAAAATAGTTCTGTGTTATTTTGGATGGCCAGTAGTCCTCGAGAAGAAATTTGATACTCTATATTCCCAATAACATCAGAGGAATATAAATCACTATTTTTCTCTGCACCTCTATGAGTACTCGGTAAAACATCCTCAGATGACCAGCTTCCAGAAAGAATCTTAGTTAAGGGTATGGAACCAATAGGCGTTCTTGCCATGGCACCGTCAAATGCGAAAATAGGCATACCTGCCCCGACCTTATGCCAGTGGCCTCTCCAAGAATAATATCCACCTTCCGTGCTGAGCAACAAACCCTCTTGGGTAGATGCGATGTCAAAAATTAATCCTTTAAAAGCGGTTTCATCCAGCAGCATTCCTTCGTTTGAATAGATCAAGAGCCTTGAACCAGTACGCAGAAAAACTGCTCCGCCTTTCAGATCTGGGAAAGACGCCAACTCAGTACTGGAAAAGCGCCAAATGCCGGAAGCCTCACTAAATTTAACCCTCGCGTAGTCACTATATTGAATGTCTAACAAGCCTTCCGTCACAATGAAATTCGTTCCGTTTACATTCGTTAAACCCAAGGGGTACGACTGAAGCTTTCCTTCTGTTAAAGGCACCAAAGAATCTGCTACCACATTAAATCCAAATACGGTGTTGCGTGAATAATTCGCAAAATGATCCGAGGGAATAAGACCGTCTTCTACCAATTCAAAGACACCAGAACCCTGAGTCCCTAAATACAATCGCTCTCCATGCCAAGCAATGCTAATCACTGGATCAGAAGGGAATCCTTCTGCTGGACCAAACGATTGCGCATAGGTAAAGATGGGAATCAAAACGAGTAAAAACAGACCTCTAATTTTCATACTACAATGTTAGCGAAAAGGAAGATGCACAAAGGTCTACTTTATCTGAATTTCACAAGATATATGCAACTCTAAGTCGTTAAAATGGACGAAACTGATTACGAGTATATCCAACAAGTTGGCAAATTCAATCTGTTGTTATGTAAAGTTTTTTTGTCATTAAGTCAAAAATACTTTACATTTGTAAAAATAAAAATTATGAAATACTTATTTAAAAACAAGTTTAAACGATTTAGTGGTTGGACGTTCTATCTGTCTATCGGTCTGGGATTGTTTCTAATGTCGACGAATAAAATGCACGATCTTTTGGTTGTTAAGGTCTTTTCAATGTTTTCATATACATGGGTAGGAGGAGAAAAGCATGGATTGGGTTGGCAAGAAAATGGTTTAGGAAATGAACTTTTCACGATTTTGATTATTGTTTCAGGGATAGTACATACTTTTAGTAAAGAGAAAATAGAAGATGAATTGGTCTCTAAATTCAGAATGGAAAGTTTAACTCTATCTCTTTTCATTAACTATGGCATCGTAATTATTTCCACCCTTTTCGTTTATAATATGACCTATATGTATGTGTTGATATTCAACTTGTTTTCAATTATATTCCTATTTAATTTAATATTCAGGTATCGACTTTACAAACACTATACTTCTTAGGCAATGAAAAATAATTTAAAATTTTACAGAACAAAGTCGGGATATACCCAAGAAGATATTTCAAAAAAAATAGATGTTTCTAGACAAACAATCAATTCTATTGAAAATAATAGGTTCCATCCATCCATACTTTTATGTCTAAAACTATCTAAGGAATTAGAATGTAAAGTAGATGATTTGTTCAGTCTATAATAGTATCAAAGCACAACCCCTGAGCTGCAAGTCCTCCTGCTTGTAAGTCAGGGGGTCCCGTTTTCTTATTTCTATAAATACGTCCTTAGATCTAAGGACCGTTCCAATAAAAAAGTAGAACTCACATCTAACGAAACTATAAAGCAAAGCGTGATCGCTGGATTAGGTATTTCTGTTATGCCTGTGATTGGAATAAAAAGAGAACTTAATGACGGTACTGTTGTGATTATTCCACATACAAAACTGCCCATTAAAACGAATTGGAACTTAATCTGGCGGCAACAAAAGGAGCTATCTCCAGTGGCATCAGCCTTTTTAAAACATTTAGAAGATCACAAAGAGTCCATACTCAAAGAATTCAAAACTTAACTACTTTTATCTCATGAGAAAATTACTACCGTTGTTGCTATTGCCCTTGATTTTCATAACCTGCACGACAGATGCAAAACGCATGGA
This sequence comes from uncultured Cryomorphaceae bacterium, assembly GCA_913031435.1. Taxonomy (GTDB): domain Bacteria; phylum Bacteroidota; class Bacteroidia; order Flavobacteriales; family Schleiferiaceae; genus UBA10364. The sequence goes on from CAJWFD010000028.1 coordinate 9,560, forward strand.
AATGCAAACGGATGCAATGCTGGAATTCATGGACGCTTCTGGACTAGACTTTACTGCAACAGGAACTGGTCTTTATTACCACATTGAAAAAGAAGGCGATTTAAGCCGAATTCCAGATTCCTCTCATCTGGTGAGCTTCAAGCATATAGGCTACCTCATAGACAGCTCCGTATTTTCTAATGGATGGTATGCGTCAGGGTTTTATCCGCTTCCTGGACTGGTTCAAGGGTTCCAAGAAGGACTTAAGATTGCAGGCGAAGGTGGAAGGGCTGTCGTAGTATTCCCATCTAATCTTGGGTATGGCGAGGAAGGTGCCAGTACAGTACCGGCATGGAGTCCATTGATTTTCAGACTTGAACTCGTCTCCTATTACTAGAATTAAAAGAATATTTTTAACTACTAGTTCTTCACATTTTAAGTATAACAAATTTAGTAGGCGCAATTTTCAGAGAAGTGCTAAGCATCATCTGCTATACTTCATATGCTCACCCACTTTTTACATTCGCCTTTGGTGATATCTATTTAAGTGAGCTCCAATGTTTCCAAAATTCAGGATAACTCTTGTCTACTACACTTGCATCACGCAAGGAAATATCGAACAATACGGACACAGGTGCTAAGGACATCGCAACTCTATGATCCTCGTAGGTTGAAAATGCTACCGAAGGTTTTTTAAACAACTTAGGATAAGACAAGCATCTTACGGAGCTAGATGTTGACTCTAACTGCACTCCAAACGCGTTCAACACCTCTTCTAGAGCCGTAATTCTGTCTGTTTCTTTCAAGCGAAGGGTGTACAAGCCGTTTATTTCAAAAGGGATTCTTTTGAATACCAGTGACATTACCAATGCTTGAGCGACATCCGGCTCTCCAATCAAATTATAGATCAAATGTCCGGGAGCTAATGACGGTACTTTCTTTAGTTCCAGTCCTTGGTCCGTAAAAGAATATTGCACTCCTAAAGGCTCAAAATATTGAATCACTTTACGATCTCCTTGTAATGACTCTTCTTTGAATCCAAGAAGTGTAATATGTGCAGATTCACTTAGTGCAACTGCTTCGCACCAGAATGCTACAGCTGACCAATCAGGTTCCATTAAAAGAACTGTTTCACTCGCTTCTTGTCCTGGGGCAATAACGACCCCTTTAGTACTCAATTCAACTTCAAAACCTACTTGTCTTAATAGCGCTGCCGTCATCAACAGGTATGGAGTAGAAGGGATACTGTCCCAGGTCAAACTCATGCCATTTTTCATTAACGGCGCAATAATCATCAGGGCAGTGACGAACTGTGAACTTTCAACATGACCCATATGAAACTGGCCGCCACTCATTCCGGCGCCTCGAATGAATAAAGGGGCTTGACCATCCACCTCAGCATACGAGACTTCAGCACCAAGCGCATTCAAGGCAGCCACATAATGATCAATGGGGCGTGCATTGAGCTTTTCTGTACCCCTTAATGTCATTTGAGCACCTTCTTGTATTGCCCAGTAGGCAGCTGCAAACCTCAGCGTTGTTCCACCCGCGCCTAAATAATTATCATCACCACTGTACGACGACAATACTTGTGCTAAATATTCACTGTCCTTAGATGTAGACATTCCCTTCAGAGTCACTTGCGGGTACAAGGCAGATATAAGCAGAGCCCTATTGACCATACTTTTACTCATGGGCAACTCAAAGGTCCCTGAAAGATGAGAAGTACGCTTAGATAATTTAATGGTTTCAGCCATCCTTTCGTCCATTCAATGCGGCAAGCGATGTACACCAACGATCCTTAGTAATCGTATTTCCATACTTAGGATGGCCCACAGATGACAACAGCACAAACTTGACCATCCCATCTTCATTTTTTTTATCTGCTCGTTGTAGCTCCCAAAGTAGATCAGCTTCCACATCACTGATAGGAATCCACGAATAAGCAGCATTCAACAGCTGCTGCGCATCCGCAAGACCACTTAGCGCCAAAGCCATATGCAATCCTTGAATAACAGCTGACCCATGGGTTATACTGTTACCCTGAGCTAGTCGAAGACTTTCAAGCGCATGACCAAAAGTATGTCCGAGATTGAGCACCTTTCTAACGCCCGCTTCCTTGAAATCTATTGAAACTAATTTTTCTTTTACCGCAACGCTTTCGCTGATGGTCTTCAGTTTAACCTGAGCCGATCTTAAGCCTAGTATTTTCGGCCAATTATGACCTGAAATCAAACTGTGTTTGATCATTTCACCATGTCCACTCTCCCATTCTGACTCAGGTAATGTTTCCAAAAACTTAGGCTCAATCAAGACCAAATCTGGCTCATTAAATGTTCCAATTTGATTTTTTAGTCCAGCAAAATTTAAACCGTTCTTCCCGCCTACAGACGCGTCAACCATCGCAAGCAAGGAGGTTGGTACGTGAACAAACGAAATACCTCTTTTAAAGGTAGATGCGATAAATGCACCAAGATCGCAAACCACTCCTCCACCTAGGTTTATAAGCAACGCATTCCGATCCGCGCCATAGTCTAATAACACATGCCAAAGATTCGCAGCGACTTCCAACTCTTTACTCTCTTCCCCAGGGTCAACCTCTAGTATTTCGAAATCCGCTGGCAAATGCGCTAATGATTGTGCTAAAAAAGGCAAGCATTGAGATGTATTGCCGTCCACTAAAATGAAAACCTTCGAAGGGGTTTTACTCAAAAGAAGCGCATCCAATGCTTGAATTCCAGCTTCTCCAAAATGTAATGTAGGTTTCGTCATAATCACACCACTAAAATACGACATCTCAGCGCTATATTTGAATTCACAATTCACAGATAGATGATTGATTTCTCTAATACGGAAACCGCTTTTAAAATGAAGACTAAAATGGATCTCAGGCAGAGCCATTTGCTGTATTCAACGTTAAGTTCGCCCTTCGTAGTAAGACTGCTTAAGTCGCTAACTCTAGCGTCATTAGCTATGAGATTACCTATAAAAGCAATGGTAAAGGCTACCGTTTTTCGCCAATTCTGTGGTGGAGAAACTGTAATTGAATGCGAACCTCAAATCCAACGTCTAGCGCAAGGAAATGTTCATGCGATTCTCGACTACAGTGTAGAGGGAAAAGCGCAAGAAACAGATTTCAATAGAACCTTAGACGTGACCCTCCAGACCCTGGAATTTGCAAAAAGTCACAACTATGTACCTTTTGGCGTTTTCAAGCCTACGGGTATCGGTAGTATAGATCTCTATGAGAAAGTTAGTCTAAATCAAGAATTATCTGATACAGAGCAATCCGCATGGGAAGCTACCGTATCGCGCTGGGAAACTATTTTCAAAAAGGCGAATACACTGCAAGTCCGGGTAATGGTTGACTCAGAAGAGAGTTGGATTCAGCCCGCAGTAGATCAATTAACCTTGAGGTTCATGCGTGCTTATAATACAACCTCAGCATTAGTTTACAATACTGCCCAGTTGTACCGTCATGATCGTTTAAAACACATGGAAAGCATACTAGAATTGGCTAAACGTGAAGGTTTTAAATACGGGGTAAAAATTGTCAGAGGTGCTTATATGGAAAAAGAACGTGCGAGAGCACAGTCTATGGGCTATCCTAGTCCCATCCAACCAAACAAAGCCGCTTCTGATAGAGATTACAATGCGGCGATTGATCTGATTATAGCTAATATTGACCATATGGCAGTTGTGGTGGGCACACATAATCAGGAAAGCATAAGCAGGGTTTGTTACTCGTTAGAGCAAGCCAACATTCCTCTAAGTGATGATCGTATCCATGTCGCACAGCTATTTGGGATGAGCGACCACATCAGTTTTAATGCTGCTGCATCGGGTATGAATGTTGCCAAATATTTGCCCTTTGGGCCTGTAAAAGATGTACTGCCTTACTTGTTCAGACGGGCGGAAGAAAACACCAGCGTGGAAGGCCAGACGGGACGTGAATTGTCTTTAATACAGCAAGAAATAACCAGACGTAAATTCTTGAAATAAAGGAACTAATCTTCTCTGGTCAAATCGAGTACACTCACCGTATCTGGACAATTTTCGATCGTCATTCGATAGTCAGTTTCTTGGTATTCAAATGTCAAGCTGTAAGCACCACACGGTTCTTTCCGGGTGTCACTTTGAGAAAAATCTACCTTTCCCTTCGTGACTGCGTGATAATAGATACTATCTGCTGATAGATCTAGAACGACATGGTTCAGTGAAATTGAATCTATAATTTTCGTTCTAAAAAGCTTTTTCACCCTTGCCTGAGGACCATAAGCGTAATCAAAATCTCTGTCCCCAAACAAGCCTATTACGATAAGTGTTCCAAGACCAATTCCTAGGATATAAAACAGAAGGCGACGTAAGAAGGCCATAATTATGGGAGTGATTTTAAATTATTTGACTACAGATTTCCGAAAAGCAAGGCGTCATTTGAAAACGGAAGGTCAAAATGTTCGCCTAAATGTCGCTTGGTAAGTAAACCTCGGTAAAGGTAAAGCCCAGCCCTCATGTTAAGGTCGTAATGCAAACTTTCCTGCACACCACCGAAATTAGCGAGTTGCTGTATCATAGGCCCAACAATATTACTCATCGCAATGCTTGCTGTATGACCCACAGCACTGGCCATATTTGGTACGCAGTAATGTATGACATCATATTTTCTGAACGTAGGAATATCATGAGACGTCACTTCTGAGGTCTCGAAGCATCCTCCACTATCAATGCTAATATCTATGATCACACTAGATTCCGGCATTTGCTCCACCATTTGCTCCGAAACCACAAGTGGCGTCCTGCCATCTACAGGTCCTAATGCACCTATCACGACATCAGCGGCCCTAAGTCTTTTGCCTAAAACTATCTCTTGAATAACTTCAGTGATAACGGACGAATCACATTTAGCTTGCGCCTCGCGCAACCGATTAATAGCACTATCTACAAGTACCACAGCTGCTCCCATGCCCCTAGCAGCATGAACTGCCGAGACACCAGCAATACCAGCTCCTATGACCACAACATTTGCCGGAGCTACTCCAGGAATACCTCCCATAAGCTTGCCTTTAGCTAGGCCGTTTAATCCTTCCGAAAGAAGGCTCGCTCCAACTCTTGCCGCCATTTGCCCAGCGATCTCACTCATCGCAATGCGCAATGCGCTTTGGTCAAGTAAATCTCTGACTTCTTCTAACGCGAGTGCGGTAATCTTCTTGTCTGACAATGCCTTAAAATAAGCCCGATCCCTAGTTCGTAGTTGTAGGGCACTTATCAGTGTTTGGTTTCCCTTCATTTTGGAAATCTCTTCTTCCGTAGGAGGGGCAACCTTAGCGATGATTTCACATTGGAAGACTTCAAGACTACTTGAAGTGATTTCTGCACCAGCATCCGCATACATACTGTCATTAAAGCCCGCTAAGTCTCCCGCACCAGATTCTATTTTAATATCATGGCCTAAGTTTATCAGCATTTGAACACTGTCAGGAGTAAGCAGTATTCTATGTTCATTCATCTCCCGCTCTTTAGGAAGACCAATATGTAATTGTGCATCCTTGGTATCTACCGCTAGACGTTCTTCTTGGGTCGCCCAAGAAGTTTCTGACCAACTTATATAATCACTCATGGTTCCATGCTATTTCTCGCGTGTCTACATCTGGGAAAAACTCAATTGTCCTTTGCCTCTCACTTTGCGATGTTATGTAAACTACTCCTAATCTGTAAGGTAGGAAAGATTGGACATTCTTGCCCCATTCTATCCAGATAGGGCAACCTTCTTCGAGGTATTCTTCAAAACCTAGATCGAATGCTTCCTCTTCATTTTCAATTCTATAGGCATCCACATGATAGAGTTTACCTTGAGATCCCTGATGCTCATCTATTAATGAAAATGTAGGCGAAGATCCCGTATCCTCACTTCCCCATGATGCAATAAGCGCGTTACACAAGGTTGTCTTTCCACTTCCCATAGGAGCTTCCAAAAGGTTGACATGGTGTACTCGAGCGTGCCAAATTTCAGCCGCTACATCACGTAAATCATCAATAGTTACTGCATCAAAACGCAGCGATTTATTTTCCGTTGAGGACTGCATATGGAATAATTAACTCTTCTAAAGATACCCCGCCATGTTGATACGTATTGCGGTAGTACTGTACGAAATGATTGAATCGGTTTGGGTAAGCGTAAAAGAGGTCGTTTAGGGCAAAGATGTATTGATCAGCAATATGATTTTTAGGGAGGCCGATGCTGTCTGGATTTTTCACCACCAAGCTGTGCTTATTCTGGTAGCTCATGCCGGTCCCGGTTTTGAACCTCAGATTTGTCGTCAAGTCCTTAGTACCAATAACTTTTGATGCTCGATTTACATTTACAGTGCCATGATCAGTAGTGACCACTACAGTAAAACCCTGCTTCGCAGCCCATTGCATTGCTTTTCTTAGTGGAGAGCTGTCAAACCAAGTGGCTGTTAATCTTCTGTACGCACTGTCGTTGCTGGCTAATTCTTTGATTACCTCCACATCCGTCCTGGCATGAGAAAGAGTATCCACGAAATTATACACCAACGTCACGACATCAGCTTCTTTGTTTTCGTGAATGGCGTCAATAAATTTATTAGCGCTTCTCAAATTAACCACCTTGTGGTATTTCATTTGCTTATTCTCTAGTCCAAGTCCATTTAATTGGTATTGGAAAAGCTCTTTTTCAAATTGGTTTTTACTCCCCTCTTCACCTTCTTCCTTCCAGTATTGAGGTAATTCCTTTTTAATATTTCCTGGCATCATCCCTGCAAATAGCGCGTTTCTAGCGTACTGGGTTGCTGTAGGCAGAATACTACTATAAAGACCTTCATTTTCTATTTTAAAGTCTTCCATAACCTTGGGCTTAATCGCTAACCACTGGTCATATCGTAGGTTATCGACAACTACAAAAAATACTTTTTCACCGTTGCGAATTCTAGGAGCTATAAGATGGCCTACCACCTCATGAGAAAGCATAGGTCTATCCGTCGTCTTGAACCAATTCTCATATTGATTCGACATGAATCGGCAAAACAACTCGTTTGCTTCCTTTTTTTGATTGGACAAGACACCTTTTAACCCCTCTTCATTCCCTTGGTCCAATTCCAGTTCCCAACGTAGCAGCTGCTTATAAAAGTCCGCCCATTCTTCCCAGGTTTGCAAGCCTTGCATTTCCATGGTTAGCTTTCCGAAAACCTGCTGGTAACCCCTAGTAGTAGCTCTGGTAACCAACTCCTTACCCTCCAAAATCTTCTTCAAACTCATCAGGACTTGGTTTGGATTTACCGGCTTAATAAGATAATCCTCAATCTTAGAACCTATGGCCATCTCCATAATCTGCTCCTCTTCACTTTTTGTAATCATGACTATGGGCATTTCAGGACGAATAGCTTTCATTTTTTCTAGCGTTTCTAGGCCTGATAATCCGGGCATATTTTCATCGAGAAAAACAGCGTCAAACGGGCGCTCAACTACTAATTCCAGTGCATCTATACCATTATTACAAGTGTCAAATGCATAGCCCTTTCCTTCTAAGAACAGTAAATGTCCTTTAAGCATGTCAATTTCATCATCTACCCATAGAATATTTGGCATAATTTGTCGTTTTAATCTTGTTAAAAGTAATGCGCGCATGCCCCGGCTCGCTTTAAGTCCTGTAGTATTTTTACGCTGCAGGTAAAACCGAAGAACTTTGAGCACTAAGAACAAAATTATTAACGACCCAATCTATGGGTTTATTACGGTTAAGGATCCGCTTATTTATAAGCTGATTGACCATCCCTACTTCCAGCGATTGCGTCGGATATCACAACTAGGGCTAACTTACTTAGTCTATCCCGGTGCCTACCACACAAGATTCCACCATGCTATCGGCGCAATGCATCTCATGGGTAGAGCGATATACACCTTGCGTCAAAAGGGACATGACATCACTCCAGAGGAAGAACAAGGAGTATTGGTAGCTATTTTATTGCACGATATTGGCCACGGACCCTTCTCTCATGCCCTTGAGCATACTCTAATTCCTGGCGTAAGTCATGAAGCGTTGAGTCTGAAGATCATGGAAGAACTCAATTCGGAATTCGATGGTTTGCTCACACTGGCCATAGACATCTTCATCAACAACCATCCAAAAGCATTTTTACACCAGCTGATTTCATCTCAGTTAGATATGGACAGGTTGGATTATTTAAGACGTGATTCATTTTACACCGGAGTAACAGAGGGTAGCGTAAATTCAGAGCGACTATTAACCATGTTGAATGTCTGCGACGACCAGCTCGTAGTTGATTCCAAGGGTATTTATAGCGTTGAAAAGTTTTTAGTCGCTCGCCGATTAATGTATTGGCAAGTGTACATGCATAAAACAGTACTCAGTGCCGAGTTCATGCTCGTTAATATTTTAAAACGCGCCAAATTTCTCACTACTCAGGGTGTTGAACTCCCCGGAACAATTGCATTAAAGCATTTCTTAAACGCTGACTATAGTTGGAGCGACTTCGAGGGTAACCCGCATGTTTTACAAAAATTTGTATTGCTAGACGACTTTGATGTAATGAGCGCAATAAAGGACTGGTCATCACATTCTGATGCCACACTAAGTGATCTAAGCACACGTATCACACATAGGAGACTTTTGAAAATTAGGCTTCAAGAAACTCCCTTTGAGGAAGGCCTATCGCAACGAATGGCAGAAGGCATAAAGGAGCAATACGGTTTTGAGAATGGTGAAGAAAAATATATGCTCATCATTGATAAAGTGAAGCACCACGCATACAATAGTAAAAAGGGACATATTAACCTTCTATATAAAGATGGGCGAACTAGCGATATCAGTGAAGCTGCCGATCAAATGACGATTAAGGCACTCAGTGAACCAGTTGAACGACATTTTATTTGTTTCCCGAGAGAACTTAAACAATTGTTATGAGACATCCTGCAACAACCCTCTACGTCATCGCAGAGCAACTTGGTTTAGCTGCACAAGCATCATGGAAAGACGTCTTAATTACAGGTGTAGCGACATTAGATGATGCAAAAGAAGGTGACCTAAGCTTCCTTGCGAATCGCAAATATGCACGTCAAGCATCACAAACCGAAGCAAGTGTCATCCTTACAGATCATCATAGCAAAATAGATCATCCAAAGGCTATCGTGATTCGTGTAGATCAGCCGTATATGGCTCTTGCTAAACATTTGAGCCAGATCGAGTCAACTTTTAAAACACCACAGCGGAGCAACAACTCAGTCATAGTGCCTAAAACTGCACAAATTCATGCAAGCGTAATCCTATTAGAGGGCGTTTGTATTGAGGAGGGCGTTGTAATTGGCGCGCATTCAAAAATAGGTCCAGGAGCCAAAATTCTTGAAGGGAGCATTATAGGCGAACACGTAATTATAGATGCCGGAGCCGTCATAGGAGCGGAGGGGTTTGGATGGATACCTGATGAAAAAGGACAATTCCATCGTGTCCCTCAACTGGGAAATGTGATTTTACATAACCATGTATACGTAGGAGCAAATACAACTATCGACAGAGCAGCCCTAGGATCAACGACAATAGGAGAAGGCACAAAAATTGACAACTTGTGTATGATAGGTCATAATGTTGTGATTGGAAAACATACCGTTATTGCAGCGCAATCAGGCGTCGCTGGATCAACAACTATAGGCGACAATTGTATGATTGCTGGTCAAGTAGGAATTGCCGGACACCTTAAAATAGGCAATCAAGTCAAGATTTTAGCTCAAAGCGGCGTAATGTCTGATGTTATAGACAATAGAACTATATTTGGCACTCCTTCTTTAGACAGTCGACATTTTTTAAAATCGTTCGCAGCCTTTAAGAAACAAGGCGAATAATTATGATGCAGAAAACACTTTCTACAACTGTTTCCTTTGATGGAAATGCACTTCACACAGGTGAATCAGTTCGAGTAAATCTTGTACCTAGCGATGCAAATACTGGAATCACATTTGTACGAACGGATTTAGACAATGCGGAAATACCTGCCTTAGTCAGGTATGTTAATCGGACGAACAGACAGACCATTCTTCAAAATGGCGAAGCTACTGTTGGTACTGTAGAGCATCTTATGGCAAGCCTTTATGCGCTTGGTATTGACAACCTTCGTATTGAATTAAACGGAAGTGAAATCCCCATTCTGGATGGCTCCGCTGCGCCCCTGGTAGATCTTATCATCGAGGCAGGAACAAAGGAGCAGCCTATAGAAAAAAATTACTACACCTTGGAGGAGCCATTTGTCTATAAAGACGATGACGGCTCAGAAATAATGGCATTACCTAGCGAAGATTTCGAGGTAAGTGCGCTTATAGACTATGGCTCATCAGTACTTGGACCACAGCATGCTCAATTAACCAAAATGACTGATTTCCGTAAGGAAATCGCTAGCGCAAGAACGTTCAGTTTCCTGCGTGAATTAGAGCCCCTTTTAGACCAAGGACTCATCAAAGGAGGTGATCTTAATAACGCTATCGTATATGTAGACCAAGAAATGGCCCCAGGTACTTTAGATAAGTTGAAGAAGGCCTTTGGAAAAGACAACGTGGACGTGACTCAATTTGGAACTTTGAATAACATCAACTTGAGATTCTCTAACGAGGCAGCCCGTCATAAACTATTAGATGTCGTAGGCGACATTGCATTACTAGGTCGTCCATTAAAGGCCCGAATTATTGCAACCAAGCCTGGTCATGGTGTGAATGCCGAATTCACAAAAGCCCTTGCTGCTAAAATAAAAAAACAGGAAAACAAACCGCAAGCGCCAAAATACGATCCAAACGCAGTACCTGTCAAAAATGTTGAGGATATCATGGGATTGATACCGCACAGATCTCCATTTTTGCTAGTTGATAAAATCATGACCTTGACCGCGGACCGGGTTGTAGGTGTTAAAGCTGTAACGATGAATGAGCCATTCTTTGTGGGTCACTTCCCTGGAGCTCCCGTAATGCCAGGTGTTTTGCAAATTGAGGCCATGGCACAGTGTGGAGGTATTCTTGCATTAAGCTCCGTACCTGATCCGGAAAATTACCTGACTTATTTTATTAAACTAGACAATGCTAAATTCAAACAAAAAGTAGTACCAGGCGATACCTTAATTTTTGATTTAAAACTGATTTCCCCAATCCGACGAGGTATAGTGCATATGTTAGGAAGAGCCTTTGTTGGAAACACGCTGGTATGTGAGGCTGAATTAATGGCACAGATTACAAAGTAAATGATTCATAAATTCTCAAGCGTACATCCTGACGCCCAGATTGGAAACAATGTCGAGATAGGTCCTTTTAGTACTATAGAAGCTGATGTTATCATTGGAAATGGCACGTGGATCGGTCCTAATGTAACCATCATGAATGGTGCAAGACTTGGCTCAAATTGCGAAGTATTCCCAGGAGCTGTTATTTCTGCTGTTCCTCAAGATTTAAAATTTGAAGGAGAGTTTACCACCGTTGAGATAGGTGATGAAACTACGATACGCGAATGCGTAACAATAAATAGAGGAACGAAAGCATATGGAAAGACAGTCATCGGTAAGAAAGGACTTATCATGGCTTACGTACATATCGCCCATGATTGTATCATAGGAGATCACGTTATTCTTGTAAACTCAGTAGCCCTAGCAGGACACGTAGAAATAGGAGACTGGAGCATCGTTTCAGGATTATCCGCAGTTCACCAGTTCGTAAAGATTGGCGAACATGCCATGGTAGGAGGAGGAGCAATGGTACGTAAAGATGTACCACCGTTCATAACCGCAGCAGGCGAGCCCGTTACCTTTGCAGGAGTCAATAGCATTGGATTAAAAAGACGTGGTTTTTCAAGTGCTCATGTCAACTTGATCCAAGATGTCTATCGTATCATTTACCAGAGTGGGAAGAATATTTCCCAGGCCGTTGAAATCGTGAAGCGGGAATATAAGGTTGATCCAAACGTCTTGCGTATCATTAACTTTATAGAAAAAAGCGATAGAGGTCTCATTAGAAAGTAAGTTACTGTTATGATCGTTCTTGATAAATTACAGAAACAATACGGCAGACAAAAGATCTTACAAAAGATCACCCATACTTTTGCTAGCAACTCAAAAACAGTCATTCTAGGCTCTAACGGTTCGGGTAAATCTACACTCATTAAAATTTTATCCGGTGCACTTGAAGCCAGTGATAATCCACCTGTTTTTACGATTAACGCAAAAGAAATAGCGGCAAAAGAAATAGGTTTGTATCTGACCATCGCAGCGCCATACGTAGCCCTCAATCCGTCATTCACACTAAAAGAAACCTTGCACTTTCACGCAACTATGTGTGGATTCCGCCCCGCTCTTCATTTAGAGGAATGGGTTTTACGAGCAGGTCTTTCAAAGCACGAAGACAAGCGATTGGACACCTTCAGCTCGGGAATGTTACAACGTGTCAGGTTACTGCTCGCTATTCCAAGCAATCGTTCGATACTTCTACTAGATGAGCCTACGAGCAACCTGGATAAAGATGGCATCCTGTTTTACCAAGAGCTCATCGCTCAATTTACGGCGGACAAAACTGTCATAGTCGCCAGTAACTACTTCTCTGAAGAGTACTCCTTTTGCAACCAAGATCTTTTACTAGAAAAGCACTATTAAGACCTTCACTTAGTATTCTTTAGAGCGAGGCAATTGCGTTATATTTGAACAAACTTTTACAAGCTATGGCAAGTACATCAGATATTAAAAACGGTATGTGTATCAATTTTAATGGACACCCATTCCAAATCATTGAGTTTCTTCATGTCAAACCAGGCAAAGGCGCTGCTTTCGTTAGAACGAAAATCAAAAATTTGGAAACAGGACGTGTTCTTGACAACACTTTCCCTGCTGGTGCAAAGATTGAGACTATCGATATAGAAACTCGTCAATACCAGTTTTTATATAATGACGGTTCCGACTTTCACTTCATGAATACAGAAAACTTCGAACAATTAACTTTCGAGAAAGAACTCATCAATGCCCCTGACTTATTGGCCGATGGAATGATGTGTTACGTTCTATTTCACGCTACTGAAAACAGAGCAATGACCGTAGAGCTGCCCAGAACCGTTACTTTAAAAGTGACCTATGCAGAGCCTACCGTTAAAGGCAATACGTCCTCAAACGCTATGAAAACAGTCACAGTAGAAGGTGGAGCTGAAGTACAAGTGCCTTTGTTCATCAAGACAGATGAACTGATCGTCATCAATACAGAAGACGGATCTTACAAAGAAAGAGCCAAGTAATAAGTACAACTATATTCTACCAAACAAAAAGCCCCAACTCTATGAAGAGTTGGGGCTTTTTGTTATCACTAACAGAAGCCTGCAATAGGGCACAAAAAAAGCCCAACCTAGTTACCTAGATTGGGCTCGAAAAATGGCGGCGACCTACTCTCCCGGAAACCCAGTACCATCGGCGCAAATGTGCTTAACTTCTCTGTTCGGAATGGGAAGAGGTGATCCACACTGCAATAACCACCATAAACTTTAAATAAGTTTAATAGTATAAAAAACACATTGGTATATGAACATATAAAGTCTTCGAATTAGAAAGCCACGGGTAATTAGTACTTCTCGGCTATGACATTACTGCCTTTACACCTGAAGCCTATCAACGTCCTAGTCTCGAACGGCCCTTAAGGGAAATCTCATCTTGTGGTGGGCTTCGCACTTATATGCTTTCAGTGCTTATCCCAACCAGCCGTAGCTACCCTGCGATGCATCTGGCGATACAACAGGTGCACTAGAGGGCTGTCCAACTCGGTCCTCTCGTACTAAAGTCAGCTCCACTCAAATTTCCAACGCCCACAGCAGATAGAGACCGAACTGTCTCGCGACGTTCTGAACCCAGCTCGCGTGCCACTTTAATGGGCG
>CAJWFD010000029.1 GCA_913031435.1 uncultured Cryomorphaceae bacterium
CTTCCAAAAGGGTGGACTATTAAACCTCCCGTTTTTAAGAGTACTAAAATCGGAGGGAGTTATAAATACCAGGGGCGATGGCAAACTATAGATTTTTGTTTGACCAACATACCTACGCTAGAAAGTAATATGATATCTCTAGTCACATTGCTTCAAAAAGACACCAAATGGGGGAGGATTTAAGCCTCATAGACGTTGGCAAGGACAATTTTACATCAATGGTTTTTCTGATCATTTGCCGGTATATTTTTTTAAACGTCGAATTTCAATTAAATGACTTAATTTCGTAGTAAATCAAATGATCTTTTAAATTATGAAAAAATTAATCGCTCTTGGTGCTATCACAGGTGCCTTATTTATGACGTCTTGTAAGGTAAACGGTCCTGATGTAGAACCAATCACCTATCCAGGTGACTCTCTGGTGGTAACGAGTGTTGCTAAACCTTTAGTTATCGAAACTACCGGTGCTTGGTGTCAGTATTGTCCTAACGGTGCTGAAATCATGACTATGATTGATGGTGTACTAGGAGATAGTGCCGTACTTATCGCTAACCACGTTGGTGATTGGTTTGCTACGGACAACGCTGCATCTTCGAAATTTAATGATAACTTTCCAACTTCAGGTGTACCGAATTTCTATGTTAACAACACGGATGTTGGTCAAAGTCCAACTGCTGCTGCCGCTGCTGCAACGCTGAATGCCGTTGCATTCGGAGTTGACGCTCACGTGACTGATGATTCTACTAAATTTATCGTTTATCCACGAGTTAAGTGTTTAGAAACGAAAATTGACGAAGTATATATGATTCAATCTTATTTGCTACTTAACGGTGTTGTTGCTAAGGATTACGGTAATGGTGTTGATCTAAACCAGGTAAGCTCTGTAGCAATTGTAACTACCGGATCGGGAAGTACTCCATCCATGTGGGCTCAAGATGCAGCAGAAGTGGGTGGTACATTCCTTATCAAATCTGGAACTAGCTATACACATGACGAAGTTTTATTCAAGCATGCAACTATAGGAATCACAGGATGGGCAGAAAGTGACGATGTAGCAACTGCTGATACATCTGCCATAACTCTTGGTGCCTGGGGAATGAGTCTTGGAGACCTAAACCCATTGGGCAACGCATTTGCAGCCGGTGATGTTTACGGAACTCGTTACACGCCTATCCAGTTGGAAATTGAAAAACCAAGTTTACCTTTTGAAGCTGACTTTAGTGTGGCTACTATTATTTGGCAATTACGTCAAGATGGATCAGGAGCTTATGATTACGTTAACGGTACAGTAACCCACGTAAACTAAAAATTAGATTCGTCTACATTTATTTAAAAATCCCCTGCTCAGGCAGGGGATTTTTTTTGCCTAAACTTTCCCTAAGAATGTATCGAATCTGCCTTTATACTTTAAGTTATTATTGGTTTTAAGGGCTGGTCACACCATCATAGACTAGACGGGTAGGATGGTGTAGTAAAGCCGTATTGGTTGGTGTATGTGTACAAAAAAAAAGGCCACCTCAATAGATGGCCTTTTTTATATAATTCTAAGGAAAACTAGTTATTCTTTAGTTCTACGTTGCGATCTGTTTAAGTTTTGCTGACGCTGCATGTCTTCTAATCTCTTTTGAAATTTAGACTCCTTTTTTTCTTTTTTAGGCAGCGCACGCTTAGCATCTATTTTTGCTAGGATTACCTCATCGTTCACCGACTTGCGTATCCCCCATTGCATTGCAAAGGTTACGATATTTGATACGAAGTAGTAGTACGTTAAACCAGAAGGAAAACTATTCAAAACAAACATGAACATCAATGGCATCAGATACATAATAGTTCGCATCTGCTTCATCTGCTCATTACTTCCTGTCTGAGGAGTCATCTGCTGGTTCATCCATGTGTATAGAATGGTAGAAGCCGTCATGAGCAAAGTAAATAATGAAAGGTGATTCCCGAAAAAAGTTGAGATTAACGGAATTTCTGCAGACCAAGAAATTACACTATCATAAGTACTTAAATCATTCGCCCATAAAAAGCTCTGACCTCTAAGTTCAATAGATGCTGGAAAAAACCGAAACATCGCAAATAAAATTGGCATCTGAACAATCACAGGAATACAACCACCTAAAGGGCTCGCTCCTGCCTCGCGATATAAACTCATCGTAGCTTGTTGTTTGGCTACTTGATCTTTGTCACCAAACTTCTTACTGATTTCATCTATCTGAGGCTTCAAAACTCGCATTTTAGCCATGGATCTGTAAGAAGCAAATGTCAACGGAAAGAGAACTGTTTTAATGATTAGAACCATCACTAAAATGATCAAGCCATAATTCCAACCGTATCCCTCGAGCCAATTAAAGACCTTGACCACAACTGCGCGTCCTATCCAACCAAAAATCCCCCAGCCAAAATTAATAGACTTCTCGTAACCTTGATCATATGACTTGAGTAATTGATATTGGTTAGGTCCCACATACATCTTAAACGGTAATGTATAGGCTCCAGAAACAGTCTGATCAATAATAGCAGTTGCACTGTAATCCTTGATCAAATCCTTATCCTCGTCTGAGCCATTTACAGTGGTTAATTGACCCGAAGCAAAACCTGTTTCTGGATGCACGATGATAGAGAAGAAACGCTGCTTTTGCGCTAACCAATCCATACCTTCAATACTCTTGTCCTTATCACCACCGCGACCAGAAAGATGCTCTGTATCCCCGTCTATCGTTTCACGATAAGTAAATGTAGAATACTGACGTTCCGTCTTAATTCCTTTTTCCGTTCGCTGCGCTGCTCGCTCCCAATACAACTCCGGTTTACCACTAGATGTTGCATTTCCACTTACGACATAAGTAAAGTCATATCCAGATTCAGGCAACTCAATTTCAACCTTTGTCTTACCATCAAACAACGCAAGGCTCCTTGAGGACTGAGATGTAATTGAAAATTCTTTAGTACTCAAGCCTTTATCACCAGGGATACTAATGTCAAAAATCTGATTTCCGTCAATAATATTTAACGGTGCAGTATGCGCCGTATCGTCATAGTTGTGATAGTCTAATAAGTCCGCTTTGACCATTGCAGCTCCCTTCGTACTGAAAGTCATCTGCAGAACATCATTAGACAACATCACCTCTTTAGCAAGGAACATACTACTGTCTCGAACTACTGATTTAGCTTCGTTTAAGGCAATAGAAGATACTTCTGCCCTAGAATCAGTTACATTAATGGCGGAATTAATCCCTTCCTCTTGCGCTTTAGATACGGGCTGTACTTCGGGAATGTTTTTTGACTGCCACCAGCCAAAGCCCACCATGATAACAGCAATAAGTACAAAACCTATAATTTGATTTCGGTCTAGACCGTTATTCTTATTCTCCATGAATTATTTGTTTTGGCGGAACTCATCCGCAGCTTTGATAAATGAAACAAAAAGTGGGTGAGGATTCAGTACCGTACTCTTATATTCTGGATGGTACTGAACACCTACAAAGAACGGGTGGTTATCAATCTCAACTATCTCGACCAATCCAGACTCTGGATTTATCCCCGTAGTTTTTAATCCTGCCGCAGTTAATTCTTCTTTAAATTGATTGTTGAACTCATATCTGTGACGATGGCGTTCAGAGATATTTACACTGCCATAGGATTCAAATGCTTTGGAAGCTTCTTCTAACACACAATTTTGTGCACCGAGGCGCATGGTACCACCTTTATCTGTAACATGCATCTGGTCATCCATTAAGGCGATTACTGGCTTTGAGGTTTCGGCATTTACTTCGGTTGTATTCGCATCAGACCATCCTAAAACATTTCTTGCATATTCAATCACAGCGGCTTGCATACCATAGCAAATTCCAAAGTAGGGAATACCGTTTTCACGGGCATATCGTACGGTAGCGACCTTACCCTCAAACCCTCTCTCACCAAAACCAGGGGCCACAAGGATACCATCTAAGCCTTTACATGTAGACGCGGCATTCTCCATAGTGAGATGTTCAGAATGGATCCATCTGACCTTCACTTCTACTTCATTTGCAGCTCCAGAATGAATAAAGGACTCCGTGATAGACTTATAACTCTCTTTAAGCTCGACATACTTCCCTATCAGACCAATTTCTACAATCCTCTTAGGATTTTTCAATCTGCTGAGAAACTCACGCCACATATCTAAGTTGGGTTCGTTTTTCGACTCCAAATCAAAATAATCCAATACCACTTCATCTAATTTCTCATTGTACATCATCACAGGCACTTCATAAATAGTGCTTGCATCTCTCGATTCAATTACATTCTTGGGACGAACGTTAGTGAATAATGCTAATTTTCTCTTGATATCATCATCAACAGGATGCTCGGAACGACAAACCAGAACATCTGGCTGAACACCACTTTCAAGCATCGTCTTTACACTGTGTTGCGTTGGCTTTGTCTTTAATTCTCCAGTGACATTGAGGTAAGGTAATAATGTAAGATGGACCACCATAATGTCCTTTTCATACTCCCATTTCAATTGACGGACAGATTCAATATAGGGAACGGCTTCTATATCACCGACTGTACCACCTATTTCAGTGATAACGATATCATAATCACCTGTTTCACCTAAAATTCTAATACGTGTTTTGATTTCATCGGTAATGTGTGGAATAACCTGAACGGTCTTGCCGAGGTAATCACCTCTTCGCTCCTTATCAATCACGGTTTGATAAATACGACCTGTAGTCACATTATTTCCCTGCGACGTAGGTGTATTTAAGAACCTCTCGTAATGACCTAAATCTAAATCAGTCTCGGCACCATCCTCTGTAACGTAACATTCTCCATGTTCATAAGGATTCAATGTTCCAGGATCTATATTGATATATGGATCTAATTTCTGAATAGTCACCCTGTAACCCCTAGCCTGCAGTAATTTCGCAAGAGAAGCTGAGATAATACCCTTACCTAGTGAAGAAGTTACCCCACCGGTAACAAAGATGTATTTAGTGCTTGCCATAGTTCGAATCAAAACAGGTCAAAAGTACCTCTTTTCTGCGCCAATTAAAAGGCTAAACTCGTGCTAATCGTTGGCATGATCGGCAATTGGTTTATACGCTCTGCTGCAACCCTATCGTAATAGAATATATTCTCTCGGTTGTAAATATTTGTCGCACCAATTGTACACTCAAAAGAGCCGTATTTTGTTGGAGTACTATACTTTAGTGATGCATCGAACCTATGATACACAGGAAGTCTATTGCTGTTCAATTCTCCATACAGGACACTTGGGTCTCCATTTGCTGTGGTGTAATCGAAATTAATATCTGGATTACCGTCAGGATCTAAGAAATCTATCCCCGGGTAATAGCCTTGAGTAGGCGTAAATGGGAACCCAGTGCCCAAATTCCAACGAACAGATAGAAACCAACGTTCCTTCTCCCCCATCCTAATGTTACCGACAAGATTTATATTATGTCTTCTATCAAAATTAGGATTATATACCTGTATTCCATCATCTCTAGTGACTTTACTCCAGGCATAAACCGCCCACAAGTAATACCTGCCCTTCTCAAATTTAACCAATGCGTCATAGCCATATGCAAGTCCGCGCTCTACAATAAAATCCTTTCTCAATATTTCTGGCTGATCGCTGTAGGCAGGTACATCCGCGTAGAGCTTGTTTCTATTCACATTCGTGACTTGAGAAAAGTCTTTTATATACGACTCCAGGTTGATGTCCCAGTATTGTCCTAAATCAAACTCGAAACCAGCTACACCATGCGTAGCTTTCTGAAGTTTAGAGGTGATCTCTCTATCTCGAAAGGTTTTAGGTAAATCTGCAGAACCACTTAGAAAGCCATAAAACAGGTTCACTACATCTCTATCGCTATTTGCAGCTACAAGGTTTTGACTGTAACGTCCTCCTGAAGCTTTGAATCTAAAGTCTTCGGTGAAATTATATTTTAAGCCCAAACGAGGCTCTATGCTAAGCTCGGACAAAGATCCGTAGTAGTGTAGTCTTAAACCAGGTTCAATAACAAGTAACGGTCCCACTTTTCGGTAATTGAAATATCCTCCTAACTCGGTAGTACTTTCTTGCTGGTTTAAACTCAGACCTAGTGAATTTGTATAGTTGAAATCAGTGTCGTAGCCAATTAAGTCTATTCCATATTTAAACTCATCCGCCTTTCCAATAAAATAAGTAAAGTCAAGTCCACCATTAAAACCATTAATAGTTGAATTCCTTGGCTGGTCGGGATTCTCAGTACTCTGAATAAAATATTGACTTTGAGCAAAATCACCTTCTATCAGCGTGGCTGAGGCAGGAGGAATAACCATGAAATTCACGCCGTATCCCCAACTGTCCCATTGAATACCCTTGGCACTATCAAGCATTACTGCATCACTAAAGTTAAAAGCCTTCGCCGTTAATTTAGACCCTGACTTGTTCTGCGTAGTAAACTTGCCGTAGAGATCATTAAAAGTGAATGGCAAACCACCAAAGCGGGTCTCCACATATGGATACAAAACAGGAGCTGTCTCTCTCAAATAACTCGTTTTACCACTTATAAATAGACTATTGTTTGCTATCCCATTTTTGTCCTTTTTACCAAGCGGTGCCTCCAGAAGAAGCTTACTCATAAAGGTAGATGCATAGGCCTTGGCCTTCACTCTAGATCGATTTCCGTCACGCGTTGTAATATCCATAACTGAGCTGTTACGAGAACCATATTCCGCACCAAATCCCGCCGTGTAAACATTCGCCGACTGAAGTACATCAGTATCAAAAACGGAAAAGAAACCTATGCTATGAAATGGATTATACAAGATCATACCATCTAGCATGACCAAGTTTTGAATAGGGGCTCCACCTCTTATGTAAAGTTGACCACCTTGATCACCGGTGCTCACTACACCGGGAAGAACCGAAAGTGCTTTCATTAAATCGGGATCCCCACCAGCAGAAAATGTTTCAATCATTTTAGGATTTAAACTCACCACAGCAGTATTCACCTTCACCTTTCGTTGAGCTCGCTCTACATCGATATTAACCGTGTTGAGCATCTGGCTACTTTCATTTAAGTAAACATTCACGGACGTAGGCTTATTCTTAAAAACCTTAACGTCAATAATAGTGGTTTCAAACCCTAAAAAGCTTACCGTTATTTGCTGCTTACCATGAGGCACATCCGAAACCTGGAAGTAGCCATCTAAATTAGTTGTAGCACCCGAATTCAATGAGTTTACTAGAATGTTTGCAAAAGGGATGGACTCTCCTCCGTCTTTAGCATAAATAAAACCTCGAAGTAATTCACCTTGGGCAAAAGCGCCAAAGGAAACGAACAAAGTCAACAAAAGTATACGTATTCTCATAGTCTAAAATCTTGTCTAAAATAGTGCCTAAAGCGTACACTTAATTAACCATTCTCTCAAATGCTCATAATCTCCTGAGTTAGATGTTATAAGACCCTTACATTTTCGATCAAAGACCAGTAATTCATGGAGCATTTCATGGGCATGAGTATAGGAATAATGTCGTGAAGCAGCACTAAACTGTTTCAAGAAATAGGGATGAACTTTAAGCGCTGTAGCGATCTGCTTTTCTGCACTGCCCTTCATACTATGATATTGAATCAGGTTATTCACGAAATTAAATAAGATGCCGGTAATCATTTGAACAGGATGGTCTTTAGGGTTCTTCGCGAAGAAATGAACGATTTTGAATGCCCTAGCTACGTCACGTTCCGCGATGGCAGCTACCAATTCAAAGTTGTTATAATCCTTTGAAATTCCTATATGACGTTCTATATCCTCGGGAGTAACCTGACGGTTTGATCCCATAGCTACATCTAATTTTTGAACCTCATTTTGTAATCTCGATAGATCTGTCCCCACTTGCTCCGCCATAGAAGCAACAACTGCTGTGTTAACTTGAAAACCTTTAGCGGAAAGCTGTTTCTCTAACCAAGGTATTACCTGGTAATCACGCAAAGGCGCACTCTCCAGAAATACCGTATTCGCTTTAATCGCCTTGCCCGCTTTAGACCGCTTATCCAACTTCTTGTGCATGTGACCAAAAACCAATAAGGTTGAAGGCTGTGGTTGCTCAAGGTAACCTAGAAGCAAATCCCAATCGTTTGCTTTAAGATGCTGAGCTTCTTTAACGACTACGACCATACGCTCGCTCATCATTGGAAAGCGTTTGGCTTCCTCAAGTACTTGAAGCATGCTGGTTTCCTTACCATAAAGAATGACCTGGTTAAAGCTTCGCTCAGATTCATCAAGAACTTGATGCTCAATGACATCAATAAGCTGCTGGGCATAAAACGACTCTTCGCCTGCGAAAAAATAAACGGGTGCATACTTGCCGGATCGCAAATCGCGCATAATGCCTTCAAAGCTATATTCAGCCATTAATCGTTGTGATAAGGTTCGTTATTTAGAATAGTAAACGCTCGATAAAGTTGTTCTAAAAACAACACACGAACGAGTTGGTGAGAGGTAGTCATCGAGCTTAAGCTAAGCTTTCCTTCAGCAATACCATGCATCTCGGCACTAAACCCGAATGCTCCACCCACAACAAAGACTAATCTTTTAGGGCCTGAATTCATCCATTTCTGCACCTGGCCAGCAAAATCTCGTGAAGAATATTGCTTTCCTTTTTCATCTAACAGTATAAGACGATCACCCGGTAATAAATACTTTTTAAAAGCACGTCCCTCTTCTATTTTAAGCGCATCAGAACTCATTTTAGCACCCCCTTTGACGTCAGACACAACCAAGGTTTCATACTTGCCGTAATGACGTAAGCGGGATTCGAAAATAGACATTCCATCCGAAATGAATCGTTCAGAAGTTTTACCGATAACTAGAAATACAATCTTCATGAGCTCGACAAAGATGGTAACTTGCGTTGAGACGGACGATTAGAAATCAATTTTTATGAACTCACCTGATTGGATACCTGATTTTTCTGAACTTAACTCCGCCTTTGACTTCGCTATCAAAGAGGATATAGGAGATGGCGATCACAGCGCGCTTAGCTGCTTGGACTTAACAAAAAGAGGGGAAGCAAAACTTTTAATTAAACAAGAAGGCATCATCGCTGGCATTGCGTTGGCAAAATATCTCTTCACTTACATTGATCCTACAGCAAAGGTACAGGTCCGCATTAAAGATGGTTCGCGTGTCTATCCAGGAGACATTGCATTGACTGTTGAAGCAAACGCAGTCAAACTATTACAAGCTGAACGTTTGGTGCTAAACTATACACAACGTCTATCAGGAGTGGCGACAAGTAGCGCTGAATA
The DNA here is from genome assembly GCA_913031435.1 of uncultured Cryomorphaceae bacterium. Classification (GTDB taxonomy): domain Bacteria; phylum Bacteroidota; class Bacteroidia; order Flavobacteriales; family Schleiferiaceae; genus UBA10364. The sequence continues at coordinate 9,288 of CAJWFD010000029.1, forward strand.
TTCTAAAATGGTCGCCCACACTTCCACCACCATTCTTGACACTCGAAAGACTACACCTGGTTTACGTGTATTAGAAAAATGGGCGGTTTCACTGGGCGGCGGAGGAAACCATCGCATGGGACTCTACGATATGATCATGCTTAAAGATAACCATATTGATTTTGCAGGTGGAATAATACCAGCCGTAACTAGCGTTCGCGAATATCTTTCGGACAAACAAAAAATCCTGAAAATAGAGGTTGAAACTAGAGACCTACATGAAGTGCGTGAAGCCTTAATTGCTGGGGTGGATAGAATAATGCTGGACAACTTTACCACTGATGAAACCAGAATCGCTGTTGCATTGATTGATCGCAGAGCAGAAACTGAAAGTAGTGGAGGAATCACAAAAGACTCCTTGGTCTCCTATGCAGAGTGCGGAGTAGACTATATTAGCGTTGGGGCTTTAACCCATCAAATCAAAAGTTTAGACATGAGCCTGAAGGCCCTTTGATATCATGGACAATAGATTTAAACGCATCATCAAGACCTTAGAGCTCGTACTGACACGAGTTAAACCACCATTATTTGATGGCCTATCTCTTTGGGATGTACTTAGTTTTTTTGTTCGTGGCATCTACGAAGGAGCCATTTCTACTCGTGCTGGTTCTGTGAGTTTTAGCTTTTTTCTAGCGCTTTTCCCTGGAGTCATCTTTATTTTTACGCTAGTCGCTTTCTTGCCTCTAGATATCTTTCAAGACGAATTACTCCAAGTGATGTCTGATCTACTGCCACCAAGCACCCAAGACATGACTTTTGATGCTATTCAAGATATCTTAACTATAAAACGCGGTGGACTACTGTCTGTAACCTTTATTGCAGCATTACTCTTCGCGACAAACGGTACATTAAGTTTAATCTCAAACCTTGGGATCAGCCAAAATGCGGTTGACGTAAAAAACTTCTGGCTACAATACTTTAGCGCATTTGTACTCACTATCGGCCTATCTGTTCTCATCATGATTGCTCTGGTAGCGCTCATCTTTACACAAGGATTTACCGGATGGCTATCGGAACTGGGTTACCTATCTGAATACACGACACAAATTATTTACTGGGGTAGACTACTGGTGCTGCTTGTCACCATCTTATTAGGCATCTCCGCGGTTTACAACTATGGGCCTGTAAGGAATAGGAATTGGCGCTTTATAAGCCCTGGCAGTATACTTGCAACTCTATTAATTATACTCTCTTCCCAAGGGTTTGGTTTCTACGTAGAGAACTTTTCAACTTACAACAAGTTTTATGGTTCTATCGGAACTTTACTGATCATGCTACTGTGGATCTATATCAATGCGTTTGGTCTTATCATAGGCTTTGAATTAAACGCTAGTATGTCTGGTGCAAGACAAGAACAAGAAAATAATTAACACAGAACCAAAGTCCCTGAAAATAAGATTTGAGCAATTACCATTAAATAAAAAAGCCTCGAGTAAACTCGAGGCTTTTTTATTTAATGGTAATTCAAACCTAGCGCATCAAGCTGAATTGCTGGTATTTTATATACTCAATCCCTTCTAAATCTCTATATAAGATCTTAGCAACGTAGACTCCTTCATAACAAGTCTTGTTTTCAAACGTGCCGTCCCAGCCAGTATTAACATCCTTACTATAGAACAGAATATTACCTAAGCGATTATAAACTTGCATTTCGAAGTAGCTAATTGAATTTACCTTGACGAGGTAGTAATCATTCTTAGTATCTCCATTAGGCGTAAACGCAGTGGGAGTAAATACAGCCGCTACATCTCTAGGATCTTGAGCTGTATCGCAGTCTAAAGCTGTAACAAACACCGTGTCCATAGCTTCGTACTTACAATAGCCCGTTGAAACAAATACAGTGTCATCCGCATTGAATGTTTCTTGAAAATTTGCGCCATTTTGGCTTAAGCCACTTGATGTCAACCAATTCATAGAGAAATTAAAGGTCATCAAGGGACCTCCGGCAGGATCTACCGACGGCGAATTAACACCTGAAGTGATGGTTAATGTACCCGCACAGTCATACCAACCATCTAAAACAGTGAGCTCATTAAAATCAAAGTTCTGTACCAATGTTGTAAATGACGTCGGGTTTAAATGCGCACTCATATAGGTCTGGATGTCACCACTAGAGCGTGGTTCTGACCAAACTCTAAATTCGTCTATCCCTCCGTTTACATAGGTCGCGTTCCCAGAAAAAGGACTCACACCATAACCTACCGTGGTTGAAACTGTGGTCCCTACATCTCCCAAAGCCATGTTATCTGTGGTTTCAAACCCACCATCAATATATATATTCATGGTCGTAGAACCTCTATCCCAAGTCACGGCTACGTGATGCCAGTTTCCATCGTTAATATTCGAAATCGTACCTGTCTTAACGTCAAAAGACCCCGCAGCGTCTCGAACACCAAACCCAACAAAGCCAGAGCCGTCAACAAAAACTGCCCAACCTACCCCTGCAGCATTTCGATTGCTTGCTAAATAGGTCAATCCGTTCAATGTATTCAGATTTACCCAAAACTCCAAACTGAAGCTTGATGTGCCCAGATTCGTGGCTGTGCTATTAGGAATCTCCAAGTACTGTGAAAACCCATTTAATGACAACGAATTGTTCAGAGGAGTTGATCTTGTTGCATTAACATCCACTACATCGGAAGGACATACTGAAAAGGCATCTTGATCCACAGTAACCGTCATTACTTGGCCTAAAAGAGCTGGCGAAACCGCGGCGAATAAAAAGAGAAGTAATTTCTTCATGTAGCTTTGCTTGTAGTTCAAAAATAACATTAATAATTTATTGTTTGCCTATGGCTCCACTTCTTCATTTTCTCTCCATCCCAAGCCCATAATGAAGGCACTGAACGTGAACAATGTCTTGACCACAAACCATAAGTATTCGCACCTGTATGATCAATTACCAAATAATCACCTTCCTGCACGCAAACGTCTATTAGAGCGCCGTGCGCCAAATAATCGCCTGCAAAACACAAAGGTCCAGCAAGATCAAATGCTTCTTTTTCACCTCGATATTCTTCACCACTGTTGTTCCAGACACTAAGAGGAAAAGAACGAGGTTTTGTATATGCATCACGCATAAAAAAATCGGCACCTAGATGAATGAACAACCGATTTGGCTCAAGTTTGTATTCTATACGACTCAAAGCGAATCCCGCTTCCGCATGCACCCATTGTCCAAACTCAGTAACTAACGTAAATGAGCATTTCTTAAATACTTCAGTAACCACTGAACCGTAGGCCTTCATTTTCGTTTCATCCTGCATAGATTCAGAAGGTAGACCTCCACCTATGTCGAGTATACTTATTTTACCCGGTTCTCGAGCATTTATCTCGTGAGCTAAATCTCTTAAAGACTCTAGCGCTCCTCGTTGCACCTCTAAGTCCTTCATTTGAGAACCACTATGCATGTGCAACGCTGAAACAGGGTAGGACAATGCTGCTTCTATAATCTTCGTGCGCTCGATAACGGCAACACCAAACTTGCTCTCGTTTTTACTGACATCAAACATCTCTGGGGCTCCCGTATGAACCTGAGGATTCACACGTATTCCAAGTGTACACTGAACTTTTTGAGGAAATCGAGCCAATTCTTCGATAGAATTAACGTTTACCAACATTTGAGGCTCTTGACTAACCAAAGTGATCTCTGCTCTAGTCTTGACTGGAGAGTCAAATACTATTTTTGATCCAGGACATCCCGCCTCTTGTGCCAAACGCACTTCTTCTAATGAGGCCGCCTCCAAACCATAGCCTAATTCCACCAACTGTTCCAAGACCGCCGGATGCGGATTAGTCTTAACCGCAATAGAGTGTTGTACATTATTAGAGAAACAGGCGCTTAAGTGAGTTAACCTTTCTTTCAGACGAGGTAAGTGAACCAGCATGACACTGGTATCATCCTCACTGAGTAATGGGATAATTACTTTTACGGCACGTACTATGTCATTCGCCGCTATCACCCGAACATTTTTTGTGAGACTTCCTCGATGACCTCGATTAGCCTGTTGTCATTGTGAAAGTCAATCGCGTCTTTTTCCAAAAATTCACGAACCGCATAAGCTCCAACCGCTAGACGTATGAAACTTTTATTTGCATATTCCACTGGTTGACCAAAAAACACGCGGTCAATACCGTTGTTGAAACCGGCATGGGTTCCCGTAGTGATTGCTTCAAACAACTGCTTGAGCTCTGAGTTATTTAGAGCCCTTTCATTAACCCAAACCTGAAAACTGATGATGGACATGTTTGTTAATAATTGATCAGGCATTAGCTTGAAGTATTTAGACGTCTCCAGCCTCGACATCACACCAGTCGCCCACCTTGTAATGGTCTCATCTGTTTGCGAAGTAGACCAGTAACTATAAGCCTCCATTTCGTCCAGTGCGATCTCCCAGCGCAGGCGCAACCCTTTGTTCTCTCGAATTGGCAACTGTTCACGCATGTTTTCCATGTACCATGGAATATCATAGGCACTGAATAGCGCTCCATAAGGCTTGATCACTGAAGCATCGACTCCCTTGAGCTGCTCACTCCATTTTCGTGGAACCAGCATGGCTGCGCAAAACGGAGGGGCTTGAAAAAACTTAGACCCTGTAAGCATAATCATCACGCCTTTTTCTAGAAGGTCATGTATGAGTTTTGGATCAACACGAAATTGGCATAAATCCACAACCCACATGGTGTTGCTCTCAGGATCAATCACATCTAGATCATCCTTTATACCTGATTTTGAACCAAAAACTAAACTCGCTACAACGGCTGCATCTGGAGTCTTAGCAATGATATCTTTTATTGCTTTTGTGCGATCGAGGATATTTCCTTGATCATCGCGTGCATCTAAATAGTGTACTTCACTGACATTATTAGGATCTACGAAATCTCCTTTTACAATGTTTTCACCAAACTGGTTAAAATTGGCATAAAAGCGTGTTTCACTCGCCAACTTGGAGCCCGAACCTAATTCTTCCGGGCAACTGACCACATTAATTACTTTTTTGCCAGGATTCAGCATGAACTGAAATAATAATGGATAATAGACCAAATCCGAGCCAGACGGAGCGAAGTAGACATCGAAAGGATCGTTGAATTCGCTTCCTACCAACTGCTTGATTCGCGTGGCTTGTGTTTCTAATAAGTTGTCATAGCTCAATTCCTCATACTTACCTAGAAATGCCTTTGCTACACCATGAGATCTCTTTGTAAGCAAATTTGCCGTACAAGACCCACGCTGAAGTAGCGACTCATATTTGACCGGGTTCAAATGGTATTTATTTCTACCTGTTGATTCAATAATATGGACACGTTCGTCACATCCTTCTGAAAGTACTTTTGAAATTTCGGTTTTGAATATCATGTTCGCTTGACCTTTTTAAATGTATTTCGTTTGGAGAGTGAAAAATACTGCGTATTCAAAGGATAATCAATGATAAGCGCCCCTATTATTCCACAACTTTTGTAGTTTGGAGGTTCAATTCAAACAACGTTATGGATTTCACGAAAATGACACCCTTTTTAAAGACTTGGTTACTACCGATAGTAATATTACTAGGTGTTAACATGGCGTTTCTTAGCCCTTCTTATTTCCAAGGAGATGTCTTAGACCAAGATGATATTAAACTAGGGTGGGCAAAGAGTAAAGAAATCAGAGACCATAGAGCCAGTAAAGGAGAAGAGCCGTTGTGGACAAATGCAATGTTTAGCGGCATGCCCACAGCACAAATATCGACCAAGTACGGAGGGAATATTTTTGAAACCATATCCTCCGTAGTTCGGACAATTGGAGGAAAAAACTCTTCCACCTACATTATTTTCTATTTGATGATTGGCGGATTCATTGGACTCAGAGCACTAGGAGTCAACCATTGGTTAAGCGCTATAGGAGGGTTTGCATACGGATATAGTGGTTTCTTTATTATTGGATATGCTGCGGGACATAATGCGAAAGTCAATACGGCTGCATTTATTCCGTTAATGATTATGGCACTACTGCTACTGCTAGAGAGAAAAAATTGGAAAGCTTTTATATTAATGGCCTTATTCGCAGGGCTCAGTATTCATAGAAATCACTTTCAAATCACCTACTACGCAGGAATATTCATGGCTGTAATTTGGGCTACATATCTCTTTAAATATGCCAAAGAAAAGGCGTTGCCACAATTCGCTAAGTACACGGGACTGCTTGCACTTGCCGGGTTGCTTAGTGTTGGACCTAACCTTGCTAACATGTGGTCCACTAAAGTATATACGAACGAAAGCATGCGTGGCGGGATTTCAGAATTGACTACGAAAAACCAGAACCAAGGCGAAGGTGGATTGTCTTTTGATTACGCTATGTCATGGTCTTCAGGTATTTATGAAACAGTAGCGCTGGTTATACCTAATGCAGCTGGAGGAGGTGCAATGGTCAACTATGCAGATATGGGTACGCAAACTTTTGACCAACTCGTTCGTGCGTTTCGACAGCAAGGCATAGGGCCTGATCAAGCAGAGGCTCAGGCATCTCAATACATGGGAGGCGCATTTATGAAATGGACCGGTGATAGTATGGGAAATGGAGCCTATTACGTGGGGGCGAGTATGTTTCTTTTATTCTGTTTAGCCTTCTTCACGGTAGGAGGAGCCACGAGGATGTGGGTTATTATATCGAGTATATTATTCCTGTTCATGGCCTGGGGCTCTAATTTCGAGTCTTTCAATAGATTCCTATTTGACTACCTACCTCTTTACAATAAATTTCGTGTCCCTTCTATGGCTATGGTGGTTCTGTTTTTTAGTATTCCTTTTTACGGAATCCTGGGACTCAATGCCTGGTTCGAAATGGACAAATCATCACGCATGAATGCCTTATTAAAGGGAGCTGGCTTGTTTGGTGGATTTGTAGTTCTTTTTGGATTAATTGCTCCAATGGTCATGGATCTAGAAACCGCAAGAGATACGCAGTTCAGCCAACAAGGATTCGCAATAGATCAGCTATTGAGCGATAGAAGAGGTATCATCACTTCTTCTGCCATGAGGTCTTTATTCGTAGGATTTTTAATGACCGCAGCACTCTGGATGTGGCATACGGGGAAACTAGGACTGCATCTTGCTATGGCTTCTTTAGCAGCAGTAACATTGGGCGATCTTCTGATCTTCGATCGTGACCAATTAGAAACTGATGACTTCTTAACCAAGCGTAAATGGGAAGCGCAGTATGCACCGAACGGTGCTAATCAATCCATTTTGATGGACAAAGATCCGCACTTCCGTGTATGGAACAGCATGACTTCTCTGACTTCTGATAGCTATACCAGTTACCACCATAAAAGTATTGGTGGATATCACGGCGCTAAACTTCAACGCTATCAAGATTTAATTGACAATCAATTGAGCAAGCAAAACATGGCCTGTTTCGACATGCTCAATATGAAGTATGTGATTGCCCAAGGAAAAAACGGTCAACCACAAGCACAACGCAACCCAAACGTTTGTGGAAATGCATGGACGGTAAGCAACATAAATTTAGTGGCTGATGCAGATGCTGAAATGAATGCATTATCTGGCTTTGATCCAAAAACAACGGTGGTTATTGACCAGCGTTACTCCGCCTACTTGGGTAATAACTCCACCCTTTCAGCTGGAGACATCCGTCTGACTAATTATGATCCTAAGTTCATGGAATATAGTTACGAGGGAGGGGGAAGTTTTGTTGTATTCTCCGAGATATTTTATCAAGGATCTGGCAATGATTGGCAAGCATATATAGATGGAGAAGCCGTAGATCACATTCGCGTAAACTACCTTCTTCGTGGCATGAAGGTGTCTGCAGGAAAGCATGATATCGTATTTAAGTTTGCTCCACAATCCTACTACACAGGGAAAAGTGTCAATATAGCGGGATCTGCCCTAATTGTCGTGTTAATGCTTTATTTAGGCTGGAGCACATACAGAGAAAAGACCCATAAATCGGAGGCTTAAGTCGGTATACATTTTTATCAATCAGATCCAAAGATAGCGTTCAATACCTGTTTTGCTTGTTGATTTCTCTCATAGAGAGCGGTCTTATTTGAAGCTGTTTTGGGCGCGCCAGTGTCGTGCATTTTAGAAATGAAATTCACGATTCCATCTGTATCACCATAACTGAATACATGACCAGCTTGAGCCTTACCAATGATCTTCGCTGCATCCCCTTCAACAGGGCCAAGACCCAAGATTGGGTTACCTCCGCCTAAATAATCAAATAATTTTCCAGGAACATGTCCGGATGCACTGTCCACTTCTGGGAGTAAAAACAACATCAAGTGACTGTTGACCAAATACGCATTTAAGTCCTTCTTTGGAACATAAGAGATAAATTCCAAATCAACCTGAGTAGATACGCTTTCAAGCTTCATTCTACTGGAAGCATCCCAAGATCCGATTATACGCAATTTTACCGGAAAACCCAATGCATTCAGGGCCTTTACAAAATCGGATACAGGATATTGAGCTGCTAAGGTACCTGCATAAGTAATGGTAAAGAGCTCTGGTCGCTCTGGTAAGATCGATGAAAAATCTTCTATATCAAAACCATTAGTGATGGTATGTACTTTATCAGATGTTGCGCCCTTTGAGAGATATAACTTGCTCCAAGACGGACTCACACTGATCAAAGTGTCACAAGCACTGAACACGCTATGTTCAAGTTTTCGTTCGAACCAACGTGTGATGGCAAGCGGGTAAAATTTGCGATAATAATAGATGTCAGTCCAAGGATCTCGGAAGTCTGCTGTCCAATGAATTCCTAAATTTTTCTGCAATCGGCGTCCTATCATCTGAGAACTGTGCGGAGGGGAAGTAGTTACCCAATGCTGAATATCATGCTCCTGAATAAGCTTTGCAGCAGCGGTATATGCGTGAACGTTCCAACCCTTTCGAGCGTCTGGAACAAAGAAATTACCACGAATAAATCGGGCTATTTTCTGGACAAACGGGACATTCATCTCTTCACCTGAGAATCCACTAAAGGGAACTTGTTTTGTTCCAGTCACCTTTTTATACGCACTAAATTTCTCAGAGGTAGTCGTGCGAGTAACGTGAATGTTTTCATGTACATCGTCCAACAGACCTTTATCTATTAGTGGATAAGTCGCCTTATCAGCATCTACGGTAACAATATATAACTCCACGCCATGACGAGCGAGGCACTTACTTAGTTTAAGCCAGCGCTGCACTCCTGGCCCACCTGCCGGTGGCCAATAGTACGTTATAATACCTAATTTTCTCATTTGTCTGATTCCTGAGAATCGTCTTTTATCTCCTCGTACTCAACATACTCCCCAACACTATTAGAGACCTTGCTCTTCGAAGGCTGCTCACTATTGAATTTACCTCTAGTACTGGCTTTTCCGCTTCGAGAGGCAGAACCACCCCCAAAGAACCTGTCAAGCCAACGGAAGATAAAGTATGCTAAAATGGTCATGGCAATAAATCGCAACATGGGGTGGAAATTTTTCTCAAGATAAAAAAGAATCCCGGGGCCACAGGCCCCGGGATTCTTTTCAATGAAATATTATATTTTAATTAACGACTCAGATATAAACTACGTTCGCTGTGTAGCTTTTTAAACACGGGATCTTTTAGATCCTTTATAAAATGGATTTTTTCACCTGTAGACTTCATCTCAGGTCCAAGTTTCTTATTCACATTCTGGAACTTACTGAAGGAGAACACAGGAATCTTAATGGCGTATCCCTCAAGATTAGGGTCGAAATTAAAATCCTTGACCTTCTTAGTACCTAGCATCACTTTCGTTGCAAAGTTAACATAAGGTTCTTTGTAGGCTTTACAAATAAATGGTACAGTACGAGAAGCCCGCGGATTAGCTTCAATGATATAGACAATGTCGTCCTTAACGGCGAACTGTATATTAATAAGACCTTTAGTTTCTAGAGCTTTCGCAATTTTCACGGTATGCTCCTTGATTTGTTGCATTACCAGTGGGCCTAGATTGAACGGAGGTAATACAGCTGAACTATCTCCTGAATGTATACCACACGGCTCTATGTGCTCCATGATGCCAATAATGTACACATCTTCGCCATCACAGATTGCGTCAGCCTCCGCTTCAATAGCACCGTCCAAGTAATGGTCTAACAATACTCTATTGCCTTCAAACTCTTTGAACAAGTTCACCACGTGATGCTCGAGCTCTTGCTTGTTGATGACAATTTTCATCCCCTGTCCACCAAGAACATAGGAAGGTCTCACAAGTATTGGAAAACCAAGCTTATCTGAAATGTCTAAAGCCTCATCCGCTGTTGTTGCAATATCAAATTCAGGATAAGGTATGTTGATCTCCTTCAATAGATTAGAAAATCTACCGCGGTCTTCGGCTAAATCGAGTGCTTCATAAGAAGTTCCAATAACTTCAATATCATATCTACTCAATTTTTCAGCCAGTTTCAATGCTGTTTGTCCACCCAGTTGAACGATAACACCACGCGGCTTTTCATGCAGAATGATATCATAGATATGCTCCCAAAATACAGGCTCAAAGTAGAGCTTGTCTGCCGTATCAAAGTCTGTACTTACCGTCTCAGGATTACAGTTGATCATGATCGTTTCATATCCCTCTTCGCGTGCAGATAGCACTCCATGTACACAGCTATAATCAAACTCGATACCTTGGCCAATTCTGTTCGGACCAGAACCAAGGACTATGATTTTCTCTCTTTCTGAAACAACGCTTTCATTCTCTACCATTTCCACTCCAAGGGACGTGGTGAAAGGCATTTCAAAAGTGGAGTAGTAATAAGGTGTTTGGGCTGGAAACTCTGCCGCACAGGTGTCTACTAACTTCCATACCCTGTTAATTCCAAGATCAGTACGTTTGGTATGGACCTCACTTTCAAGAGCATTGATCATGTGGGCAATTTGACGATCGGCAAAACCTTTCATCTTTGCTTCTCGCATCAATTCTTTTGGAATAGATGTTAGGTTGTGTCCTTCGATTTTAGCCTGAACTCTTGCTAAGTCCTCGATCTCCATCAAGAACCACATGTCTATTTTCGTGATTTCATGGATACGACGTAATCCGATACCCATTTGAATGGCGTCATAGATCACAAACAAACGATCTGAAGAGGCGTATTCTAGTTTGTGTAATATGGTGTCTTGATCCGTCAATCCCCTGCCGTCTGCACCCAAACCATTTCGCTTGATCTCTAGTGACTGGGTTGCCTTGTGAAGGGCTTCTTGAAAGCTACGACCTATTGCCATGACTTCTCCCACTGATTTCATCTGGATACCAAGACGAGTATCTGCTCCTTCAAACTTCTCAAAATTCCAGCGAGGAATCTTGACAATTACATAATCCAATGTAGGCTCAAAGTAAGCTGTAGTCGTCTTAGTAATTTGATTGTTCAATTCATCCAAGGTATATCCTATTGCCATTTTAGCAGCAACCTTAGCTATTGGGTATCCTGTGGCTTTCGATGCTAGCGCAGAGGAGCGACTAACACGTGGATTGATTTCAATGGCTACAATATCTTCTCTTTGATCAGGACTCACAGCAAACTGAACATTACATCCACCAGCAAAAGTTCCTATACTTCTCATCATTTTTATAGCCATATCGCGCATCTTCTGATACGTGGTGTCGCTCAATGTCATTGCTGGGGCAACGGTAATTGAATCCCCTGTATGGATACCCATTGGGTCCATATTTTCAATGGAACATATGATGATGATATTATCATTGTTGTCACGAAGGAGCTCCAGTTCATATTCCTTCCAACCCAAAAGAGCTTTGTCTATCATCACCTCGTGGATTGGAGAGATTTCCAATCCTCTCGTCAATGCCTCATCAAACTCAGATTCTGAATGAACAAAGGTCGCACCTGCGCCACCAAGGGTGAATGAGGCTCGTACACATAATGGAAAACCAAACTCCTGGGCGGTTTCTTTTCCTCTAAGAAAAGATTTAGCTGGGCGTGACGGGGCCATAGGAATATCAATGGACTCCATCAACTTTCTGAATTCCTCTCTATCCTCTGTAATATTGATGGCATCGATATCGACACCAATTATTTTAACGTTGTTATCCTCCCACACACCCTGCTTATCTGAGTCAATACATAAGTTTAACGCCGTCTGTCCACCCATAGTGGGCAATACAGCATCAACATCAGGATGCACCTTAAGAATTTCTTCAATACTCTCCACCGTTAGCGGCTTCAAATAGATATTATCCGCAATCACCTCATCTGTCATGATGGTTGCTGGATTAGAGTTAATTAAGGTTACTATAATCCCCTCTTCCCTTAAACTACGGGATGCCTGGGACCCAGAATAATCAAACTCACAAGCCTGTCCAATAACTATAGGACCGGAACCAATAATGAGAACATGTTTGATGGAGTTGTTTCTTGGCATTTGCTATATGATTTTTACAAAGTTAACTACGGTTGGGACCAAAAAAAAGGTGTTGCTTTCGGCAACACCTGTATATTATTAAAAGGTTGTTAACATTGATTAACCCTTGTAATTTACTTTATCACTAACCGTCAGGCGCTTGCGCCCTTTAGAACGACGTGCCGTCACTACCTTACGGCCATCAACACTCTCCATTCTAGAACGGAAACCGTGCTTATTCTTACGTTTTCTATTGCTCGGTTGAAATGTACGTTTCATAACTACTTAATTTTACCCGGTCTTGTTCGGGGCTGCAAATATATAACAGACTTTTAAAATTACAACTCTTACTAAAAAGAAATTCTCAGAAGTATTTAAAACCTGTAATCCAATCTAGCAAAGCACTGCAGGAGATTTTAATTGCTTAAATCTTTAAAAAAACAAAAGCACTCTTTTCGAAACTAGGTTTATTAGGTCATTCTATCTTACACCACATCTTAAACCTCCTTAATTATGAATCCTGAGGAAATATGGAATACTCGATATTCTAAACCGAAATACGCTTAAGGCAAAGCTCCTAATGATTTTTTCGCAAAAGAATTAGAAAAACTACCACCCACAAGTGTTTTATTTCCCGCTGAAGGAGAAGGACACATTGAATGTTTCAAATCGAACTCGTTTTATAAAGGATTGATTAAACTGAGTGAATTAAAGGGATTTCTGATAAGCAGAGGATATTGGTCCAACAATAGATTAAGGATGTAACACCTTATACTACTGTTTTTAAACTACTAATAGGGAATCAAACTATACATAGTACC
>CAJWFD010000030.1 GCA_913031435.1 uncultured Cryomorphaceae bacterium
ATGGTGCTGGCGCTTCAAGCGAGGGACTACAGGATATCGTTAAAGATGGGCTAACTAAAGTTTTTGTAAAAGCAAATGTACGTGTCGACCACGATCTACTCGCTAGTGCATACTCGACTTATACTGGCGAGCCCGCGATAACGTGTATCATAGGCACGGGGTCAAACAGCTGCTATTTTGACGGAAACGAAGTCTCTGAGGTCCTTCCATCACTCGCTTATATTCTTGGAGACGAAGGAAGTGCCAGCTATATTGGTAAGCGTCTTGTATCCGATTTCTTGTACAAGAAGCTTCCGCAAGAAATGGCAGACGACTTCTTTAATACGTACCAGTTAGACAAAGACGAAATCATTACAAGCGTTTACAACAAACCAAACGCGAACGTTTATCTTGCCTCTTTCAGTAGATTTGCCGGTAAGCACATGCATACCGCATACGTCCAAGAGATCATTCGTGAGGGGTTTTCTAAGTTTGCGGACATTCACATCGCTTGTTTCGATAATTGCCGAGAAGTACCTGTTCACTTTGTTGGAAGTGTTGGGTCAATATTTCAAGATATCTTGTTAGAGGTTTTGGAAGAGCGCGGAATGAAACTAGGACAGATACTCCGAAAACCTGTTGATGGTTTGATTAAGTATCATTTAGAATACTTACGGGTATTGGACGTATATCAAAAACAGACATGATAAAAGGTTTTCTTTTTGACTTAGACGGCGTTATTGTAGATACCGCCGTTTTTCATTTTCAAGCATGGCGTCGCCTCGCTCAAAAACTAGGCGGTGACTTTACGGTAGAGCAAAATGAACAACTCAAAGGAGTAAGTAGGGTTGATTCATTGAAAAAGATCATTGCGTGGACTGGTGCCACGATTGATAACCAGACATTTATCAATCTCATGGAGCTTAAAAACGAGTGTTACTTAGAGCTCGTTGTTCAATTAGGCCCCAAAGATGGATTACCTGGAGCGCTTGAATTCATTAGACATGCACACGCAAAAGGAATCTTAATTGGATTGGGAAGCGCTTCTAAGAATGCGCCTATGGTTCTGGATAAATTAGGAATAACAGCGCTGTTTACCACGATAATTGATGGGAACAATGTGGTAAATGGCAAACCTGATCCTGAGGTATTTTTGAAAGGCGCTGACGGTTTAGACCTAAAGCCTGCGGAATGTTTAGTTTTTGAGGACTCGATAGCAGGAGTCCAAGCGGCTAAGGCGGGTGGATTTAATTGTGTTGGGATTGGCAGCGCAGAGCTACTAAAAGCTGATGTCCATTTTCAGGCATTGGGGAGTTCAACTCCAGAAGCATTGGTGGCCCAGTTTTAAGAACATACGAACATTGCCATGTTTAAAAAGTATATCGAGGTTGATCCTTGGAAAATCATAGAACGCGGTTGGAACCCGGAGAACCATCCCAAAAGTGAAAGTTTGTTTTCTATAGGAAATGGGCGCATGGGCCAACGCGCTAATTTCGAAGAAACCTACACCGGACAAAGCCTCCAGGGATCCTATTTAGCAGGGGTATACTATCCCGATAAAACACGAGTAGGTTGGTGGAAAAACGGTTATCCAGAATATTTTGCGAAGGTGCTAAATTCGTGTAATTGGATCGGAATACAGGTAACTATTGAGAGTGAGGTATTGGATCTAAATACCGCTACAGAGGTTCGCGATTTTTACCGCGAGCTAGACATGAAGAGCGGCCTTTTAACGCGTTCGTTTAAGGTTACTCTGCCTTCTGGGAAACAACTATCGGTTAAATCAGTAAGACTTGTAAGTATTGTCGACGATGAAGTTGGAGCGATTTCTTACAGCATTACTCCGCTCAACTTTAGTGGCCAAATTGAACTTTGTCCCTACCTTGATTTTGACGTTAAAAACGAAGACAGCAACTACGGTGAGACGTTTTGGGACGCTGTTGCTCAAGGGCAGCACCTGGAGACAAGTTTTGTACATGCAAAAACAAAGAAAACTGGCTTTCAGGTAAGCGTTGCAATGTGCAATACTGTCAGCCTGAACGGCAGGCCTCAGCAATGGTTTTCAAGTTCAGATGCGCAACACATGATGGTCTCAGAGTGCGCTTGTTTTCAAGTTTCAGAAGGATCAACTCTAACCCTCGAAAAGTTTGCCACCGTGCTCTCTAGCATGAATCATGATGCCGCGAAATTAGACGGTAGGGCCACTGAAATGGCGCGCGCAAATGCAAAACAAGGTTTTGACAGTGTCCGGGACGCCCATGTCAAGGCCTGGGCGGTGAAGTGGAAGACTTCAGATATAGAAATTGAAGGAGATGCAGAGGCCCAGCAAGGAATTCGTTTCAACATCTTTCACATGAACCAGACGTTTACCGGTGTGGATGATCGCTTAAATATCGGTCCAAAAGGTTTTACTGGAGAAAAATACGGTGGCTCTACTTATTGGGATACAGAAGCCTATTGTTTGCCCTTTTACCTGGCAACAGCACAACCAGAGGTCGCTAAAAACCTATGTCTTTACCGCTACAAACAGCTAGACAAGGCTATTGAAAATGCCCAGAAGCTAGGATTCAACAGTGGCGCTGCCTTGTATCCTATGGTAACGATGAATGGCGAGGAATGTCACAATGAGTGGGAAATTACTTTTGAAGAAATTCATCGCAACGCTGCCATCGCTTATGGTGTATTTAATTATATACGTCATACGCAGGATTGGGCTTACTTAGCAGAAGCTGGTTTTGAGGTGCTTTTAGCCATTAGTCGATTCTGGGCACAACGCGTGAACTGGTCCATTGAAAAGAAGGCCTACGTTATGCTTGGTGTTACTGGTCCGAACGAATACGAAAACAACATCAACAACAACTGGTACACCAATCGTATGGCGGCTTGGACCATGGAGTACACCCTAGAGGCGTATCAATGGCTAAAGACAAATTCCGGTGAAGAATTGGTTAGAATTACGGAGAAAACAAAATTAAATACTCGCGACGAATTCTCAAAGTGGTCAGACATCATTGAAAAGATGTACTACCCAAAGAGTGAGGAATTAGATGTGTTTTTACAACAAGATGGCTTCTTGGATAAAGAGCAGCTAAATGCAAATGACCTCGACATTAAGGAACGTCCTATTAACCAACATTGGAGTTGGGATCGGATTCTGCGTTCGGTCTTTATAAAACAAGCGGACGTGCTACAAGGCTATTACTTCTTGAACCACCTCTATGAAAAAGAAGAGGTCAAGCGTAGCTTTGATTTCTACGAGCCTAAAACGGTGCATGAAAGTTCCCTGAGTCCCTGTGTGCACGCCATTTTAGCCGCACAAATTGACTATCCTGAAAAGGCGTACGAAATGTACCTACGCACCTCACGTTTAGATATTGACGACTATAATCACGAAGTTCACGAGGGCCTGCACATCACCTCCATGGCAGGGACCTGGATGAGTGTTGTTCAAGGGTTCGGAGGAATGAAGATTCTAGACGACGAATTGCATTTTACCCCAAAACTACCGCGTCAATGGAAGGGCCTGACCTTCTCTGTTCTATGGAGGGGAGCCACCCTAAAGGCACACCTCACGGCACAGGGCATGAAAATCACCCACGAACAAGGAAAAGCGGTGATTTTCGCTATCAACGACACGTGGTGCGAGCTTGGTCGCGGAAGTCACGTCTTTGTGGAAGTGTCTAACGTATTAGCATTAACTTAGAAAGTTGCGTTATCGTGATTTTTTTAGCCTAAATACAGATGAACAAACTCTTATTCATACTCCTAAGCACGCTCCTTTTTACCTCGTGCTCGCTACCCGACCCTTCGAATGCTGTGAGACGCATTCAGGCGGCTGAATTGGCCTCGCCTCACTTCCATAATGGAGCTGAAAGTGTGCTCCATCTCTACGATTATTCTTTGGACTCCACCTGTGAATTATCCTTTGTACCAAATGGGTTAACAAGTGCTAATGACCACCAAGGCATTGCCTTGTTCGGCAGTCCCTCGTCAACGCTGAACTACTTCAGTATACTTCACTCCACAGGACAAACAGATGTGCCCCTATTCAAGGGTCAAAAACAATCACATCTACTTCGTATCTTAGGGTTTGAGGGAGAAGATGTAAGAATTAAGGGTGTTTTCAACGCTTGGAATACGGAGGCCACAGCGCTCAGGTGGAACAACGGCGCATGGGAAACCGAGCTGGTTCTAGCACCTGGTGACTACGCCTATAAATTGGTGGTGAATGGTGTCGAAACTCTGGACCCCTCCAATCCCATAAGTATCCCCAATGGTTTTGGTCAATTTAACAACATACTATCCGTACCCGGCGGCACAAAAGAAGATCCCAAACCGTTGCGTTTTTTAGGTGCTAGCGATACATTATTGAGCTTCTCATCCATCCCTGAGGACCAAGAGCTTCTCGTCTTTTTCAACGACCGTGTTGCTTCGGTATTGCACACTGATGAAGGTGTTTTTGTTCCTGTTCCAAAAGAAGCAGCTGAGTTTGAGCGCGCATGGATTCGGGTATATACTGCACGGAACGGGAAACTTGGTGGTGACTGGTTAATTCCAATGAAATTTGGCCGCGCTGTTGTTCATACCGCAGAGCTAGACCGCAGGGACTGGCACACATCTATCATGTATTTCGCTATGGTGGATCGCTTTTTTAACGGCGACACCACCAACGATGAGCCTGTTCAAGACGCTGCCATACACCCCCGAGCAAACTACCAAGGGGGGGATATCGCGGGCATTCATCAAAAACTTAACCAAGGTTATTTTGATGCGCTGGGCACAAATACCGTTTGGATCAGTCCGATCACACAAAATCCTAAGAATGCTTGGGGGCTTTGGAATCAAGGAGGCCCGGTAAGTTCTTTCTCTGGTTATCATGGCTACTGGCCAATAAGCAATATTAAACCTGACCACAGATTTGCTTCAGAACAAGATGTCCATGCTTTTTTAACGGACGCACATAAATGGAATCAAAACGTACTGGTGGACTATGTGGCGAACCATGTGCATCAATCCCATCCTGTATTCCAAAAACACCCTGACTGGGCGACACCAAAATACACGAAAGATGGAAGGCTTAATACCCAGCTATGGGACGAAGAAAGGCTGACCACTTGGTTTGACACCTTTATGCCCACCTTGGAATTACGTAATCCAGAAGTAGCTGATCTAATGAGCGATAGCGCATTGGTATGGATTACTGAATATGACTTTGACGGCTTCAGGCACGATGCAACCAAGCATATCCCAATGAACTTCACAAGACTGCTCACGGATAAGATCAGGCGCGCAAGCAAACAACACGTTTACCAAATAGGGGAGACTTATGGTTCTGACGAGCTTATCGCTAGTTATATCGGCTCCGGTAAGGTAGATGCCCAATTCAACTTTAATCTGTATGATGCCGCTTTTGAAGCATTTACGCAAGAAGGTGCCACCTTTGACCGTCTTACTACAGCATTAGGGAGTTCATTGAAATATTATGGCCATCACCATTTGATGGGGAACATTTCTGGTAATCAAGACAAGCCTCGTTTTGCCTCCATGGCATCTGGACATCTTAGCCTCAGCGAGGATAGTAAATTAGCCGGTTGGACCCGAGAGATTCCTGAGCCCTTAGAGCGCGGCTATCGCAAAATGGGTTGCTTGCATGCTTTTAATATTGCCGTTCCCGGTATTCCTATTCTATATTATGGAGATGAAATTGCGCTACACGGCGGAAACGATCCCGACAATCGTAAGATGATGGTCTTCGAACGCTCCGAGCGTCAACAGGAACTCTTTGATTGGATTGCTGAGCTCAATAACGGCCGACGAAATATCATGGCCCTCAACTACGGCTCAACCTCTATTCAGCAATTAGGTCCTCATCTTTTGATTATCGTTCGCCAATACCTGAACGAAGAAGTACGATTCTTTTTTAACAACAGCAAGGAAGACCGCCGTCTTGATGATTGGGGCGTTACCGTTCCGGCAGACAACCATGTCGTTCAAAGCATTAATTGTGGCGCTTTTTTTACGGACACTGACCTATAGCCCCACTAACAACCCCATTTCACACCATTCGTCCTTATGAAAACACCTTTTTTAGTTTCACTCGCCGCCGTTTTAACTTTGCTGTCATGCCAAGAAGCTTCGCCTACAACAGAATTGGATGTAGCACCACCAACCTTGCCGCAATGGGCTGAACAAGCCAATATCTATGAGGTAAACGTTCGTCAATACACAGACGAAGGAACCTTACAAGCCTTCCAAACGCATCTACCAAGACTCAAAGAACTCGGGGTAGACATTTTATGGTTCATGCCTATTCAACCTATAGGAGAGCTTCATAGAAAAGGAACGCTTGGCTCTTATTACAGCATTTCAAATTACACCGCGGTGCATCCGGATTACGGTACTATCGAAGACTTTCAATCCATCGTTGAACAGGCGCACTCCTTGGGAATGAGGGTCATTCTTGACTGGGTCGCAAATCATACGGCCTTTGACCACCACTGGGTGGGTGACCATCCAGAATTCTATACCACAGACAGCGCCGGCAACTATCCAATTGTAGCTGTTGATAACGAGGGCAATCCAACAGATTGGACTGATGTAGCTGATTTGAATTACGAGGCGGCAGGCATGCGTGAAGAAATGATTTCTGAAATGAATTGGTGGGTGACAACCGCAGGTATCGACGGGTTCCGCTGTGACGTTGCGGGGTTTGTGCCTTACGGCTTCTGGAAAACAGCCATTAGTGACCTTCGTGAAAACCATGGCTCATTATTTATGCTCGCAGAATGGGAAGACCCCGCCTTGATAGATGCCGGTTTTAACGCTGTTTATGGGTGGGAGTTTCATCATCTATTAAATGAATTGGCCCAAGGAAAAACTGATGTTCGTGCACTTGCTCGATACGTTGAGAAATGCGACACGCTCTGGCCAATAGAGACCCTGAAGATGTACTTTACAACCAACCACGACGAAAACTCCTGGAACGGCACGGTGAGTCAAAGAATGGGAGATCTGGGCAAGGCTATGTTTGTTCTTTCTTCGATGATGGAGCGCAGTCTGCCACTGGTTTATACCGGACAAGAAGCTGGGTTAGATCATCAATTTCCGTTTTTCACGAAAGACACCATTGGGCTAGACTGGTCAACAACTAGCGCAGATGCCTCCTTTTTTGCCGAGATGATTGCACTAAAACATAACCATGTAACACTTTCAAACGGAGTAGATAGGCATGAAATGGCCTTACAAATAGACACAACAAGCAATAGCGCTATGATCACCCGTGGTAAAAAAGGATCCGCCGATCAGGTAGTCGCCATATTCCAATTCAGTGACAGCCTTCCTGCCTATAGTGCACCCTATGAATTAGAAGAAGTCGTATCCGTAAAGGGTGCTCGCGTCTATGCGGCAAAACGGGACTAATCCTTTTGTATCTTTAAACCGCAAAAGAACCACCCATTATGTATAAAATCACAGGGAAACACTCCTTCAACATCGTGCCCACTGAGGGCAAATCAGAAGGATTGCTCAATGGCGACTTTTATAGTCTAGATATAGAGAAAATAGACGCTCAAACGTGGCATATCCTCAAGGACAATACCTCGTATTATGTCCAATGGATGGAACGCAATGAAGAAGCCAAAACATTTACCCTCAAGGTTAACGGAAGCCTGATTGTTCTGGAGGCTAAAAATAAATTTGATCTTCTTTTGGAGAAAATGGGCATGGCAAACGTAGGCGTCGCTAAAGTTTCTAAGCTAACGGCGCCAATGCCTGGAAAAGTACTTGATGTACTGGTGTCGGTAGGACAAGAGGTTCTAAAAGGTGATGGACTGGTCATTTTAGAGGCTATGAAAATGGAAAATGTCTTAAAGGCAGATGATGCAGGAGTCATTAAGAGCGTGAACGTTTCTATAGGACAAGCTGTTGAGAAGAATAACATATTAATTGAATTTGAATAATCTTATGAAATCAATCTTTTTACCCGCAGTAGGTATGGCACTCCTTCTAGTTGCCTGTGGCACCAACGAAGAAGCACCAAAAACAGATGCTCACGACCAACACCAACATGAAAGCATGGCTCCAGAAGCTATGGATGACGCGATCGGAAGTGTCTTTTTTGAGAATCTAGAAGCTGGAGATACTGTAGAGAATCCCGTCTACATTACGTTTGGCGTGGAGGGCATGGAAGTTCGTCCGGCAGGTGAAATTGTGGAGGGCACAGGACATCATCATCTACTGATCGGCAATGCGTTTCTTGCTAAAGGAGAAGTTGTTCCCGCGAATAGCGAAAACATACACTACGGAGGTGGCCAGGTATCAGATACCGTTACTTTACCACTCGGTGAGGTACGTTTAGGTATGCAGTTTGCTAATGGCGTACACGCAAGCTACGGACGCGATATGAGTGCGAGTATTAAGGTCTACGTTAAATAGTCGTTTCCAAGGGTTTCGAACATAAAAAAAGCCGCCCACGGGGCGGCTTTTTTTATGCGTTGTTGTTTCCGTGCCAGACAAATGACTCCAGAAGGAACTATTATATCGTATAAGCCAGTCCAATTCCAAGCACACTGCGACGCTGCCATGCGTCAACCTGATCGAAGTCACGCAACAACTGGATATGGGCATTGAGCGATAAATATTTTTTAACCTTATAAAGAGCAATAACGTCTAATGCTACATCGACGGTGTTTAGCCGTGCGAAATAACTTACGAAGATGTCGGACTTTGCCGTAATGCTCATGTTTTCTGTGATTTTCTCCGAGTAATTCAATGTGATTTTTGAGCCGGCTTCAAGCCTCCATGTAGATCCAGTATCTAGACCAAACGCCGCTTTATTGCGTAATTCAGCGTCTAGTACCGTGGTTGTTTTCGCAGATACGGGAGAAACAAATACCTGCCAATGCTTCCATGAGTTATGTCCAACACCCAGCGAAAACTGTCCGTATATAGGGGCTCCAAACGTAGAGATGGGTACTCGGGTGGTGTCGCCAGCAGCATAGCCTGGTGAAAACTGTGAACGAACGTTCGCTTGACCGGAGACGTTCCAACGGTTTTTTTTAGGCGATCCAGTTACCGTGGAGGTCCATTCAATTTTATCGGCATTTTTAGTTACAGCGCTGGCTTGTCTGCTGATTCCATAATTTGCCTCTAAGAGGCGTACTGTGGTCCAGTTTGGCCCCACTCGTTTTTTGTTCTCTCGAATTAAAAGCGAAAAACTAGCGTTGTTTTCTCCTCCCGCATTCCAGTTATTAAGGTCCGTGAAAGAACCTGACGCGCTGTACAGTGCCTGTCTAAAAACGCCCGTGTCGGGAGTAGCAGCCCTTGGTGATTCCTGGGAAAACAACGGAGCCGTTACTAGGGAAAAGATGAGAATCAAACGGGGTTTCATAAACCGGTTTTGACTGTTTCTACTCCCCTTAGACCGTGGTCTAACCATCTACTTCTTTGACTTGAATTTATTAATGGCTTTTTTTGCCTCTTGAGAGAGTATCAGCTCACCACTTACGGCCGCACGCTCAGCGAGTAGCTCATCCCAATGTTCCGTTCCTTCCCAAAACACTTGCTTAAGTCCTTTCATGGCTTCTGTAGAGCTTGACAACAGTTTTGACGCCAATGCTTCAATCGCTTCATCCATTTCTTGTACCGATTCAAATATGTCATTATACAATCCATGTGTTGCTGCCCATTGTGCGGTGCGCCACTCTGTAGCGTTAATGGCAAGGTCTGACATGCCTGCCAAGCCAAGTTTACGCGCAACAGCCGGCCCCACGACAAAAGGACCTATGCCCACGGCCAATTCTGATAATTTCACTGCTGCGTGCTTGGTCGCAAAACAATAATCTACACTTGACGCTAATCCAACACCACCGCCTACGGCCTTACCTTGCACACGACCTAAAATCAATTTAGGACATTTACGCATGGCATTTATCACGTTAGCGAATCCGCTAAAGAATACCTTTCCCGTGTCTAGATCTTCTATGGAGATCAGCTCATCAAAACTGGCTCCAGCGCAGAAAGCACGTTCACCACTGCTTTTTAAAACCAAGATTTTTACCTGGTCGTTTTCGCCCAATGCTGTAATGGTGTTAGAGAGTTGAGCCAGTACCTTTCCAGGTAAAGAATTAGACAACGGATGGGAAAACTCTACGGTCGCTAAACCGCGACCATCTATGGTGACGTCTACGCCGCCTAAGTTTACTGCTTCATTCATGAGAATTAGTTTAGTCTTGGTTCAACTTCTTGACCATGGTCAAAATAGTGGTCACCGCAACAATTTCGTCTGTATCATCATAGACCTCAACATAGTACTTGACAATACCTTTCGCAACATCGTCTTCACTGCGTTTCTCTTGGTCTATTTTTTCCTTAACGGTAAGCTTAACACCTATCGTGGTGCCCGGGTAAACCGGTTTAGTAAACCTGCATTCATCTATTCCGTAGTTCAATAAGACGGGTCCTTTCTTTGCTTCAACGAAAAGTCCCGCAGCTTTACTTAAAATAAAATACCCATGCGCCACGCGCCCCTCGAATATGGTTCCTTCTAAACTAGTTGCGTCGACGTGCGCATAAAAATTATCGCCACTTACATTAGCAAAATTTGTGATGTCTGATTCTGTTACCGTATGCTTGGCGGTATAGACCGTTGCGCCTACTTCTAGCTCTTCAAAGTGCTGGCGAAAAACATGTGGGTTTGCTTCTGGTCGTGCAGCACCCGGCTGATACTGTTGAGTGACGGCGGTGATGTCGTCTGGATGACCCTGGATGGCGGTACGATGTAAATAATGAAGCACTCCACGCTTTCCTCCCATTTCTTCTCCGCCACCTGCACGGCCTGGGCCGCCATGTTTCATCAACGGCATTGGCGAACCGTGTCCGGTACTTTCCTTCGCCATTTTTGCGTTTATAATATGAATACGGCCGTTATGAGCAGCAGCTTCTGTTGTAAATGCCACAATATCTGCCTTGTTTTTGCTGGTGAAAGAGGTTACTAAAGAACCCCTTCCCATAGCCGTTAACGCCACCGCTTCGTCTAATGTCTTATAAGGCATTAGTGTACTTACCGGACCAAAAGGTTCTACTTCGTGAACTGCGGTCTTGTTAAACGGATCGCCGTTCACCATAAGTTTTGGTGCGTAAAAGGCGCCTGATTCTGTAGCTCCAATAAGATCTAGACTTGGGTTGTAAACCAATTCCTGTTCTACGAGCAACTTGTTCATTTCTGCCTCTACACGTCCAATCTGCTCATGGGTAGCAAGCGCGCCCATGCGAACACCTTCCGTTTGTGGATCGCCTATCACGGTTTTTTGAAGACGTGCAATGACCGCGTCTTGAACCGCTGGCAACAGGTGTTCTGGCACCATCGCCCGTCGAATAGCAGTACACTTCTGACCTGCCTTTGTCGTCATTTCATTTGCCAATTCTCTTACAAAAAGTGCAAATTCAGGATCCTCTAAATTAACATCTGGTCCTAGCACAGAAGCGTTCAAGCTGTCCGCTTCTAAATTAAACGGCACACTGCGCTCGTTCAGGTGAGGCAATCCGCGCAACATTTGTCCCGTCGCTGCAGAACCCGTAAAAGTGATGACGTCTTGGAGGTCTACATGCTCAATAATACCATGTCCCTTTCCGCTCACAAGTTGCAAAGCTCCTTCGGGTAAAATCTTACTATCAATTATGGCCTTAACCATAGACTCTGTGAGGTAAGAGGTATATTCTGATGGTTTTACGATGGCCGGAACTCCAGCCATAAGGTTAACCGCAATCTTTTCTAGCATTCCCCAAATAGGAAAATTAAAAGCGTTGATGTGTATAGCGACTCCTTGTCTAGGCACCATAATGTGGTGACCTATAAACGTACCTTCTTTAGATAACCGGGCGACCTCTCCTTCTACATAATAAGGCAGGTCCGGAAACTGACGGCGCAGGGAGGCGTTCGCAAACAGGTTTCCTATTCCTCCTTCGATGTCTATCCAGCTGTCCACCTTCGTGGCACCGGTTGCCCAGCTTATGTCGTAAAACTGACGCTTGACCGCCGTTAAGTGTAATGCTAATACTTTAAGCATTCTACCGCGCTCTTGAAAAGTCATCTTGCGTAACGCAGGGCCGCCAACTGATCTGCCGTACTCTAAAATAGCTTTATAGTCTAGACCTTTTGAACTGACCGTAGCAATATCTGCACCTGTAATGGCATGACGTGCGGTATACTCTGTTCCTGATCCTGCTTCCCAGTTTCCCAGGATATAGTTTTTAACCGTATTCATCATTTATGTGTTTGATAGGTTCCTTTATGTACAGGTCGATCAGCCTCTAACTCCCGTAGCGGCGGCACTTCCTTTAATGTCTCGTTACATTCACGGGCCAATTCCATATAGAGCGCTGTACCCTCAGTTTTCCACGCCAGCATTTCATCGCTTACCTGCTTTACTACCTTTCCGGGGTTGCCCACAAAAATACTTCGCTCGGGAATCACACTGTTCTGCGGAACAAAGGCTAGCGCTCCGACAATAGATCCTGCACCCACCTCACAGTGGTCCATGACTACCGCATTCATTCCTATAAGTACATTCTCACCCAAGGTTCCTCCGTGAATAATGGCGCCATGACCTACATGCGACATTTTCTTTAGTCTGGTCTCTGTTCCCGGGAACATGTGTACTACGCAATTCTCTTGCACATTAACACCCTCTTCTAAGATAATTCTTCCCCAATCTCCTCTCAAAACAGCCCCTGGCCCTACATAACAATGTGCGCCTATGACCACGTCTCCGGTCACGTTCGCTTGAGGATGGACAAACGCGGTCTCATGTACCACAGGGACAAAGTTCAGAAACTGATAAATGGCCATATCTCTTAACTATTTAAACGCGTTCAATAATTGTAGCATAGCCCTGGCCCACGCCAATACACATGCTAACTAAAGCGTATCGCTTACCGTGTTCTTGTAGCTCTAATGCCGCAGAGAGTAGAATTCGACCACCAGTGACCCCAAGCGGGTGACCCAACGCGATCGCACCACCATTCGGGTTAATGCGTGGATCGTCATCCTTTAAGCCTAAGGCTCGAGTACAGGCCAGGACCTGCGCAGCGAACGCCTCGTTCATTTCTATTACATCCATGTCGTCTAGCGTCAACCCTGCTTTTATAAGGGCTTTTTTAGTGGCCTCTACAGGGCCAATACCCATGATACTTGGCTCCACACCGGCAACTGCAGAACTCACTATTCTTGCCAAGGGCTTGAGATTGTGCTTCTCTACAGCCTCACTGCTTGCCATCAAAAGAGCAACGGCACCATCGTTCAAACCAGAACTGTTTCCAGCGGTCACAGAACCTTCTTTCTTGAATGCTGCACGCAGTCCACCTAGCCCCTCCATCGTGGTCGCTGGTTTCATGAATTCATCCACTACAAAAACAAGAGGGTCTGCCTTACGTTGGGGAATCTCTACCGCGAATTTCTCCAGCCTAAACCTGCCACGTTCTTGAGCACGCGCCGCCTTTTGCTGAGACCAGTAAGAGAATGTATCCTGGTCTTCACGGCTGATACCATACTTCTCGACTAAGTTTTCTGCGGTCTCTCCCATGGCATGTGTGCCATAGAGTGCTTTCATTTTTGGATTGGTAAAACGCCACCCGAAAGAACTGTCGTACATCTTGCTGTCTGTTCCGTAGGCAGTAGCTGACTTGCTGACCACATAGGGACCTCTGCTCATGTTTTCAACGCCACCAGCGATAAACAGGTCTCCATCACCTGCTTGAATAGCTCGGTGCGCGTGAATAGCAGCGCTCATTCCTGAGGCACACAGGCGGTTCACGGTTTCTCCCGGTACACTCCATGGCATGCCTGCAAGCAATAATGCCATACGTGCTACATTTCTATTGTCTTCTCCTGCTTGGTTGGCACACCCTAAAATCACATCGTCCACTAAAGAAGGATCAAGGTTTGGATGTTTTTCTAATAGTTTAGCGATAGTCATTGCCGCTAAATCATCCGTGCGGACAACAGAAAGCGTGCCCTTAAATTTGCCAATTGGGGTTCTTACTCCGTCTACAATGAAGGTTTCTTTCATAGTTTCCATGGTTTTTCTGTGCGGTACACGGTACCCTTAAAATAGGCCACGCATTTTCCATCAGAATTGGTAATGTCTATTTGGTACAGCCCTGTTTTACGGGTCTCGTTAATTTGTACTGCTGTTGCAATAAGTGTCTCGCCCGTCTGAACGGGAGAAAGGTGGTTGATACTCGTCTCAACGCTCAGGCTTTGAGTTCCTCCCCCGTTAGAGGCAAAAGCCAGTGCCGAGTCTGCTAATGCATAGGATATTCCCCCATGCGCAATTTTGAAACCGTTCGTCATTTCTTCTCTCACCGTCATGGATAGTACGGCACTTCCTACCTCCGCATGAACGACCTCAATACCTAGCCATTTGCTAAACGCGTCCTGAGCCATCATGTGATTTACAATCTCAATTGCCTTATCCATTAAGCATCTGTGTTTGTTTTGTCCTGAAGCACGGCCATTTCCATCGCTTCAATAGCGCAGTCCAATAAAAATAATAGATTCCCTGCCGCTTCTATATCTGCGGTGTTGTTTTCTGTAACATAAAGATACAATTCACTCAACGTGTTTGGCGAGCTACTCAATTTAATGAGTGCGGCAGTGTCCAAGCCGTTGTCCTGCTGATGGGTTTCATAAACCTCTGTCTTCTGTTCTAATACAGCAATCCATTTCTCCTCTCCAAGCATCGTGGTGCGCCAACCCATTTTTTGAAATGACCACTTGAGAATAAGTGCTGCTTTTAGCATCCAGCTATGTGCATCCTCATCCATTCCTTCGTCCGCATCCATAAGGGTGCCCACGATATAGGGTTGCTGGTCTAGGAAATCGTAGAATTGGCTTTGGTAGAACTCCGGCTTCCAACCCTCTACCTCTAGCATGCCTTCTTTAAGCGAAATCGCTCCGTCGTTTTTAGCTTTATTCATATCTACGAATTTAAGGATAAAAAAAGCCCCAAGCACGGGGCGTGAGGCTTTCAAACTAACATATTAAAACGAGGTTTTTATAACTGTTAGGTCTTGTTAAAGAACTCTTTTAACCATGGTTTTATGGGGGATTCCATCTTCTAAAAACTCTTCCCCTTCAGCAACATAGCCTTGGGATCCGTACCATTTTAAAAGGTAAGACTGGGCCATGATTTTTACTGGTCCACGGCATCCCGCGTTGTATAGGACCTCCTCCGATCTGCGCATGAGTTCCTTCCCAAGATCACTGCCTCTTTCGCTTTGCGCAACGACTACCCGGCCTATAGAGGCCTCCTTGTAGTAAACACCTGCTGGCAAAATACGGGTATAGGCTACTGTGGCTCCGTGGACTTCTTTCCACAAGTGTAGGCAACGGTCGTCATAGCCGTCAGCGTCTAAATAGACACATTCTTGCTCCACAACAAATACTTCGCTTCGCAAGCGCATCATCGCATAAAACTCCGTTGCTGTTAACGTGTCAAACTTTTTCACCTTCCAGGCCATATGTATTTATTTGTTTTGAAACTACTGTTTTACCTAGAAGCACCAGCAGAAATAATGCTCCTAAAGTGGAGGCTATAGTTCCTGCAATACTCGTTTCGAGGACCTTGCTCAGGGTGTATCCTCCTAAAGAACCTATTAAAGCGAAGGCCGCTGAAAGCAAAAGCATTGAACCCAGCTTCTCAACCAGTAAATAGGCTGTTGCCGCAGGAGCAACAATCAAGGCAACCACTAATATAGCTCCTACACTCTCAAAGCTTACCACTGTTGTAAGGCTTACCATAGACATAAGACTGAGGTTCCACGCGCCCACTCCAATGCCTAAAACGGCTGCGTAGTCTTCATTAAAGCTTGTCATTTTCAATCCTTTATACCCAAATAACAGATATACCACTATACTACAGAGAAGTATTCCTGAGGCCCAGAGGGCCTTTGGTCCCATATTTTGTCCGTGAAACATCCACACATCGAAGGGCACATAAGCGATCTCGCCATAGAGCACACATTCCTGGTCTAGGTCTACGCTATCGCTCCAAAAAGTAATCATCACCACTCCTATGGCGAACAATGTAGTAAAGGTCATGCCAATACTCGCGTCGCTTTGCACTTTTAACCGCTTTCGTAAGAGTTCTATCAATATCGTTGCTAAAACACCCACAGTAGCAGCGCCTAAGAACATCCATATACTTGACCTGCTTTGGCTCAGCCAATATGCAACTGCAATTCCTGGCAACACCGCGTGAGAAATGGCATCACCTATCATGGTCATTTTGCGCAAGACCAAAAAAGTGCCGAGAAGAGCGCACGATAGCGAGATAAACGACGCTGTTAGGGCGATGGATAACGATGGATTCATTTTATTTCAGGTATCGAGCAAGCGGTAAGCGGTAGCTTATCCCTGTGCCTATAAATATCCCTGTGGTAGGAAGGCTTGCACTCGTGTATGCGCTTAGGTTGAAGCCTGCATAAACATCTAGTTGAAGGTCGTTTGACAACAACTTCGTGAAGCCTCCGTCAAAGTATGTCGTGTTGTAGAATTGGCTACCTGCCCAAAACCACTCAGAAAAGTATTCTACATAAATGCCAAAGTCATTCCCTAAATCATAGTCCGCTGCCAAGGAGAACATGCCGTCTGAAACGAAACCATTAGACCCTACTAGGCCTCCAGAAACACCAAGGTTTGAAGCAATACCAAGACGTTTTGTAAGAGATTTTTCAAGCATCAAGCGTTGCTCATGAAAGACCAGGTTTGTCTGAGCGGGGGCTCTGTAATCACCGGCCGCCACCCATGGCAACGTAACGTGACTCAGCCAAGTAGCGTGCGGCAAGAAGTTTGTTTCCACAAGCAGGTTGTATTTAATTCCAAAGGTTACGGGATCTACTCCAGTCATCCGCATAGGCCCGACAATTCCGGTGCTTGATGTCTTGAGCGTGTTTGCGTTTATTACGACACGAGCCTCTAGCTTCTTGTTGATTCCAAAGCGCAACACTTGCTCCACTTGATTCCTGTCCAATAAACTGTATGCTCCATACGTTTCTGCCGCGCGTGAAAATTGGTAGCCTCCTTCGTATTGAAGCCATCCCACGGGAGTTATTTGAGCACTTTCTGTAATATTCGGCCTGTCCGTTGCGATAGGTGTCATATTTAGAATATGAACTGCTTCTTGTTCTTGCGCTAACATCGTTAACGACGACAACGCCAACGCTCCTGCTAACCAATTATTCATTTTCATAGGGAATTAAACTTTTATGTGGATCACGCTGAGGCATGCCCAGTTCTTTAATGAGTAATGCTTCTATTTCAGGAGTAATCACGTGCTCCATAGTCTCCGCTTGCGGATGGATATGATCCGGTGCCATTCCTAGTCTTTCTGTGAGGTACAGCTCCCACAATCTGTGTAAACGAACCACGCGACGGCCTTCCATACGGCCCAAGTCGGTAAGCGTGAACCCGTCTATATGTTCTATAATCCAAAGTCGCTTTTTCAAATCCTTAAGACCAACGCGCAATGCCTCGTCGCGCATCGCACGAATACTGAGAATCTGCGGGCTTGTCAACTTGTTTCCTTTACCACGCTTTTCCTCCTGCCGGTACATGAGTTTCATAATGTTTTCGCGGTTAATTTTTGATCGGTTTTCAAGCGCTCGTTTTCTTTTAAATAGCCATCCTTTTTCAGGTGCAATAAACAGCGAGGTGAAGCCAATTAAACCCAGAATAATAACAATCCATGGTCCCGTAGGCATCTTCGTAATGGCACTAGAAATGAGCGTTCCTAAGACTGCGGAAATCGCTGAAAAAACAGCCGCTAAAACAATCATTTGAGGGAGCGACTTTGTCCAGGCCCTTGCTGCTGCCGCTGGGGTAATCAGCAGTGCCGCCATGAGAACGACGCCAACAGTCTGAATACCGATGGTCACCGCTAATACCGTAAGAACGGTAAACGTGACTCTGATTAAGCCCACGGGCAGACCTATAGCATGCGCGAAATCTTCATTGAAGGTCATGAGTTGAAAGCCTTTGTAAAACAACGCAACCCCTAATAACAATACCAGCGCTAATGCTGAAAAAGTATACACGTCTAGCATGGTAATGGCCGCTGCCTTTCCAAGCAAGTAACGTTCAAGTCCCGCCTGTTGACCTTGTCCGCGCTGCTGCACAACAGACATTAACATGATCCCAAAGCCAAAAAAAGTAGAAAGCACTAAACTCACCGCGGTATCGCTTTTAAGCTTCGTGCGGTTTTGAATAAACGCTATACCATAATGAGCGATGAGTCCCGAAACGAGTGCCCCTAAAATCAAATAAGCAGGGTTTTTGCCGTCACCCAACATGAAGGCTAAAACAACTCCTGGCAAAAGCGCATGTGCTATCGCATCTCCTACTAAGCTTTGTCCCTTTAGGTAACTAAAGGTGCCAACCACCGCCGAAGACGATGCCAGCAGGGTTGTTCCAACAACAACTTTGAGGAATATCGGGTCCATGGCTTATTCTTCGGGTTTATCCTCTTTAAATTCAGGTTCACGAAGAGGGAACTCTGTGGACCCAATGATGTCTCCAAGTTTAGACAAGACGGTTAGTCGACCCCCATAAGCCTCTTGTAAAAGCTCCTTTGTAAATACTTCTTCTTTTGGTCCTGCGGCGACCAATCGTGTGTTTAATAACACAATCCAATCAAAATATTCATTGGCCGTTTGAAGGTCATGGTGTACAATTACAACCGTTTTTCCTTCATTTTTCATGTCTCGCAACAACTTTAATATTGCGTCTTCCGTTGCTGCATCAACACCCACGAAAGGTTCATCCATGAGATAAATATCCGCCTGTTGTGCTAGTGACCGTGCTATGAATACACGCTGTTGCTGGCCGCCAGAAAGCTGAGATATCTGGCGGTGTGCAAACTCTAATAGGTTTACCTTTTCCAGCGCCTCCGTTGCAATACGGCGATCTTCTTTAGTGATGCGTTTAAACAGATTGTTTTTTCGGTAGCGCCCCATGAGCACGACGTCCATCACGTCTGCAGGGAAATCCCAGTCCACACTTTCACGCTGAGGCACATAGCTCACGCGTTCTCGCACTTTGTCTAACGGTTGTCCGAAGATCTCTGTATACCCGCTATCTGCATCAAGGAGTCCCATGATCGTTTTTAGCATCGTCGTTTTTCCGGAACCATTAGGCCCTACGATTCCTATGATTTTTCCTTTGGGAAGTGTGAAATCCACATCCCATAATACTGGTTTGCTGTGGTAACTAACGGTCAGGTTGTGTACTTCTATGCTCTTATCCATTATTCAAATGATGTTAGAATCTGTAATGCGTTATATCTAAATGCCCCTATTAAGGTAGCCTCCTTAGTTCCTTCGTTTCCAAGGGCGTCAGAATACAGGGGCAGTCCAATACGAACTGCTCCACCCTTTTGAGCCACTGCCTCTTGTAAAGCTTCTATGCTTTTTGGGTTGACGCTCGTTTCAGCGAATACCGTATGCAGCCCTCGTTGTAAAATAAATTCTGCTGTAGCCCTCATGTCTCTCACGCCAAACTCTGCGGCAGTACTTACCCCCTGAAGTCCACGAACGTCTATCTCGTAAGCGCGTCCAAAATACGAGAACGCATCGTGTGCTGTAACCATAGCACGTAAAGAGTCTGGAACCTTCATGAGTAGGGTTGCAAACCTCGTGTGCTCCTGTCTCAAGTTGTTCACGTAAACGACCGTACGCTTGTTTATTTCATTGGTGTGCTCAGGGTATTGAAGTGCTAAAAAGCCACCCAATTGCTCCACGCATCGTGCCCATAAATTAAGGTCAAACCAAATATGCGGATCATAAGAGTTGGCTCCAGTCTCTATTAAATCCGGTAGCCGAAGTGAGCTGCTCATGGCATACACTGGTTTATTTTGTCCCATTTTCTCTAAGATGTCTGTCATCTTTCCTTCTAAATGTAACCCGTTGTGCAGAATTATTTTAGCGTTTTGAAGTTTAGCTACATCACTCTCTACTGGCTTATAGGAATGTGGGTCAATATTGCTTTGCATTAACGCTGTAACCTCAACAGACTCCGGTAGGATTTGTCTTGCCGCATCTGCTAAGACGGAAGTTGTTGCGAGCAGCTCGACTT
The DNA here is from genome assembly GCA_913031435.1 of uncultured Cryomorphaceae bacterium. Classification (GTDB taxonomy): domain Bacteria; phylum Bacteroidota; class Bacteroidia; order Flavobacteriales; family Schleiferiaceae; genus UBA10364. The sequence goes on from CAJWFD010000030.1 coordinate 20,108, forward strand.
TCTCGGGCGGATGACAACCCGTGAAAAGAGCCAAACTAAAAATTACTGTGATTACCTTGTTCATAGTGAGATTACGTAAATATTAGATGACATACTATGACTGAGCCAAAACAACGTTCCGTCCGCTCCACGTAATTGGATACTCGAATCAAAACTAGAGATCGACGCCAAAGTGAACTCACTTCCCAAAGTAATATTGAGTACTTGTAGTTGGGTGAAAAAATCAGTTCCGGCATCTTCTACCCGAACTACACGTAGCGTATCGGAGGTCGCAAATTGCTGCAACGGTTTCCCAAGGATTGGTGGGATTGCCCCGTTAGGTTGGGGTATGGGATCTCCGTGAGGGTCATGTATAGGAGAGCCCAAATATTTTGCCAGTTTTTCTACCATTTCAGGGCTTTGAACATGTTCCAGCTGCTCCGCTATATCATGCACTTCTTCCCAGCCAAACCCAAGCTTTTCTACCAAGAAAGTCTCCCACAAGCGGTGTTTTCTTAATATATGGGTGGCTAAGGCGGTCCCTTTTTCAGTCAGTTTTACTCCTTTATAAGGAATCGCCTCAACGAGGTTTTTATTCGCCAAGCGTTTCACGGCTTGGGTCACCGAAGGGCCTTTTGCGCCAATTCTATGGGCCAAGGCTCCGTTATTTACAGCTTTTTCTCCGCCTAAATGGTACAATGCCTTGATGTAATTTTCTTCGCTTTCTGTATGGGTTTTCACCTGACTAGAGATTGGTTTAGGCAAAACTAAACTTTTAATTTGTCTTAGCTATATCTATGCGCTGTAAATTTTATAGAACACACTATCTTGCAGACTGTGAAAAACAACACTTATTTTATATCAGACATTCATTTAGGCGCTCCTTCCACGAAGGAGAGTCAAGCCCGTGAACGCAGATTAGTACGGTTTTTAAACAGTGTTGAGTCCGAATGTAAGACCCTATATATTGTAGGTGATTTGTTTGATTATTGGTTTGAATACAAGCATGTGGTTCCAAAAGGACATACCCGTTTGCTGGGTACATTGGCGCAAATGGTGGATCGCGGCATGAACCTTCATGTTTTTACGGGCAACCACGACTTATGGATGC
>CAJWFD010000031.1 GCA_913031435.1 uncultured Cryomorphaceae bacterium
GCTAGGATTAGTTCCTGAGCGACTGCGTACCGGGGAAATAGAACGTATTGCAAACAACTACCAGAAATACAGCAGTTGGTATGATGAAAAATAAATTCATCACTTTCGAATCGGACCGATTGTATTTGCGTCCCACCACGGAAGAAGATGCAGTGCTCATTCACGAGATTTTCACCCAAGAGAAAGCGATACGTTTCATAGGTGATCGCAATTTTAAGGATCCCACCGATGCTTGCGAATACATTCGTTCAAAAACGTTGAAGCAGCTACATGAGCGCGGCTATGCAAACTACACTTTAGTCTTGAAAGCAACCGGACAGAAAGTAGGGGTTTGTGGCTTATATGTTCGCACGGGCATGCGTCTTGTTGATTTAGGCTATGCACTTTTACCTTCAACCGAAAGCAACGGATATGCTCGAGAAAGTTCCCTGCGTTTGATGCAGGCCGCGAAAGAAGATTTTGATCAAATAAAATTAAGCGCTGTTACTCATCCTGATAATGCCGCAAGCATTAAAGTATTAGAAGCTTTAGGATTCCATCATATGGGTCAAAAAATGATTACGGGATACGACGGGACTTCAGAATATTTTGAAGTTGATTTATAGTTATTACTTTCCTGATGGGACCACTAAATCTGTCTTGATATCATTTAGAATTGTTGAATTTTATGTGAATAGCGTAATTTAGCATGCTATGGAATTCACGATTGATCGTTTTGCAGTAAACAAATACCTGGTACTGATCGGTTTCTTGTGTGCTTCAGTTTCATCGCAGGCGCAGTTAGCAGTCAATGAATTTAACAGTAAACGAGGCGTTACTGATGAATACGGCGACGATGTGGATTGGATAGAAGTGTTTAATTACTCTAATGATTCTGTTTTTCTCTCGGATTATTATCTCAGCGATAATCCAAATAATCTAGGCAAATGGCAATTCCCTAATCGGTATTTGGCGAGCCAGGACCTGATCACTATTTGTGCGTCTGGACGCGAAAACACAATAGTTCCAAACCATTGGGAATCAATCGTAATCGCGGAAAATAGTTGGAAGTATTGGGTGGGAAGCACCCCTCCAATAAACTATGGCAATTGGAACATTCTCGGATACAATGACCAGAATTGGAGTGTGGGTCAAGGTGGTTTCGGATATGGAGACAACGATGACAACACGATCATAGCTTCAACGCCATCCATTTTACTCAGGAAGGAGTTTCAAGTTATAGATGTTGATGACATCACACACCTCCTTTTCCATGCAGATTATGACGATGGATTCATCGCGTATTTGAACGGCGAAGAAATCATGCGATCGAATAATTTTACAAATTTCTCACCAGGCTATAATGAATTCACGAATATCGACCACGAAGCGGTTTTGTACAGTGGCGGTATACCTGATCAAAAGCTATTTACAGCAAGTGAAATCGAAAACTTGCTTACCTCAGGTACAAACGTATTGGCAATCCGCGTCCACAATGCATCCGCGACATCATCGGATATGAGCAGCAACTTTTACCTCTCTGCGGGAATTGCCTCAACGGCTTACAACTATCAATCTTTGCCTAGCTGGGTATCCGCGCCTTTAGTATTACCTCATGCCAGCTTCAAATTATCCCACGGAGAAATAATCACTATAAGTGACTCTAACGGGAGTATTATGGATAGCATATTTATCCCTCTTGACATTACCAACACCATCAGCAGAGGTAGGATTCCTGATGGAATTGGAAATTGGTGCTATTTTGATGCACCATCACCAAACCTTTCAAACGCTCAGAACACCTGTTATTCAGGGATAGTTACTTCACCACTATTGGATCTACCCTCGGGTTGGTATCAGGCACCTAATCAGGTAAACGTTACCACATCTAGTAATGCAACTTCCTATTACACTACGAACGGAGACATTCCAGATGTTAACGATAATGTCGTAAATGGTCCAATATATGTGTACAGCACAACGGTCCTGAGCGTAAAGTCATTTGATGCTACGGGCCAAAGACTTCCTAGTGCTACTATAGACAGAACCTATATCATAGACGAAGACAACCATAACCTTCCCGTCTTCTCAATCATCACAGACGAAGACAATTTGTGGGATTGGTATTCAGGTATATATGTATCTGGACCAAATGCTTCAACGGACTATCCTTATTTCGGAAGTAACTTTTGGCAACCGTGGTCAAAGAAATCACGAATGGAATTTTTTGATGGCTCAAGAGTTAAACAGTTTGAAACAGTATTTGATTTAGAAATTCATGGCGGTTGGTCACGAGCAGAACCACAGAAGTCTTTTCGAATAGATACTAAATCTATCTACACGGGCGCTGTGGAATACACGCTAATCAAAAGGAAACCGGCTATTACAGAATATAAAAATTTCAACCTCAGAAATGCGGGTCAACATGGTGCCTCTGATAGAATCCAAGATGCCATTATGAGCCGCTTAGCAGAAGACACCCATATTGATCGAATGGGTTACGAGCCCTGTATTGTTTATCTCAATGGCGTTTATTGGGGACACTATGGTATTAGAGAAAAAATAGACGAGCACTATGTGGAGAGCAATCATGGTATTAATAGTAATCAGGTAGATCTGTTAAATTGGAACGGTGCACTAGCCGGTTCTACGGATCACTTTGATCAAACATATACCATACTTCAAAACACGAGCGTCAATGATCCTGATTTTGTGGAGGTATTTAGTTCCCGATTTGATACCGATAATTATATCGATTATTTCATTTTTCAAACCTATATACAGAACATGGATTGGTTGGGTATTGCATGGGGATTGAACAACACCAAACTGTGGAGACCGGATACAGCGGGTGGTAAATGGCGGTATGTTCTATACGATACTGATGCGGCATTAGGTCATTTTGGTCAAAACATTTATCAGAATTATCTCTATTTAGCTCGGAACCCTAGCACACCCAATACACATGCTGCAATTTTCAATCGTGCCTTAAATAATAATGAGTTTAAATGTCGCTTCACAAATAGATATGACGATCTAATCAACACCACGTTTCAAGCAAATAATTTCAATACTACTGCGAATGAGTTGAAGGGAAGCATACAGAATGCAATTCCTGATCACATAGCAAACTGGAGCACTCAACAGATGTCGCCATACTCTTTCACGGAATGGGAGAATGCCATCAATGCAATAAAACAATATAACAGTGCGCGTATCGCTACTGCGCGTCAACATATTAATGGAAACTTATCTCTTCAGGGTCAAAAAGAAGTGAGCCTGGATACCTATCCGGACAACTCGGGACATGTTAAGATGAATAGTATCCTACCAGAATTACCTTGGGACGGAATATATCACGGAGGGTGTCCTGTTAAGGCTAAAGCCATACCTAGTAATGGTTTTATCTTCTCACACTGGTATTCAACTGCACAGACTTACAATAACGTAGATACTGATTCGATAGAAATCGCACTTGCTTCGAATACAACCTTGATTGCTCACTTTGATACCTGCAAAAATGTAATTAACGTGGCTATCGATTCCGAAAACAAAAACCTTAGTGCATCAATCTCAGAACATGTAAGTGGTGTATCCTACAGATGGCTTTTTAACGGCACCGATGTTTCTTCAGACAGCATCATCTACAACCCTTTAGATGGTAGATACCAGCTCATTATTCGCTTTGACTCCTGTGAAATTGAGTCTGAGGTTTTCATCGTAGAAAATCGAGACTATCGAATACATCTATTCCCAAACCCAGCAACTCAAACCCTCAATGTCCAATTCTTAATTGGTCAAAAGGAAGAGGTAACTGTAGGTATTTACAATACAGCTGGACAAATGGTTTGGAAAAGGAGTTACACGGAGTTTATCGGTCAATACAACGCTTCTATAGATGTGTCAACCTTAGCAAGAGGATTCTACGTTATGCGTGTTAAAACTCCAAATAAGGCATACTCAGAAAAACTTATTCTGATTGATTAACTCGTCAAAGTCATTCGCAATTTCTGAATGCTTTGAAACGCTTTTGGCGATTGTGACCTTATTTCCTCAGCTTTACTTTCAAATTAGTAAGCATCGCCTGGGTCATTGAATCAAGATCAAATGTTGGGGACCAATTCCAGTCTTCTTGCGCCGAACGGTCATCAATGCTTTCCGGCCAAGATGCTGCTATTTCTTCTCTGAAGTCAGCTTGACAATCCATGGTAAAACCATCTACATATTTCGCGATACTTTTCGCGATCGTGATAGGGTCAAAACTAATGCCAGCAAGATTATAACTGCTTCTGATTTTCACCTGTTTAGCAGGAGCCTCTGTCAGTTCTATGGTCGCCCGGATAGCATCGTCCATATACATCATTGGCAATGCCCTGTGCTCAGATAGAAAGCTGGTATAACGACCTTCTTCTAAGGCTTTATAGTAAATCTCTACAGCGTAGTCAGTTGTCCCACCACCTGGCTGAGATTTCCATGAAATCAATCCGGGATAGCGAATGGAACGAACGTCAACACCATACTTAGAGGCATAATATTCACACCAACGTTCACCTGCGAGTTTAGAAATCCCATACACCGTCGAAGGTTCCATGATGGTTTGTTGTGGGGTCTCTCTCTTTGGCGTTGTAGGACCAAAAACGGCGATAGAAGACGGCCAAAATATTTTACTCAGTAAACCTTCTTTAGCCAACTCTAATGCGTGTAGCAGGCTTTGCATATTCAAATCCCATGCCTTCATGGGAAATTTCTCACCAGTCGCGCTTAACATGGCTACAAGGTGGTACATGGTGTGTACGTTATATTTTTCACAAATGGAGCGCATGGCGATCGCATCGCTCGCATCGAGTAATTCGAAAGGACCGTTTTTGAGTTCTTTCATTAAGGGCTCACGAATATCAGTTGCAATAACTGCGTTGTTGCCGTATTTTGCTCGTAGGGTTAAGGTTAGCTCTGTGCCAATTTGGCCACAAGCCCCTAGTATAAGTATGGTTGAGTTCATGCTCCGGATGTGATAAAGATCAAAATTGACTGGTTTAAAGATAACCTATCTTTACAGTAATAAATGGCCATCATATGGATCCTAATGCGGGGAAACGAAACTTAGTCAATAAACTCAGTAGGGAAGAGCTTCAGGCTAAACTTGAAGGAGAAACTTTTGATAGAATAACACTGTCGTTTTATAAGTATGTGATCATAGAAAACCCACAAGAATTGCGTGATGAATTATTTCAGCAATGGTTTTCATGGAATTGCTTGGGCCGAATTTATGTTTCAAATGAAGGGATCAATGCGCAAATGAATATTCCGCAGGAACACTGGACTGATTTTGAAAAGTCGATTCGTTCAAATAGGTACTTCAATGATGTTCCCTTTAAGATTGCGGTAACTGATAAAACGGAGGGAAAATCCTTTCTAAAGCTCAAGGTAAAAGTACGTGAGCAAATTGTAGCCGATGGACTTCAGCCCGGGGACTATGACGTAACAGATGTGGGCAAGCACCTTGACGCAAAGTCATGGAATAAAGCGATCGAGAATGATGATCCTCTTGTTGTTGATATGCGCAACCATTATGAAAGTGAGATTGGTCATTTTGAAGGAGCGGTCTTGCCAGAGGCAGAGACCTTTCGAGATGAACTGCCCATGGTCTTAGAAAAATTAAAAGGTCAAGAAAGTAGAAAAGTGTTGCTTTATTGTACTGGTGGTATTCGTTGCGAAAAAACTTCAGCATATTTGAAACACCATGGGTTTGAGGATGTGAACCAGCTTCACGGTGGCATTATAGATTATGCCCGACAAATAGATCAGGAGAACCTTCCCAATAAGTTTCACGGTGTGAATTTCGTATTTGATGAACGATTAGGTGAGGAAATTTCACAAGAAGTTATCTCAGAATGTCACCAGTGCGGCCAGCCCTCTGCGCGCCACGCAAACTGCTTAAATAAAGCCTGTAACCTCTTGTTCATTCAGTGTGAAGAATGTGAAGCAAAACATGAAGGTTGCTGTACACCGCAGTGTATAGATGTAACCCAAGCTCCAGAAGAAGAACAGATTGAAATCCGTAGAAAAGCGAAGGAAACTAAAAGATATCACAGGCATAGCAAAGTAAATTTGCGCGATGCCTTTTCTAAAGAAGTAAATTGAAGCCAGAACTTAAGCATTAGAACCACCATGCAGGACAAACGTCAAGAACTACTAGATTTAAGAGCTAAAAGCAAAGAAGGCGGCGGCATTAAACGTATTGAAGCCCAGCACGCAAAAGGAAAACTGACTGCACGTGAGCGAATATTCTTTCTCTTAGATGAAGGGTCATTTCAAGAGATGGGAGCTTTAGTACAGCACCGGAGCAACCTCTTTGGATTAGACCAGCAGAAAATTTTAGGTGATGGTGTCATCACAGGATACGGAACCGTCAACGGAAGATTAATTTATGTCTTTGCCCAGGACTTTACAGTTCTTGGAGGCTCCCTAGCTGAAGCACACGCAGAAAAAATCGTGAAATTGATGGATTTGGCCATGAAAAACGGTGCTCCATTGATTGGTCTTAATGACAGTGGTGGTGCCCGTATTCAGGAGGGCGTAGTCTCTTTAGGAGGGTACAGCGATATTTTTTACCGCAATGTACAGGCCTCAGGAGTTATACCTCAATTATCTGCCATGATGGGTCCCTGTGCTGGTGGTGCGGTTTATTCTCCTGCATTGACAGATTTCATCATGATGGTAGAGGACACCTCCTACATGTTTGTCACCGGACCTAATGTTGTCAAAACGGTAACCCATGAAGAAGTTACCGCGGAAGAACTGGGTGGCGCTAATACGCATGCAACAAAAAGCGGCGTAACCCACCTCACTTATCCAAACGAAATAGCGCTGATTGAGGGATTGAAAAAGCTTTTGAGCTATGTTCCTCAAAACTGTGATGAAGATGCCCCTTCATTGCCTTATTCAGGTGGTGATGAAACACGTATGGTATTGAAGGACATTGTTCCAGATAATGCCAACCAGCCGTATGACATGAAGGAAGTCATCGAAGGTACTATAGACGATAACTCTTTCTTTGAGGTCCATAAAGATTTCGCTGAAAACATGATCGTAGGCTTCGCTCGACTCGCGGGAAAGTCCATCGGAATTGTGGCAAATCAACCCGCTTATTTGGCTGGAGTGTTAGACATCCAAGCATCTCAAAAAGGCGCTCGTTTCGTCAGATTTTGTGATGCGTTTAATATCCCATTACTGGTTTTCGAAGACGTCCCTGGATTTCTGCCGGGAACGGATCAAGAATGGAATGGAATTATCACGAATGGTGCGAAACTACTCTATGCGTTTAGTGAAGCTACCGTTCCAAGAATTACAGTAATTACTCGCAAGGCATATGGAGGCGCTTACTGTGTGATGAATTCTAAACAGATTGGTGCAGATATGAATTTTGCATGGCCCTCTGCGGAGATCGCGGTGATGGGCGCGAAAGGTGCCGCCGAAATCATTTTTAAAAGAGACATACAAGGTGCCAAAGATCCTGCGGTTGAATTGGCAGAGAAAGAAGCTGAATATGCTGAAGAATTTGCGAATCCCTATAAGGCTGCCTCACGCGGTTATATAGACGAAGTTATTCTACCAGAAGAAACGAGGTCTCTATTGATTAGAGCCTTTAAAATGCTTGAAAACAAAGCACAACAACTTCCGAAAAAGAAACACGGCAACATGCCCCTTTAATGTTTACAGATACCCATTGTCACCTATATGATCAAGCTTTTAGTGATCGTAAATCAGAAGTCCAACTCGCTGCGATTGCTGCTGGAGTCAAAACGATTCTATTGCCTAATATTTCTGCGTCGAGTTTGCCATTGTTAGATGGAGTTGCCTCGAGTTTCCCCGAGCTGAAGACTTATGGGATGGTAGGACTGCATCCTTGTTATGTCAAGGAAGATTGGGAGTCAGAATTAGATACGATAAGATCCCATTACCTGAAAACTCCAGATAAGTATTGTGCGGTGGGAGAAATAGGTATGGATTTATACTGGGATACAACTACGCAGGATATTCAAATTCAAGCGCTAGAGGCCCAATTGGATTGGGCAGTTGAATGGGATTTGCCCATTGTTTTACATGTGAGAAGTAGTTTTAAGCAGCTTTTACCAGTTCTAGAGGCCGCTCAAGTAAAACATGAAGGTAGAATTCGTGGTGTATTTCATTGCTTTAGCGGAGGAAACAAGCAGGTGAAGCGCATCTTAAAACTAGGTGAGTTTTACTTTGGCATAGGTGGATCCTATACGTATAACAGATCAGCTACGGACACTGTGATTGATGGTATTCCAAGGGATAGAATTCTTCTAGAAACAGATGCACCCTATCTTACGCCTAGTGCATTTAAGGGATCTAAAAACGAACCAGCATTCATGGCTGAGGTTGCTCAAGTAGTTGCTGAAGTTTTAACCATCAGCCTAGAAGAAGTCGCTGTCCTGACCAGTACTAATGCAAAAAAACTATTTTCACTAGATGCGTAAAATTGCTTTAATATATACCGGTGGAACCATAGGAATGCGTCGCAATGATGTCGGAAAACTTACCCCAATGGAGTTTGGAGCAGTGAGCGATAAAGTACCGTCTTTGAAGCTGCTACCTATCGATATTATACCAGTTGCGTTATCCCATCCTATTGACAGTTCAGAAATGACTCCTGCAATTTGGGTTGAGCTTACCGAGACCATAGAATCACTCATGGACCAGGTGGATGGTTTCGTAATTTTACATGGTACTGACACCATGGCCTATACAGCGTGTGCTCTGAGTTTTATGATTCAGGGTTTGCGAAAGCCAGTAATTATCACAGGTTCTCAGTTGCCTGTAGGTGTTCTTAGAACCGATGCAATAGAGAACTTAGTGAGTGCTTTTGAATTTGCCGCCATGGTTGATGAAAATGACAATGGCTTGATTCAGGAAGTGTGTATTTACTTTGAATACCAACTTTTGAGAGGTAACCGCGCGTACAAACGATCTTCTAATGAGTTTGATGCATTCAGTTCGCCAAACTTTCCTGCATTAGCGGAAAGTGGTGTTAAAGTAACCGTTGCAAATGAGCTTCTTTGGAAGTCAAAAGGTCCATTGCTCATTCAGAAAAAATTGAATCAGGAAGTAGGGGTCGTGACTTTATACCCCGGACTGGTTTATGATCAATTGCCTGTTTTAAAACATTGGAAAGTTCTTTTGTTGAGGACATTTGGAGCTGGAAACGCCCCTAGATCGAGTCAATTCTTGAAATTTTTACAGGAAGTGGAAAAAAATGGAACCATTATTGTCAATACTTCACAGTGTGTCAGTGGATCTGTTGTTCCAGGACTCTATGATAGCTCAAGTACTTTAGAGCAGGTTAATATGCTAAGCGCCAATGACATGACGTTTGAGAGTGCTTTAGTCAAAGCTATGGTATTGCTCGGTCAGGGGCTTTCGGAAGAAGATTTTCGTAGTAAGTTTACGACAAGTCTGTCAGGAGAGCTCACAGATTAGGAAATCGACACCAATTTTTTGTATTTTCGACCCGCATTGTTTTGTTGCTGTTTGGTAACATGAACATGCTCTAACACTGTTAAATTGAAATAAACACAAGTTAAAATGAAAAAAGCACTCTCTTTGTTTGCTATCGTTGTCCTATCAATGGGTACCGTTAACGCTTATGCCCAAGAAGATATGGCGGCTACTGAAGAAGTAGTAGCTGATTCGGCTGTTACTGAAACAATGGATTCTGCAGATGCAGCCGTTGACTCTGCAGCTGCAACAACTGACTCTGCTGTTACTGAAGAAGTAGCTGAAGAAGAAGTAGTAGTTGAAGAATCTGCTCCTGCAGAAAAGGCATTTACTCAAATTTTGAAAGAAAAATTTATCGAGGGTGGTGCATTCTTTATGTCGTTTGTATTGCTTGCCTTGGTTTTAGGTTTAGCTCTGGTTATCGAGCGTATCATTTATTTAACTTTTGCTCAGACCAACACTGAAAAGTTGTTGAATGAAGTAGAAGGCGCACTTAATAACGGTGGAATTGAAGCTGCTAAAGAGGTTTGTCGCAATACTCGCGGACCAGTTGCTACGATTTTCTTTGAAGGTTTAGACCATTACTCCGAGGGCCTAGACATGGTAGATAAGTCCATTATGAGCGTAGGTTCAGTAGAGAACGGCAAGCTTGAAAAAGGCGTTTCTTGGATTTCATTGTTTATCGCTTTGGCACCAATGCTTGGTTTCATGGGTACGGTAATCGGTATGATCGGTGCATTTGATGCGATTGAGGCTGCGGGTGATATCAATCCTTCTCTTGTAGCTGGTGGTATCAAGATCGCCCTTTTGACTACTGTATTTGGTTTGATCGTTGCGATTATCCTACAAGTATTTTACAACTTGATCGTTGCAATGATTGACAGTATTGTAATAAACATGGAAGATGCTTCTATTTCTTTCTTGGATTTATTAGTAGCGTTTAACAAGAAAAACTCATAATCAGTATGGCTAGTAAACTTCCATTTTTTGGACGTATTCTAGGTATCGTGCTAGGTGTGATTGGTGTAATCATGTTTATCATGGTTGCTTCGAATGATAGCAGTGCTCCTGGATTTGTGTCCTACGGAATTATCATTACCATTATTGGTGTGATCGTTGCCGTGTTGAGCTTTTTACTCTCACTTGTGGTCAACCCAAAAGGGATCAAAGGTGTAGGTATTGGACTGGCCGCAGTTGTGGTTTTAGGTATATTAAGTTATGCCTTTGCAGACGGGTCAGATTACCAGAATTATAAAGACGTGACTTTAGAGACATCACTTGCGGTTAGCGCAATGTTGAATGCGTTCTACATATTAGCAGCAGGCGCTGTTTTGGCTGTAGTGTATTCAATCGTTTCAAGAGCAATTAAATAAGGTTTAAATGGCAAGAAATAAAAGAGCCATACCAGAAATCAATGCAGGTTCAATGGCTGACATTGCTTTCCTATTGCTGATCTTCTATCTTGTAACCACTACCATGGATACGGATAAAGGTATTAATAGAAAGCTTCCGCCGTTTGATGAAGAGCTGATTCAAGATCCTCCGCCTATTAAGGAGCGTAATATCTTTACCGTTCTAGTCAATTCGAATGACCAGTTGTTAGTTGAAGATGAATACTTGGAAATCGGGCAATTGCGCGAGAAAGCCATGGAATTTATTGATAATAACGGGGACAGGTCTTGTGACTATTGCAAAGGCTACGGAATGTCGATCAGTTCAGATAATCCTGATAAGGCGGTTATTTCTTTGCAAAATGATCGTGGTACTTCTTATGGTATGTATGTGAAAGTTCAGAACGAACTTATCGCTGCCTACCAAGATTTACGTGATGAGTATGCAGAGAGCGAATATGGTCGTAGTTATCGTGAAATGGATTCTGATGAGGACCAAGATATCATCAAGGAAATCAAGACTTCTTACCCGCAGAAAATTTCTGAGGCAGAACCGTTAAATATTGGTGGATAATGGCAGTACTTAAGAAAAAGAAGGATAAAGCTTTGCCGGCGATGAATACGTCGGCACTTCCTGATATCGTTTTTATGTTGTTGTTCTTCTTTATGGTTGCTACGGTAATGCGTGAAGTTGATCTTAAGGTAGCGGTCAACAAACCACAGGCAACAGAAATTCAAAAGCTTGAACGGAAGTCACTAGTGACTTATATCTATGCTGGTGCACCGCGTCAGAAATACCAAGATAAGTTTGGGAAATCTCCACGTATTCAATTGAATGATTCTTTTGCTACACTGGATGATGTTCAGGCATTTGTTATTTCGGAACGCGAGACAAAGTCGGAAGAAGAGCGTCCATTAATGACAATGAGTATCAAAGCTGATAGAACCGTGAAAATGGGTCTAATTTCAGATATCAAATTGCAATTGCGCAAAGCGCAGGCGTTAAAAATAAATTATAGTTCATTGCAGCCTAAAAACGTAGATGCGCTTTATAGCTCAGAGAACTAGCGAACAGATAGTGCAAACTAAAAAAGCCGATCCCACTGGGATCGGCTTTTTTGTTGCTTAAAATTATTCGATATCCTTACTGCAGCCAAGCAGTGTGAGCTTTATAGATGTTCCTGAGCCATAGAAGCCCTAAGATGCACGGAATGAGTCCAAGGGAAGATATCCATGATCCAGCAACTACGGAAGTGTCTTGGAGTACGCCATTGTTAAAATAAGCACTTCCTAAAGCAAAACCATTGTTTACAGCGTGTAGAAGTATTGGCGCCCAAAGTGAACCTGTCCAGATCCTAACGTAGCCAAAAGTTAGGCCCATGAAAAAGATAGGCAGCATGCTCAACGGTTGTTGGTGCGCAAAAGCAAAGCAAAGAGCACTTACGACCACTGCTGTGGGAGCACCGAAATTGCTATGAAAAACCTTTTGTAAAACACCACGGAAGAACAGTTCTTCCCCAAAAGCAGGTATTAATACCATGACCACAACGTTTGCCGCTAAAGCAGATAGTGTCATCTGTGAGAGGAGCTTAGCTAGGGTGTCTGTCATTTGCTCTTCTTGCGCGATTAAGGCTTCCGTCCAAGAATAGTCAGGAAGCATATGGTTGATATGTGAGAGCAGGTCTATTGCGAAGAATGAACCAACAGCAACCATTAGGAGTGCTAAAAAAGTGAAGTATTTAGGAGGAAGATTCTTGGCATTCTTCCGAGAATGTGGAGCAGAAGAATAGGTTGGAAGCTTGTTTAAGCCTAAAAATGCTGCTGGTGTGCTAGATGCATGCTGTGCAAAAAGGAGCGGAGGCATCAGAAAAAGTCCAATAGATATGGAGAACTGTAGCCAGCGCATCCCGCTGGTACTCTCTAATCCGAAGGTGCTTTTCACAAAAGTCATCCCTATTCCGCCAAAGAAAAACAAGGACACCATGGTGATTAATATAAAAACCATCATAGTTCTTGCAGTTCCCCACTCAAGTGTCTTGTCAGTGTCGCCCATCTGGTTGTATTTTTGCGCTATGGTAAAGATAGGCGATATTGAATTAGGTGAGTTTCCATTGCTTCTTGCTCCTATGGAGGATGTGAGTGATCCACCGTTTCGAAAGTTGTGCAAGGACCACGGTGCAGATGTGATGTACACAGAATTTATCTCTTCTGAGGGACTGATTCGTGATGCAGCGAAGAGTGTGAAGAAGCTCGACTTTTATGAGTATGAGCGGCCGCTTGGTATTCAAATTTTCGGGAGTGAGATTGAAAGTATGCGCCAGGCAGCCGCCATTTGTGAGGAATCCAACCCAGATATTATTGATATTAATTATGGTTGTCCCGTTAAGAATGTCGCTTGTAAAGGGGCAGGGGCTGGAATTCTACAAGATATTCCTAAAATGGTTCAAATGACTGCTGAGATTGTCAAGGCAGTGAATAAACCGGTTACTGTGAAGACTAGATTGGGTTGGGATGAGGATTCTAAGTACATCGTTGAAGTCGCAGAGCGTCTGCAGGATGTAGGGATTCAAGCTATTTCTATTCATGGTCGTACCAGAAAACAGATGTATAAAGGCGAAGCCGATTGGAGCTTGATAGCCGAGACAAAGAATAATCCTCGACTTCATATTCCTGTTTTTGGTAATGGAGATGTAGACAGCGGTGCTAAAGCATTAGCGTATAGAAATAAGTATGGTGTAGATGGGATAATGATTGGTCGAGCGAGTATTGGGTATCCTTGGATATTTGACGATATAAAGCATTATTTCGCCCACGGTACGGAACGTGCTAAGCCCACCGTCCAAGAGCGAGTTGCTGCTGCACGAGAACATTTTGAACTCAGTCTTATGTGGAAGGAAGAGCGCTATGCCATCATGGAAACAAGAAAGCATTATACAAACTATTTCCGAGGCCTCACACACTTTAAACCTTACAGATCGAGGTTAGTGACTATTGAGGATCCTGCCGATGTGCTGTCAACATTAAATGAGATCGAGCAAGAATACATTTCGAAATACGGGAATGTGCAGGAGTTAGGTGAACTTAATAACCTACAGTATGGCAAAACCGCGGACAAGCAAATAGTTATTTAATGAGCGCAACGTTTCTGGTTGCCCACGCGCTCAGCACCGTTCCAATACTAAGCACAATAGTGGAGGTTAAGGCCAGATGTTCTATGGTAAGCTGCACTGGATAGTACTCTCGAATGTACCCCGAGCCTAGAGGTACAATGCCGATATATTTCTGCAGCAATATGACAAGGGTTCCCAGAGTTAATCCAACCAACCAGCCAGAGGCCACAATGAGCATTCCATTTTTAAAGAAGACGCCTCGGAGCTGTTTTTCTGATGTCCCCATAGACCATAAAGTTCTAATGTCTGATTTCTTTTCTAACGCGATGATGGTCAAAGCGGAAACAACACCAAAGCTTGCCAGCACCACGACGAAAGATAAAATAGCCAAAACAACGAGCCGTTCAGAGCGCATCACTTTGAATAGCGTGGCCTCTTGCTCAAGAGTGTTCGCTATAACAACGCGATCTTTGAAGTAGCCTTCTAACGTTTTGCGGAGTTTATTTTCTTTGCTGGAATGGAACTCTAGATAAGAGGGCTCCGTAGCGCCCGTAAATTCACGTACCCATTTTTCAGGCGCAATGACATATTGCTGGTCATAGTCAGGTTGTACGGAATGCACACCATTTACAAATACATTAACAGCATCAATAGCGTTAGACAGATTAAGTGCCGTTGTCTCTGTAGTGACTTTGGGCAAGTACACGGAGATGATAGGAGGAGGGTTTGTGCTGGAGATACCAAGGTGGTAGGCAACTCCTGAACCAAGACTTAGGATATGGCTGCCAAGATCGAGACCGGGATCTGCCTGAGTGATGAGGTGATCTTGTATTTTATGAGCATCATTATAAGCTTCCGGAACACCAAGCAGATAGGCGATGTGCTGGTTGTTTCCATAGGTGAGGAGAACTCTTTTTTTGTAAACCGGAAATATCTTTGTGTCGGAGAAATTGGACTTTAAACCACTCAAAAACAAGGAGTCGGAATGATCAATATTAAGATAAGGACCATCTACAGGACTTAGTTTCAAATCAGCGTTGGCATCTTCAAACTGTTCTGAAATAAGTTCCTCTAAACCTGCAAAAGCACTTAAAACGATCGTCATGGCAGCAGTTCCTAGTGCCAGGCCAAATAATGCGGTAAGTGACATTAACCTAATGGCTCCAAGCTTACCAAAGGAGAAGAAATATTTTCTAGCGAGAAATGTAGAAAAGGAGCCCAAAGGTTGAATTATAGTATTGGGCTTTCGCCTTCGCCGCGTAAAAGACGGTCAATGTTCTCTTCATACTCTAGGCTATCGTCCACAAAGACCGCAAGGTTAGGAACGACTCTCAACTGGCGACCTACGCTGTGTCCTAATGCACCGCGGAGTTTCGCATTATTTACGTTGAGGAATTTCTCTACCTCTTGGGTCATTGAAATAGGGAAAATACTGACATAGATTTTTGCCACACCCAGGTCAGGACTAACACGCACTTTAGAGACGCTCAGTAATGTCCCTGCAAAATGCTCACGGGCCAAATCTTGCAAAATAGTCGCCATTTCCTTTTGAAGAAGTTTGGCAATTTTAAGTTGTCTTGTGCTTTCCATAGGTGCAAATTTACGCATTGACATCTAAGCACTACCTTCGTTATGAATCAATTCCACAGATGAAGTCATTTTTACGCATTCTCCAGTCCGTAAAGCCCTATATGGGCCTTGTGATTTTAGCCGCTTTTTTCAATCTCTTGACTGTTGTTTTTAGCATTGGCTCTGTGGGTTCACTGATTCCAATCCTGAATTTAATATTTGAAACACCCGGAACTGAACTAGGTCATGCTGCTGTTTGGAAAGCAAAACTTGCCGCTGTGGTACAAGCACATAAACTGGAGAATGGATCGCTAGAGACATTGAAGCTCGTTATTTTGGGCACCACAATACTATTTATACTTAAAAACCTTTCTCGCTATGCTGCGCTATGGCTGATGGCACCCGTCCGCAACGGTGTGGTCGCGCATTATAAAGAAGCGTTACATAGGAAATGGTTGGTCATATCCTTAAGAGCTCATGGCAAAGCGCAAAAAGGTGACTTATTGACAAGGGCTACGGCAGATTTAAATGAGATTGAGTGGTCCATGCTCAAGGGAATGGAAGGTTTCGTTCGTGATCCCTTGATGATTATTGGGACCCTGATCGTGCTCTTCACTATGAGTCCTGTGCTAACGGGTTTAGCCATTGCTATTATACCTATTTCCGGCGGCCTTATAGCCACTGTGGGTAGAAGCTTAAAGCGCAGTGCTAAGAAGGCACAAGAAGAACTGGGCCAAAACACTTCTTTATTGGAAGAAGCATTGAGTAATGTCGCTATTGTGCAAGGATTCGTGGCTAATGAGGCCTTTAAAAGACGTTACGAACTCAGCCTAGAGAATTGGCGCAAGCATATGATTAGTGTCTTTAGAAAGCGTGATTTAAGCTCTCCAATTGCGGAGATTTTAGGCGTGGGTGTTTTATTGGTGGTATTGTATTTAGGAGGAAAGGAGGTTCTGGAAGGAAACAAATTAACGGGTGGAGAATTGGTGGCTTTTATTGTTCTCTTTTACCAATTAATACCCGCATTTAAAAACCTCACGAATGCACTTTATGACATTCAAAAAGGAAACGCTAGCGCGAATAGAATATTAGAGGTCATAGACATGCCCGAGCCTAAGCAGGGATCTGTAGTGCCTTCTAAACATATGTGGAGCAAGGGGCTGTGTTTTGACAAGGTACATTTCAGTTACGACGCTGATGTACAAGCGCTCAAAGGTATTGACATTAAAATTGCGCCTGGAAGAACAACGGCATTGGTGGGTCCCTCGGGCGGAGGTAAAACTACGGTATTGCACCTTATGGCAGGTTTTGACCAGCCTTCGAAAGGCTCAGTTAAATTAGGAGATACGCTTTTAGAAGACTTGTTATTGGACAGCTATCGTAAAGAATTAGGATGGGTTCCTCAGCACGCTATGTTATTTAACGATACCGTTGCCTTTAACGTTAGTATGTCTTTAACTCCAGACATGGCAAAAGTTGACAAGGCGCTAGAAGCTGCCCAATGTTTAGATTTTGTGTCTAAGCTTAAGCCGAGTGCATTTATAGGGGAAGGCGGTAAAAACCTCAGTGGTGGTCAGCGACAACGACTTTGTATTGCACGCGCTTATTATGCAAATCCCACCCTGCTACTTTTGGATGAAGCTACCGCTGCATTAGATAATGAAAGCGAGGCACGCGTTCAAAACGCGCTTGAATCTTTAATGAAAGATAGAACCACGGTTGTGGTTGCCCACAGACTTAGCACAGTACAACGAGCGGATAATATCGTTTATATTGATCATGGACGTCTAATAGAGCAGGGTTCGCACATCGAGCTGATGGCGAAAGAAGGCAAGTATGCGTCGCTTGTGGCGCTTGGAATACTTTCAACGGAAAAATAGATGGAGCACTTAACAAATATTGAACACCTAGGAATAGCAGTGAAGTCTTTAGAAGAGGGTAATGCTTTGTACACGAAAATTTTAGGTATTCCGCCGTACAAACAGGAAGCCATAGAGGCTGAAGGTGTACGTACTAGTTTTTTTAAAGTGGGTTCAACTAAAATTGAATTACTTGAAGCTACACATGCAGAAAGCCCTATCGCTAAGTTTATTGAGAAGCGGGGTGAAGGTCTACATCATGTAGCGTATGCCGTGGATAATATCAAAGCTGAAATGGCTCGTTTATCGCTAGAAGGCTTCAGGTTATTAAATGCAGAACCCAAGGAAGGTGCAGACCACAAATGGGTATGTTTTTTACACCCTAAGGATACTGGAGGCACTCTTATTGAGCTTTGCCAAGACCGCGGGTAGTTCACGCTCTAAATTCCCTTCATGGGCATTGAACTGCCAGGTTTGAATACCCAGATCTTCCGCAGCAACAAGATTAGCTAGGGTATCATCAATAAAGAGTACCTCTTCTGGTACAGCATTCATTTTTTCAAGAACATGCTCAAAGTAATTGGCATTAGGTTTTCTCATTCCCAATTGGTAGGAAAGGAAAAGCTCTTCGAATTGATTGATGAATGCATTCCAAAGAAATGAACCAGCCGTTTTTTGTATGGTCGTGATATGGGCTTCATTTGTGTTGCTAACCAAACAAGTCGCGTAACTCCTTGATAGATTTCGAAGGAATAGTGTATTGTCGTTCATCTCACCTAATAGCGCATCCCAACCCGCACCAACCGCACGTGAGCTTTGCAGGTATTTACAACTTATTGTAATAGTTTGAAGAAACTCGTGTGTGGTTAAAGCACCTATTTCATACTCCGCATTCAAGACTTGAAAAGCGGGTTTAGATAGTTGTACACCACTTTGTTTAAAGCTCTCCTGGGTTCTCTCCGGATATATAGGAATGAAGATGTTACCGAAATCGAACCAAATTTGCTTGATCATAAACCTAAATTTTGATTGGTCGCGCGCGCAATACAATTAGATGAGTAGCCGCTAATCTATAAGATGGATTACTCCTTTCATTTCAACGGTATTACCAGCTTCTATTGACCCACATCGCGCCAGGATAAAATAAACTCCTGCAGCAGCTTCAGATTCTTGTACCATGCCGTTCCACTTTTCACTGAGGTTATCTGTAACGAAGACCTCTTGTCCCCACCTGTTAAAAACTGACCATTCACCCCAGTCAGCATTTTGAAAGCTTGGCTGGTAACGGTCATTTATTCCGTCAGAGTTAGGCGTAAAAAAGTTCGGTAAACTCATGGTTGCACTATCTATAGCTGGGGGCGGGGGTGGTGGAGCCATATATTCTGTGCCATAGATGTTGTCGAAATAGATAACCCTGTCCGCCGGACGTCCGGTGAAATCAGGGAAAATCACCATTTGGTCATAGGTATTCCCTATGTGCGCACTAAAATCAAATTCAATCTGCTCCCACTCATTAACGAGAGTGTTGGCAATTTTTATTTCTCCTAAAGACCAATTATCATATCTAACCAACTTAATTCCTACATCACTGATAGTGCTCTTATACACCATGATTCGAATTATTTTGTTCGAATTATCTATGGTCCAACTTCCGATATCAGATCCATGCTGGGTTTCACATCCCGCAAAAGCTTGACCATACTGCAAAGCGTCAAAACGAGCAACATTTGGACTCGTATTGATTCCTGTTGTATCGGGGTTTGTGACTACTTGTAATGATGGGTTGTA
Source organism: uncultured Cryomorphaceae bacterium (assembly GCA_913031435.1). Lineage (GTDB taxonomy): Bacteria > Bacteroidota > Bacteroidia > Flavobacteriales > Schleiferiaceae > UBA10364. The sequence goes on from CAJWFD010000031.1 coordinate 19,216, forward strand.
ATCATTCTCAAACACTTTCCAGTTCCAGGTTGATCCAAAACCAGTTGGCTCAAAGTCAACTGGAATGTTTTGCCCACAAAGTAGACTAGAAAAACTAGCAAAACTTGCAACTAAAATATGCCTAGTGTTCATTAATTGTAACTTTAACACAAAGTTAGTTGACTTCTTGGTTGTTGGCCCTGACATTATATTATAAACGCTCTAGAGTTATTAAAAGGCTAGTTATCATGAGCGAAAGAGTATGGATATTTTAAAGAGCTTCTAAAATGATTAAAAACGAACTACTTTGATTATTCTTCTTCGTTGAAATCCATTCCACCCATCATGGAATTAAGCCTTCAGAGCTGCAATGAATATCATGATCAACGCTGCGGTCAAAGCCTAGTTATATTTTATTAGGACTATTATTTAATTTATGTCTTGAAATAAGTACCGGCGATATATATTTGCAGCCTTAAGTTTAGTAGGAATTAATTTCTACAAACTTTATGTGAGGGTAGTAGCTTGCTATTACTTTAACAGGGCCTATAGCTCAGTTGGTTAGAGCACCTGACTCATAATCAGGTGGTCCCAGGTTCGAGCCCTGGTGGGCCCACAATAGAATCAAGCACTTGTTAGAAATAGCAGGTGCTTTTTTGTTTGGAGCAGCCCTTGTTTATACAGGCATTACCCTTATATGTTAACCAAAGTGACTGGTTAGACGGATTGAAAAGTTAAATCACAAGAAGGTTACTCTCAAATTGAGCTACACCTTGATCTAGTAAGCTCTAAGATTTATTTCTCTCCGGTTGAAGCCAAAGGACTTGCTCCTTTGAGTAGTTTCCGGTCTGCACGAACAGTTTTATCAGACGCTGTATTAACCATAGCCGCATCTCATTCTTTTAATCGTTCACTGACGCCGTTTTAAACGGCCAAGCATTAATTTTAAATACCATTCAGAACAATCATTTAGTTCTGTATATTTCACGATTCAAATCAACAAACATCTACAGTGAAAAAACTAATATTCTCTTTGTTCATGTTGGCCTCGACGTTTGGTTGGGCGCAATCTCTTCCCTTAGATTTTGAATCTACCACCTCTGGAATGCAGGGGTATGACGGAGCTTCTTTCGCCATTGTTTCTAATCCTAGTTCTTTAGGAAACAGCAGTGCTAATGTTGCTAAAATTATCAAGGTAAATGTCGCTGACATGTGGGCAGGAGGTAAAATAACTTCCGTATCCTCATTAAACTTTTCCAGTGCCAGCACGAGTGTTCTTTCCATGAAGGTGTATACTACGGAGCCAGTGGGTACCATAGTAAAAATTAAGCTTGAATCTCCATATAGTGGCGAGGTGGATGCTGTAACGACCGTGACTAGCGCATGGGAAACTTTGATTTTCGACTTTGGAATCCCTGCTTGTTCAGGGAGTGCTGATCTCGTCATCATGCCCCAGCCCTTCACTAACGGTGGTGGAAACACCTTCTACGTGGACGATATAGAACAAGTGGCGGGTAGCATTGCCACCCCACGCTCTAGTTTGCCGATCACCTTTGAGTCCGGCACGACTCCGGACCATTTCTTTGACTTTGAAAGTGCCATTCTAACGACGGTAGCTAATCCAGATGT